>DASSJN010000224.1:0-4507 GCA_035691185.1 Steroidobacteraceae bacterium
GTCACCGCTCGTCTCGGGGCTCGGCGCCAGGGCCTTGTTCGGCCTGCGGATCGGCACACGCTTCGTCGTCGGCGGGGTGCTCGGGCTCTGCGGCGTGGCGCTGATCTTCTGGCCCGAATTCGCGCGCGCCGCCGGCGACGAACGGACCATGCTCGGCGCGCTGTTCACGGGCGGCTCGGTCCTGCTTTCGGCCGTGGGCAGCCTGACCGCGAGCCGCAATCGCGCGAACGGACTGCCGTTCTGGCCGGCCCTCGGCTACGGCATGCTCTACGGCGCGGCGACGTCCGTCGTATTCGCGCTCGCCGTGGGCGATGCATTCACGGTGCCGGCCTCGGTGTCGTGGTGGGTGTCGCTGTTGTACCTGTCGCTCGCCGGATCGGTGCTGACGTTCGCATGTTTCCTCACGCTGCAGGAACGGATCGGGCCGGGGCCCGCCGCGACCGTCGGCGTCATGACGCCGCTGCTCGCGCTCGTCGTCTCGATCGCGTTCGAAGGCCTGCGGCCCGACTGGCTCACGCTCGCCGGCGCCGCGCTGGCGGTCGTCGGCAACGTGATGATGCTGAAACGGGTGTAACGCGCTCCCGCAGCCGCCTCAGGCCGTCCGGCGGCGAGTCGGCCGGCGTCCGCGCGTCGCGCCCTGGTTCGTCGGTTCGGGCGGCGGCGGCAGCGCGGGCAGCTCGCTCTGCGTCATGAGCCCGGACACGATCATGCGCCGCAGCTCGGCGTCGAGCGCCGCGTCGGTCTCGATCGGCTGGTACGCCGCGAGCCGTGATTCCACGCCCTCGCACGCACGCTGGTAGAGGTCCTTCGAGCCGGCCTTCTGCCACGTCTCGCGGTTCTCGCGGTCGATCACCGGATCCGTCAGGTAGAGCTCGCGCGGCCAGTGCTTGAGCGTGTGCGCGGAGGTGATCAGGTGATCGTTCGCGCGCAAGTCGTCGACCAGCGATTGCACCGGCAGGTCCTCCAGCACGGTCAGCTCGCGCACGAAGTGCAGGCACTGTCCGCAGACTTCGTTGTCGAACACCAGCTTCGGCAGGCTGAAGGTCAGCACGAAATCCAGCATGCCCGGGCCCGAGACGGAATTGACGCCGGCAAGCGCCGCGAGCAGCGCGCTCGAGAACGTCTCCCCGCCGGCCTGGGCGTCGAGGAACTTGCTGTCGGAGAGGGCCATGTACGCCTGCGTCGGCAGCCCAAGCGACTTCGCCGCAGCGACGTAGGCGACGTTGAGGTGCTGCGCCTCGATCGCGGCCATGGGCGAACTCGCCGACTTCATGTGGAAGGTCGCGGGCGCGCCTCCCAACAGCACCGGGGCGCCCGGGCGCACGATCTGCGCCATGGTGATGCCGGTCAGGGTGTCGACGAGGTGGAAGACCAGCGCACCGACGAGCGTGACGGGCGCAATGAGGCCCATGAGCGTCACGGGTACGATCTCGACCGGGATGCCGGCCTCGACGCAGTCGAGCAGGTTCTGGCACGAGTCTTCGCTGTAGCGGAAATTGCCCGTCGCCGTGATCGTGAAGATCGACATCGGCTTCGCGACCAGCTCGGCGCGGTCGCGTCGGAACAGCTGCATCATGTCGCGCATGCGCGGCACGCCGTGCTCGGTGAACGCACCCGAGACCATCGGCTTCTTCGAGGTCGTGAGCAGCATGTACAGACGCCACGCGTCGGAGACCTGCGACTCGATGTCCTTGTTGGTCGAGAACGCGGTGGCGAGGTAGGCGATGTGCTCGAGGCCGTCGCAGAGCCGCGCGTACTCGACGAAATCCGTGGAATCGGTCAGCCGCGTCTCGCCCGTGCGGTGGTCGAGGATCTTGAGCCCGCTCGATCCCGGCACGTAGTGCACGTTGTTGCCGCCGAGCTCGGCGTGCGGACGGCCGTCGCGGTCGTGGAGCGTGAACGCCTTCGGCGCGGTGGCGATCGCACGCTCGACGACCTCGGGCGGAAACAGGATGCGCGTGCCGTCCGCGGCCACCTTCAGACCCGCGTCGAGCAGCCGCTGGCGCAGCGCCGGGCCGCGGATCTCCATGCCCGACTCCGCCATGATGCGTTTCGCCTCGGCGACGACCCCGGCGCAGAGCTCGGGGCTGATCACGTTCAGCGAGGGTCTCATGCTGCGTCTCCGGCCGGTCCTCGGCAAGGCGGTGATTATCCAAGGGCCCGGGTGCCACGGCTACCACCGGATGACGCTAAAATGGCCGGGCGACCGCGCCACACCGGCGTGCGCGACGCCCCCGCGTCCATCGTCGCCCACGAAGGAGACGTCCTTGTTGCGGAAGCTCATTCCGGCCGTCGCGGCCGTCGTCGCAGTCGTCGTCCCGGCGGTGCACGCCGAGCAGGTCGAAGACCCCTACACGTGGCTCGAGGAGATCGAAGGGGCGGACGCGCTCGCGTGGGTGCGCGCCGAAAATGCGCGCTCGCTGCCCGCGCTCGAGGGCGACGCGCGCTTCGCCGCGTTACGGTCGGAGGCGCGTGCCATCCTGACTTCGCCCGCGCGGATCCCGGTGGGGTCGATCCATGCGGGCCACGTCTACAACTTCTGGCAGGACGACGTGCACGTGCGCGGCCTGTGGCGCCGCGCGAGCGTCGCGAGCTACCGCCAGGGCGCGCCGCGATGGGAAACCCTGGTGGATTTCGACCGCCTCGCGCAGGAGGAGCGTGAGAACTGGGTTGCCGGCCAGACGATCTGCCTGTCGCCCGAGTACCGCCGCTGCATGGTCGAGATGTCGCGCGGCGGTGGCGATGCCTCGACCTGGCGCGAGTTCGACACGACGACCCGGTCGTTCGTGCGTGGCGGGTTCGGCGTGCCCGAAGCGAAGTCGGACGTCGCCTGGGTCGATGCGGACACCCTGCTCGTCGGCACCGGCTGGGGCGTGGGGACGCTGACGGAATCCGGGTACCCTCGCATCGTGAAGATCTGGCGCCGCGGCACGCCGCTCGCCGACGCGACGCCGCTGTTCGAAGGCCATGCGCGTGACGTGGCGGTTCGTTCGTTCGTCGAGCAGGATGGCGCGGCGCGCCCGTTCGTCGTGCGCAGCGTGTCGTTCTTCGAAACGGAATATCACTACGCCGCCGGCCTCGGCTCGCCGAGGGAGCTGCCGCTGCCGCGCAACGCCGACCTGCAGGGCGTGCTGGACGGGCGAGCGATTTTCTCGCTGCGTGAGCCGTGGACGTACCGCGACCGCACCTACGCCTCCGGAGCCGTCGTCGCCTACGAGCTCGACAGCGGCGTCGCGGAGCCCGTCTTCACGCCGAGCGCAACGCAGTCGATCGAGACCGTCGCGATCGGCAGGAGCGGCCTCGTCGTCCAGTACCTCGAGGACGTCTCGGGCCGCGCGATGCGCGTCACGCGCACGAGCCGCGGCGAATGGCGCGCGACCGGGATTTCGTTGCCGGCCAACGGCGTGGTGAAGGTCGTGTCCGCAGGCGGCGGCACGGACGATGCCCTGCTGACGTACGAGAGCCTGACGTCCCCGCTGTCGCTCTACTACGTGACTGCCGGCAACCGGACCGGGAAGATCTTCACCGCGCCGGCCGCCTACGACGCGGCGGACGTCGTCGTCGAGCAGCGCTTCGCGACGTCGAAGGACGGCACGCGCATCCCGTATTTCGTGATGGCGCGCAAGGACGTGCTGAAACGCGGCAACGCGCCGACCGTGCAGTATGCGTACGGCGGATTCCTCGCCGCGACGTTGCCGGTCTACTACGAGGACCCCTCGCGCCCGCAGCACGGCGCGATCGCCGGCAAGCTCTGGGTCTCGCGCGGCGGCGTGCTAGTGCTCGCAAACATCCGGGGCGGCTCGGAGTACGGGCCGCGCTGGCACCAGGCCGGGCTGCGGGAAAACCGCCAGAAGGTCTTCGACGATTTCATCGCCGTGTCCGAAGATCTCGTGCGCACGGGCGTCACGACCCCGGCCAGGCTCGGCGCCATCGGCCGCTCCAACGGCGGCCTGCTGATGGGCGCGATCGTCAACCAGCGGCCGGATCTGTACGCGGCCGTGGTGTGCGGCGTGCCGCTGTTCGACATGCGGCGCTATACGCGGCTCGGCGCCGGGGCGTCCTGGGTGGCCGAATACGGCGATCCGGCCACGGACGACTGGCGCTACATCTCGCAGTGGTCGCCGTACCAGAACCTGCGCACCGACGTGGACTATCCGCCCGTGTTCTATTACACGTCGACCAGGGATGACCGCGTGCACCCCGCACACGCGCGCAAGGCGGCGGCACGCATGAAGGCCCTCGGTCACGAGTACTTCTATTACGAGAACGTCGAAGGCGGGCACGGCGGCACGTCGAACCAGGACCAGCTCGCGTATCGCATCGCGCTCGAGTACACGTATTTCGCGCGCCGGCTGATGGGCCCCGCCGAGGCGACGACGGCGCGCTGACGCCGCGGCCGGACGGTGTCCGGCCCCGGCCTAGTCCGCCGGGCCGAGCACCACGACGCCGGTGACCCACGCCGCCAGCGTGTCGACCATCTGCACCAGGAACCCGGGGCCCTCGTCCT
>DASSJN010000225.1:0-26372 GCA_035691185.1 Steroidobacteraceae bacterium
GCCTTCGTTCGCGAGCGAGACGACCGGCTGGCCCGCAGCGACGACCTGGCCGATCTCGAAGCGCACGGCCGTGACGACACCGCTGCGCGGCGCGCGCAGCATGGTGTACTGCAACTGGTTGCGTGCCAGTTCGAGCTGGCGCGCCTGGGCCTCGGCTGCTGCCTTGGTCGTCTGCGCGGCACTCTGCGCGTGTTCGTCGTCGGCGACGCTGACGGAACCGTCGGCCTTCAGGTCCTCGAGACGCTTGCGGTCCGACTCGGCCTGCTTCGCGTTCGCGATCGCCGCCGTGAGCTGCTGCTCGGCGGCCTGCACGGCCAGGCGATAGTCACTGTCGTCGAGCACGGCCAGCACGTCGCCTTCGCGCACGACATCGCCCACGTCCACGCGACGCTCGACGACCTTGCCGCCGACGCGGAAGGCCTGGTCGACTTCGTGACGGGACTGCACGGTGCCGACGTAGCGATTCTCCTCGCGCGCTTCGCCATAGCGGACTTCGACGGTGCGGACGGGTCGCAGCACTTCGGGGGCGGGCTCGTGGCTGCATGCGGTCAGCACCGCCGCAAGCGGTGCGACGACCGCCACCAGGGCAATAGACGTCTTCACGACGGTTCCTCGGGATCTGGTCGGGGTGTTCATGGTTTCTTGGACGTGTTCGCGGCGACGGGCTCGAAGACTTGCCAGCCTCCGCCCAGGGCCTTGTAGAGCTGGACGCTGTCGAGCAGCAGCTGCGTGTCGCTGTCGTTCGAGTTGACGCGGACGGCGAGCCGCGTGCGCTGTGCGTCGAGCAGCGGCAACAGGTCGATCTGGCCGCGGTCGTACATCGACTGCGCGCGGCTGAACGCAGAGTCGGCCGACGTGGCTGCGATCTTCAGCGTCTCTGCGCGGCTGCGTTCGTTGCCGAACGCAACCAGCGAATTTTCGACGTCTTCCAGTGCTCGCACGATGGCATCCTCGTAAAGCAGCAGGGCTTCGCGCTGCCCGGCCTCGGCGATGTCGTTGATCGCGCGCGTGCGTCCTGCGTTGAAGATGGGCATGGCCAGCATCGCGGAAGCATTCGTGAAGCGCGTCGCCCCGAGCGCGTGACCGTTGAGGTCCATCGTCGCCCGGCCGAAGAGCGCGTCGACGAAGACATGCGGGAACCATTCCGCCTTGGCCTGCCGACGGCGGGCGTTCGCAGCATCGAGCTGCGCCTTCGCGGCCAGCAGGTCGGGCCGGCGCTCGAGCAGTTCGGCGGGCTGGCCCGACCTGGTCTCGGGCACCGCGAGGACTCCCTGCCACGGCGTGATGTTGGCCGCGTTGGCCGCCTGGTCGCCGATCAGCACGGCGATGCGGTGACGCGAGATGGCTGCGACCGTCTCGAGCGGAGGGATCGCAGCGCGCGCGCTTGCCGCGGCCGTGCGCGCCCGCTCGACGTCGAACGGCGTGCCGAGACCGACGCGATGGCGCGCCGTGACGAGCCGCAACGTCTCGTCCTGTGCGGCCGAGATCGCGCGCACGGTCTCGAGCTGGCGCATCGCGCCCACCAGCATGAAGTAGTTGGTGGCGACGTCGCTCAGCACGAGCAGGCGCACGCCCCGGACACCGTGGGCGGCCGCCAGTGCATCGGCCTCGGCGGCCTTGGCGCCCGCGCGCAGCCCGCCGGCCAGGTCGATTTCCCAGGACACGTCGAGGCCGGCGCCGCCGGCCTTCGTATCCGGCACTCGCTCGGTGACGGGCCAGTCGTAGCCGGTGCCCTGCTCGTTGTAACCGGCGACGCCGCTGATGCTCGGAAACAGCCACGACCGGCTGATCTTCGCGCCGGCCCGTGCGGCGCGCAGGCGCTCCGCGGCTACCTTGACGTCGCGGTTCTCGACTGCGGCGCGGCGAATCAGATCCGACAGGACCGGATCCTGAAAATTCTCCCACCAGGCGGCCTCCGGCCCGCTCTCGGACTGCGGTGCCGCTGCGTACCGGTCGGGCACGTCGACGCTGGATTCGAGCGTGGGGGTCGCACACCCCGCCAGGACGCACACCAGCGACGCAGTCAGCGTGACTAACGCCGCTCGCACGTCGAGGCTCGCCAGCGAGGAAATCGTGGGGCAGTGTGAAAGTGTGCGCATCGGACAGGAGTGACGTTGAAACTCGAGGTATGCCCAGCGTATGGGTCCGCGGGAGCGGAGTGGTCAGCGATGCGTCGCCATTCCGTCCGGAATTCGTGGGTCCCGTCAGGGCTTCGCCCGGCCCGTTGCGATCGCCCGGCGCCCGTGCCAGGCCAGCTTGCGCATCGATCGAGTTGCGATTGATCAGCGCGTCTCGTCCAGCGCCTCAGCGCGCGGCAGGCGGCCATTGGGCCGCGAGGTGCGGGAAACGGGCTCGTAATCGGTCGATGACCTGCTGTTCGACACGGGAGACTGACGCGTGCCCATGGGCAATGCCCGCGGAGTCACGAACCCCGAAATGCATGGCCAGCATGTCATGCAGCTTCTCGAATGCGATCGGATTGCTCGTTCCGCACACGGACGCATCCTTGCGCAACACTCGCTCGATGACGCCGGGGTCGAGGATCCGGACATGGCAAAGCAGCGCAAACCTTGCGATCTGCGTATCGATTTCGTCCAGGCTCTTCATCAAGTGCGCGGTGGAGGAGTCGTCGAGAGGCTCCGTCATCGTTCGACCCCCGTAAGATCGGCGGGCAGTTCGTCATCGTGCTCGCGAAGGTCCCGTGCGATGCAGTCGAGAAGGTCCCCGCCCGAGTTGAATTCGAGTTGCCGACCCGTGACGAGGTTCTCGATGCGGCCGGCGAGCGCGTGGGGCATGGCGTCACCCCGGAACTTCACGACGTAGGCGCGTCGGCTGGGGTACTTCGGATCGGCTTTGAGTGACATTGGCGTTGCTTGCGAGGACCGTGGGCGTCAGCGTAGCCCCCCGGTTTCAACAAGTCGTCAGCAAGAGGTCGGCATTCGGTCAACCTTGCGCGCATGGCGATACGAAGCTCGTGCTCGCCGTGGCGCTCGGCCGGCATGCCCGCCGCACCGCTCTTCGTCATTCAGACCAAACGACGACGGTTCGCTGACCACCTGGCGGAACGCCGGTACTACGCTGGTCGCCGGATGCCGAATCAGCATTCAGTGGATGCCAGGGACGACTGACGGATGGACGGAGCATTCAAATGAGAGCCCGACGCATTGTCCGGTCTCGCTCACTTCGTGGCGCCCGCATCGCCGTCGTCGCCATCGCATTCGTCGTGTCGGGTTGCGCGACCACTTTCCCGATGATGCCGACCCCGGCGCTCTACACAGGGGAGAATGCGAAGCCGCTCTTCGAGGATTCGGCGATCGACAGTCGCCGCCCGTCCCTCGACCTGCTGTTCGTCACCGATCGCGCACCGGCCGAGCAGGCCGACGCCACGCCGTATAGCTCGGAACGATCGCGTTCGATGGCGTTCGGATCGGCGACGATAGAGTTCGGCGAAGACCTCACCTGGGACGAGCTGGTGCAGGAAAGCACGGCGACCCCGCGCGCCCATCCGGTGCAGCTCAGGCTCGGGCCGACCACGGAGCGCGGGCGCTTTCCGCCCACGCCGTTCGAAGTCGATGTTGCTCCGGATGGCGTGAGACGCGTACCCGCCGTGGTCGAGGCGTACGAACAGGCGAAGCATCGGTTGCAGGCAGAGATTGCGAGTCGGCTCGCCATCGCCCGCCGCAAGGAAGTCGTGCTGTTCGTGCACGGCTACCACACCAGCTTCGAGGAAGCCGCGCTGTCCATGGGCGAGTTGTGCCACTTCCTGGGACGGGACTTCGTCTGCGGCATCTTCACCTGGCCCGCGGACGGACGGCGCGGCATTCTCTTCGGCTACGGCTTCGACCGGGAGTCGTCCGAATACGCGGTCGAGGACCTGTTGAAGCTGATCCGCATCGTCGGCCGCACGCCGGGCGTGGAGCGCATACACCTGATCGCGCACAGCCGCGGCACGGACACGCTCACGTCGGCACTGGCTGCACTCAGCGTCGAGGCGTACGGACTGCGGAGCTCACCGGATCGCGAGTACCACATCGGCAATGTCGTGCTCGTCGCTCCCGACCTCGATGGCGACGTCGCGCTGACCAAGATCTTCAAGGTCTTCTCCGACCCTGACCTGCCATTCGGCGGGAAAGCGGACGCGGGCGCCCTCATCCCCCCGGCACCCGGCCTCAGGGTCACCGTCTACGTTTCGCCGGACGACAAGGCGCTCGCGACGGCGGGCTGGCTGATGGGCAGCATTGCCCGGCTCGGGCGGGTCGACTCGAAGATGTTGAACGCCGACCAGATCGCAGCGATCGCCTCGCTGGGTGCCGTCGACATCGTCCAGGTCCGCGGCAGGACTGACTTCTTCGGTCACGGTTACCTGGCCTCCAATCCGCAGGTGAGCGCGGACATCGTCGCGATGTTGCGGTACGACCTGCGGCCCAATGAGCCCGGCCGGTCCCTCGAACACGTCACGGGGTCATTCTGGCAGGTGGCAAGACCGTGACTGGCGCGCAATCGCCGGAAAGACGCATTGTTACAAGGAGATGCTCGTGAAACAGATTCCCGACTCGCCCGAATCAGCTCCAGGCCGAGCAAGCTGCGGCGCGGTGAGAGCGGCCAGAACAGGCATCAAGGTCGCTCTGGCGGCGCTGGTGTCGTGTTGCGCCGTCGGTTGCGTGACCCAGTCGACCGGGACGTACGACGGGGCGATGACCATCACGGTCGAGAACGACACGTTCACGGGTTCCGACAACAATTACACCAATGGACTCGGCGCCACGTGGAATTCGAACGAGATCAGTACCTACGGCGCCGAGAGTTCCGTCCGCAAATGGGCCGGGTTCTGGTCGTTCCTGCCGTTCGCCTCCGATGAGGGCTACCAGACGTATGCGTCGTGGTCCGTCGCCCAGGAGATGCATACTCCGGACGACATCACCGATCCGAACCCGCCGAAGGACGACCAGCCCTATGCGGGCGTGCTGTACCTGGACAACGTGCTGTATGCGCGGCGCGATCGTACGACGCATGCATGGGCCCTCAAAGTGGGCGTCGTGGGCCCTGCCTCGCAAGCTGAAGACGTACAGACATGGTTTCACGACGTGATCGGCTCCGACGAGCCGATGGGGTGGGACACGCAATTGCCGGGCGAGGCAGTCGTCAACGTGGCCTACTCGGTCGCTCATCTGTGGGCCAAAGGGGATGTCGGCAAGTCCGCCTCGTGGAGACTCGTGCCGGTCGGCACCGTGGGTGTCGGCAACTACTTCACCGGTGTCGCAGGCGGCATGTACGGAGAGGTCGGCTGGAACCTGGTGGACGCGCTGGGTGTACCCGCCCTGCGGTCAGGGCTCAATGCCGCATCGACCGTCGGTGTCGGGCCGGTGCAGGGCTGGTCCGTTGCGTTCTACGGCGGGTTCGGCGGTTACGGCGTTGCACACTACCTGCCGCTCGACGGCACGGTATTCCACGACAGCCGCTCGGTCGACTCGGAGCCTTTCATCGGCACGGGTACTGTCGGCATCGCCGTGCGACATCGCGGCTTCGTCCTGAGCCTCGCCCGGACCTATTTCACCGACATGTTCGAGACCGAGCGCAAGAATGCAGAATTCGGGACGTTGAGCGTGTCGTGGTTCTTCTGACCTGCGCGCAAGGGACCTGACGCACATGGCAGTCTCCGCCCTCGCCGGCAAACCGGCCCTCCCCTCCATGCTGGCGGACGTGGCGGCGCTGGAGGGGCAGTACTACGAACGCGAACCCGACCTGGGCGACCCGGCGCAGCGGGTGAGCTTCGGCACGAGCGGCCATCGCGGCTCGTCGCTGACCGGCTCGTTCACCGAGGCCCACATCCTGGCGATCACCCAGGCGATCTGCGACTACCGGCGACAGCAGGGAACCGACGGTCCGCTGTACATGGGCAAGGACACGCATGCGCTGTCGGGGCCCGCGCAGCGGACGGCGCTGGAAGTGCTTGCCGCCAACGGCGTGCACACGGTGATCCAGCGCGACGACGGAGTGACCCCGACTCCTGTCGTGTCGCGCGCGATCCTGGTGCACAACCGCGGACGCGACTCCGGTTTCGCCGACGGCATCGTCATCACGCCGTCACACAATCCCCCGGAGGACGGTGGATTCAAGTACAACCCGACCGACGGCGGCCCAGCGGACACGGCGGTGACGCGGGCCATCCAGGATCGGGCGAACGAGTTGCTGCGGGCGGGCAACACGGGCGTGAAGCGGTGGACGCTGTCTGCGGCGATGAGCCCGGCCTCGACCCGGCAGGAGGACCTGATCGCGCCGTACGTGGACGACCTGCGCAACGTGGTGGACATGGACACGATCAGCGCGGCCGGCCTGCGCCTGGCAGTCGATCCACTGGGCGGCGCGGCGGTGCACTACTGGGAGCCGATCGCGCAGCGGTACCGGCTCGACCTCACCGTCGTGAACCCCAGTGTCGACCCGACCTTCGGTTTCATGACCTTGGACCACGACGGCAAGATCCGCATGGACTGCTCCAGCCCGTACGCCATGGCGGGGCTGGTCGGGTTGAAGGACCAGTACCGGCTCGCGTTCGGCAACGATCCGGACGCCGACCGGCATGGCATCGTCACGCCGTCGGGGCTGATGAACCCGAACCATTACCTGGCCGTCGCGATCCAATACCTTCTGACACATCGCGAGCAGTGGTCGCCACGGGCCGCTGTGGGCAAGACGCTGGTGAGCAGCAGCATCATCGACCGTGTCGTGGCGAAGCTGGGCCGCACGCTGTGCGAAGTCCCCGTGGGCTTCAAGTGGTTCGCGCCCGGTCTGTTCGACGGTTCGTTCTGCTTCGGCGGGGAGGAGAGCGCCGGGGCGAGCTTCCTGCGCCGAGACGGCACCGTGTGGACCACCGACAAGGACGGCCTGATCATGAATCTGCTCGCCGCGGAGATCACCGCCCGCACGGACAGGGACCCGGGCGAACACTACCGCGAACTGACCGCCGAATTCGGCGCCCCGCACTACACGCGACTCGACGCCGTGGCCACGCCCGAGCAGAAGGCGAAGCTCGGCAAGCTGTCCCCCGCGGCGGTGAAGGCCTCGAAGCTGGCAGGCGAGCCGATCTGCGCGAAGCTCACCCGGGCGCCCGGCAACGGCGCGGCCATCGGCGGCCTGAAGGTGGTCGCCGAAAACGGCTGGTTCGCGGCGCGCCCGTCGGGCACCGAGGACATCTACAAGATCTACGCCGAGAGCTTCCGCGACGAGCGACACCTGCAGGCGATCGTGCAGGAGGCGCAACAGATCGTGGACGACGCGCTCGAGGAGCCTGCCACGTGATCGCATCGCGTGCGGGTCTTGTTCCACCCGGCCATTCAATGCAACGGTACTCCGCCGAACGGTAATCCCATGAAACCCACCCAGCAGTTGCACGACCTCGGGCAGAGCCTCTGGCTCGACAACATCACGCGCGACATGCTCACCAGCGGCACGCTGCAGCGCTACATCGACGAGCTGTCCGTGACCGGTCTGACCTCCAACCCGACCATCTTCCACCAGGCCGTCAACGGCAGCGCGACGTACGACGCGGCCATCCGCAGGAAGCTGGATGGCGGGAAATCGGGCGAGGCGCTGTTCTTCGACCTGGCCCTCGAGGACATCACGCAGGCGGCGGACCTGTTCCGGCCGGTCCATGACCGTACGTGCGGCGTGGACGGGTTCGTCTCGCTGGAAGTCTCGCCGCTGCTCGCGTACGACACGCAGGCCACGATCTCGGTCGCCAGGGAACTGCATGCCCGCGCCGGGCGGCCCAATGTGTTCATCAAGATCCCCGGTACGCCGGAAGGGCTGCCGGCCATCGAGGAGACGATCTTCGCCGGCGTGCCGGTGAACGTAACCTTGCTGTTTTCGCGCGAGCAGTACGTTGCGGCTGCCGGGGCCTATCTGCGCGGCATCGAGCGGCGGATCGCGGCGGGCCTGAGGCCCGACGTGGCCTCCGTGGCATCGCTGTTCATCAGCCGCTGGGACGCAGCGGTGGCGGCGGAAGTCCCCGAGGGACTGCGCAACCAGCTCGGCATCGCCATCGGCAAGCGCGCTTACAAGGCATACGTCGAGCTGATGGCCTCGCCGCGGTGGCAGCGCGCGTTCAACGCGGGCGCGCGGGCCCAACGGTTGCTGATGGCCAGCACCGGCACCAAGGATCCGAAGGCACCGGACATCCTCTACGTGAGCGGGCTCGCCGCGCCGCACACCGTGAACACGATGCCCGAGGGTACGCTCAAGGCTTTTGCCGATCACGGCCGGATTGGCCAGCCGCTCGCGCAAGACGGCGGCGACTGCGAGGCGGTCGTCGCCGAGCATGCGAAGGCTGGCATCGACGTCGACGCGCTGGCTGCGCGGCTGCAGGACGAGGGCGCGAAGGCGTTCGTCAAGTCATGGAAGCAGTTGCTGGCCGTCATCGAGTCGAAGAGCGCGGCTCTCGACACCGCCAGGTAGCCGGCGTCCGCCTGCGGCTCGCGTACGAGCACTTACCCAAGGCCGACCGAAGAGTGACGTTTTGCTGACTACTCCGCACAGCCCCAGCGCTAGCCTGTGCAGTGGACATCCATCGAATACATGCGCCGTTCATTTCCGCCGTGTCCTTGCACCAACGAAGCACCACCTCGATCCGTGCTGCCGCCGGGAACGACATCGGCCACTCGAACTGCTGCGACTGAGGAGGCCTCATGAACGACCGATTTGACGCACTGCGTCTGCAATACGGGTGCGGGCCGGTACAGTTCTCCGGCGCGGACGAGGCGCTCTACAACCGGCACCTGTTGTTCGATGGCGTGATCGATCCGTTCAAGGCGACCCCGCGCGAACAGTTCGAAGCGATGGCACGGTCGCTGCGCGACATCATTTCCCAGCGCTGGCTGCTCACTGAGAGGACGTATGAGCAGAAGAACCCGAAGCGCGTCTATTACCTGTCCATGGAGTTCCTGCTCGGGCGTTCGCTCGTGAACAACGCGGTCAACGCGCAACTGGCCGATCTCGTCTTCGAGCTGATCAAAGGGAAGTACAACGTCGACCGGGCCATGGTCGAGGCGGAGCCCGATGCCGGCCTCGGCAACGGCGGCCTCGGGCGCCTCGCCGCGTGCTTCCTGGACTCGATGGCGACCCTCGCGCTCCCGGCCATGGGTTACGGCCTGCGCTACGAGTACGGCATCTTCAAACAGACCATCAAGGACGGCTGGCAGTTCGAGCAGCCCGACAACTGGTTGCGGCACCCCGATCCCTGGGAAGTCGCGCGGCTGGAGGAAGCGGTCGAAGTGAAGCTCAACTGCTCGTTCGAGCTGCGCGGGGGCGAGCTGCAGCCCATCATCGGGCGCCCATCGGTCCTGCTCGGCATCCCTTTCGACCGGCCGGTCGTCGGCTATGGCGGCAAGACCATCAATACGCTTCGTCTGTGGGCGGCCGCCACGCCGGACTATTTCGACTTCCAGCGGTTCAGCCGTGGCGACTTCGTCGGTGCACTGGCCGAATCGCTCGCCTCCGAGTCGCTGACGCGCGTTCTGTACCCCGACGACTCCACCAGCATGGGACAGGGGTTGCGCTTCCTGCAGGAGTATTTCCTCGTCGCCTGCTCCCTGGGCGACCTGGTGCGGCGCTTCCGGCGCAGCAATGAGGATTGGAGCGCCCTCCCCCGGCAAGCCGCCATCCAGCTCAACGATACGCACCCGGCCATGGCCGTGACCGAACTGATGCGAATCCTTCTCGACGAGGCCCGGCTGGGATGGGACCAGGCCTGGGGGATCACACAGCGGACCCTCGCGTACACCAATCACACGCTGCTGCCGGAGGCACTGGAAAAATGGCCGCTCACCTGGTTCGAGCAGCTGCTGCCACGCCAGCGCGAGATCATCCAGGAGATCAATCACCGGCTGCTCGACGAGGTGCGCACCCGGTTCCCCGGCGACGGGGATCGGGTCGAGCGGGTGAGCCTGATCGAAGAAGGCCCGGTCAAGCGCGTGCGCATGGCCAACCTGGCGATCGTGGGCTCGCACAGCACCAATGGCGTCTCGGCCATCCACTCACGATTGCTGCGCACGAGTGTCGTCAAGGATCTGTCGGACCTGTTCCCGGAACGGTTCAACAACAAGACCAATGGCGTGACACCGCGCCGCTGGTTGCTGACGTGCAATCCGGGACTCGCGCAACTGATCACCGAGGCGATCGGCGATGGCTGGGTCACGGACCTGGACCAGCTGGCCGGATTGAAGCCGCTCGCGGGCGACCCGAGCTTCCAGGAGGCCTTTCTCAAGGTGAAGCGGAAAGCCAAGACGCGGTTCGCGGACTGGCTCAGGACCGCCACCGGTGAGGTCGTCGATCCGGACAGCATTTTCGACTGCCAGATCAAGCGCATCCATGAATACAAGCGCCAGCTGCTCAACGCGCTGCACATCGTGGTGCTCTACAATCGCCTGCGCGCGAATCCCGGGCTCGAATTCCCGCCCCGCACGTTCTTCTTCGCCGGCAAGGCGGCACCCGCGTACGCGCTGGCCAAGGTGATCGTCAAGTTCATCAACAACCTGGCCGGCACCGTCAACGGCGATCCGGCGGTGAACCGCCGCCTCAAGGTGCTGTTCGTGCCGGACTACTGCGTCTCGGTGGCCGAGCGCCTCATTCCCGCGAGCGACGTCTCCGAGCAGATTTCGACGGCGGGCTACGAAGCCAGCGGGACGAGCAACATGAAGTTCATGATGAACGGCGCGCTCACGATCGGCACACTCGACGGGGCGACGGTCGAGATCGCCGAGGAGGCCGGCAGAGAAAATCTGTTCCTCTTCGGTCTGAACGCCGAACAGGTGGCCAACGGCCGCGACTCGTACGACCCGCAGTGGCACTACGAGCACGAGCCCGAAACCCGGGCGGCGCTGGACCTGATTTTTTCGGAGTACTTCAATCGCCATGAGCCGGGAATCTTCCAGCCCATTCGCGACGCCCTGCTGACGCACGGTGACCATTACATGCACCTGGCCGATCTCAAGTCGTACAGCGAGGCCCATCAGAAGGTGAGCCGGCTCTACGCGGACCGGCACGCCTGGGCGAACAAGGCGATCCTCAATGTCGCAAGCTCCGGCAAGTTTTCCGCTGATCGAACCATCACCGAGTATGCACGTGAGATCTGGCAGGCCGTGCCGTGTCCGATTACCTGATTGGCGCCCGCTCGATTCGGACCAGGTGATGACCGGTCGACGCTTGCCGCAGCGAACTGCAAGCCAACAACACATGGAGAGCTTCCGATGACCAAGCCCGCACGACTCCATTCCGCCGCCGATCAACCGCTCGGCGCCGCAGAACTCGCGCTCATCGATTCCTGGTGGCGCGCCTGCAATTACCTCTCGGTGGGCATGATTTACCTGCGCGACAACCCGCTGCTCAAGGAACCGCTGAAGGTCGCGCACGTCAAGCACCGCCTGCTCGGGCATTGGGGCGCGAGCCCGGCGCTGTCCTTCGTCTGGGCCCACCTCAATCGCCTGATCAAGCGCGACGATCTCGACGTGATCTTCATGGCCGGCCCCGGGCACGGCGCGCCGGGCGTGCTCGGTCCGTCGTATCTCGAGGGCACGTACTCCGAGGTCTACCCCGACAAGAGCCCGGACGCGGCCGGACTGCAGAAGTTCTTCAAGCAGTTCTCCTTCCCCGGCCACATCGGATCCCACGTGACCCCGGAGACGCCCGGGTCCATCCATGAGGGCGGTGAACTCGGCTACAGCCTGTCGCACGCCTATGGCGCCTGCTTCGACAATCCCGATCTGATCGTCGCCTGCGTGGTGGGCGACGGCGAGGCCGAGACCGGACCCCTCGCCACCGCCTGGCACTCCAACAAGTTCATCAATCCGATCCGCGACGGGGCGGTGCTGCCGATCCTGAACCTCAACGGTTACAAGATCGCCAACCCGACCATCCTTGCCCGCATGAGCCACGACCGGCTGAAGGCGCTGTTCTACGGCTACGGCTACACGCCGTACTTCGTCGAGGGCGACGACCCCGACACGATGCACCAGGCCATGGCGGCCACGCTCGAGGAAGCAATCGCGGAGATCCGCAGGATCCAGAGGGACGCGCGGAAGAGCGGCAAGGCCGAGCTGCCGAGCTGGCCAATGATCGTGCTGCGCTCGCCCAAGGGCTGGACCGGGCCGAAGGAGATCAATGGCCACAAGGCCGAGGGTTCCTGGCGCTCGCATCAGGTGCCTTTCTCCGACGTACGCGAGAACCCCGCGCACCTGAAGCTCCTGGAAGACTGGATGCGGAGCTACAAGCCGGAAGAATTGTTCGATGCCGACGGCCGGCTGCGGCCCGACCTGCGCGCACTCGCCCCGACCGGCACGCGCCGCATGAGCGCCAACCTGCACGCCAACGGCGGGCTGCTGCGCAAGGCACTCAAGCTGCCGGATTTCCGCGCCTACGCGGTGGACCTGAAGGAGCCGGGCAAGGCGCTGCACGAGAACACGCGGCCGCTCGGCGCATTCCTGCGCGACGTGATGCGCGACAACATGTCGAACTTCCGGCTGTTCGGACCCGACGAGACCGCCTCCAACCGCCTGCAGGCGGTGTACGAGGTGAGCAAGAAGATGTGGATGGCGGAGCTGTACCCCGAGGACGCCGACGGCGGCGAGCTGTCGCGTGACGGCCGGGTGATGGAGATGCTCTCCGAGCACACGCTGATCGGCTGGCTGGAGGGTTATCTCCTGTCGGGCCGGCACGGCTTCTTCCACACCTACGAGGCCTTCGCCCACGTGATCGACTCGATGTTCAACCAGCACGCCAAGTGGCTGGACATCTGCAAGAACCACGTGCCGTGGCGGGCCTCGGTGTCGTCACAGAACATCCTGCTGTCCTCCACGGTCTGGCGCCAGGACCACAACGGCTTCTCGCACCAGGACCCGGGCTTCATCGACCTGGTCACCAACAAGAGCCCGAGCGTGACGCGCATCTACCTGCCACCCGACGCCAACACCCTGCTCGCAGTGGCGGACAAGTGCCTGCGCTCGACCGACTGCATCAACGTCATCGTCGCCGACAAGCAGAAGCACCTGCAGTTCACGACCATCGACGAGGCGATCGTGCATTGCGCCAAGGGCATCGGCATCTGGACGCGCGCCAGCAACGACGAGGGTGTGGAACCGGACGTGGTGGTGGCCTGCTGCGGCGACGTCGCCACCAAGGAAGCCCTCGCGGCCACCGCCATCCTGCGCGACCGCCTGCCCGAACTGAAGGTCCGCTTCGTCAATGTCGTGGATCTGTTCAAGCTGCAACCGAGCGCCGAGCACCCGCACGGGTCGACCGACCGCGAGTTCGACAGCCTGTTCACGACCGACAAACCGGTGATCTTCAACTTCCACGGCTATCCCTGGCTGATCCACAAGCTCGCCTACCGGTTCCGGAACCACGAGAACCTGCACGTGCGCGGCTACAAGGAACGCGGCAACATCAATACGCCGCTGGAGCTGGCGATCCTCAACCAGACCGACCGCTTCACGCTGGTGATGGACGTGATCGACCGGGTGCCCGGGCTGGCCGCTCGCGCCGCTCACCTGAAGGAGCAGATGAAGGACGAAATCATCCTCAACCTGGCCTACGCGCACGAGCACGGCACCGACCGCGACGAAATCACCAACTGGGTGTGGCCCATGTGACGGACTGCCCGTTCGGCACTCGGCCCGGATCGCGATTCCCGCCCGGCGTCACGACGACGCCGGGCGGTGTGAATTTCTGCGTGTTCAGTCGCCACGCCACGAGCGTCGAGCTGTTGCTCTACGCGGACGACTCGGCCTCCGAGCCGCTCCAGACGATCCGTCTGACGCCCGAGGAGAACCGCACGTTCTTCTTCTGGCACGTCCTCGTCGAGCGGCTCGAACCCGGTGTCCGTTATGCGTGGCGCATCGACGGGCCGAACGATACGGCCACGACGGGCCGCGCGTTCGACAAGCGCAGGCTATTGCTCGACCCATGGGCGCGGGCCGTGAGCGATGCGCAGTGGGACCGCCGCCGCGTCATCGCGGGACTCGACCCCGGCCGCTCGGAGATGCGGGCGATCGTCCCCGTGCCTGCGCCGGCGCCGGCCGCACGTGCCGCACCGCGCGCTCTCGAGGAGGCGATCGTGTACGAGATGCACGTCGGCGGCTTCACGCGCGACCCCTCGAGCGGCGTTCGAAATCCCGGCACGTTCGCCGGGCTCATCGAAAAGATACCCTATCTGAAGGACCTCGGAATCACGCACGTCGAGCTCCTGCCCGTGATGGCCTTCGACGAGCAGGACGTTCCGGACGCCGCGTTCGCACGCGGGCTCAGGAACTACTGGGGATACAGCACGCACAGCTTCTTCAGCCCGCATCCGCGTTACTGCGTGGATCCGGCGGATGCGCCTCGGGAATTCCGTGCACTGACGGACGCTCTACACGCCGCCGGCATCGGTGTGTTGCTCGACGTGGTGTTCAACCACACGGCCGAAGCCGGCGCCCACGGTCCGGTCATCAATTTCAAGGGCCTGGCGAACGACGTCTTCTATCACCTCGATGCCACGGACAAACGCCGCTATCGCGACTACACGGGATGCGGCAACACCGTGAACTGCAACCATCCGCTCGTGACCAGCTTCATCGTCCGTTGCCTCGAGTACTGGGTGGAGCAGCTCGGCGTGGACGGCTTTCGCTTCGACCTGGCGAGCGTGTTCACGCGCGGTCAGGACGGCGGGATCATGGCCGACCCGCCCGTGCCGTGGGCGATCGAGACATCACGTACGCTCGCGCCCGTGCCCGTCGTCGCCGAAGCCTGGGACGCGGCCGGCCTCTATCACGTGGGCGCATTCCCCGGCATGGCATGGGCGGAGTGGAACGGTCGTTACCGCGACGTCATGCGACGGTTCGTACGTGGCGATCCCAACCTGCTCGGCGAGGTCGCATCGCGCATCGCAGGACGTGCGGATCTCTACGCGGACGACGGGCGGCTCCCGTGCAACAGCATCAATTTCATCACGTGCCACGACGGCTTTACGCTCCACGACCTGGTGAGCTACGACCGCAAGCACAACGACGCGAACGGCGAGGGAAACCGCGACGGCAGCAATGACAACCTGAGCTTCAACTGCGGGATCGAAGGCGGGACCACCGACGCGGCGGTGACGGCACTGCGGGATCGTCAGGCGAAGAACCATCTGGCCCTGCTCCTGCTGTCGCGCGGCGTGCCGATGCTCCTCGCCGGCGACGAGGTGCTGCGGACGCAGCGCGGCAACAACAACGCCTACTCGCAGGACAACGAGATCTCGTGGTTCGACTGGCGCCTGGTGGAGACCCGCCGCACCATGCTCAGGTTCGTGCGCGAGCTCATCGCATTCCGCCGGCGCCATCCGTGCCTCACGGCGAACCGGTTCTTCCACGGCCGGCCCGTGCCCGGCCGCGATCTTCCGGACGTCGCCTGGCACGGCGCACGACTCGACGCGCCGGGCTGGAGCGATCCGAACGGCCGCATGCTCGCGCTCACGATGGCCGGAACGGGCGAGGAGGAAGACTTGCACGTGATCCTGAACATGGCCGAGACTGCGATCGACGTCGAAATACCGCAGATCGCGGGCCGCACCTGGCACGTTGCCATCGATACGGCTCGCGAGGCTCCGTTCGACGTCGTGGAACGGGCGCGCCAGATGCCTTGCGCCACGCCGCGTTACCGCACGAGCGCCCACAGCGTCGTGGTGCTCGAGGCGCGATGAGGGCCGGACGACCCGCAACCCGGGCGTGAAGGCCTGTTCCACCGATCCGCATCGACAACTCCGAGGAGGTCTCTTGAGCGTTCCACAGGATTACCTGGACCGGCCGGTTGCCGTGATCGGCGCCGGGACATTGGGCCGTCGCATCGCGCTGATGTTCGCCGCCCGGGGAGGACTCGTCCGCATCAACGCCCGGAACGCGGAGCGAGGCGCCGCGGCCGTGGACTTCGTCGAGCAGCAGATCGGCGGCCTCCCCGGCGCTGACCCCGGGTCGCGCGCGCGCGGACGGGCCGAATTCGTCGCGCGTCTCGAGGACGCCGTTGCGGATGCGTGGCTGGTGATCGAGTCGGTGCCCGAGCGGCTGGAGCTGAAGCAGGAAATCTTCGCGCAAGTGGAGTCCGCCGCCCCGCGCGACGCGATCCTTGCGTCGAACTCCTCATCGTATGCAAGCCGGTTGATCGTGGCGGGTCTGTCCACGACCGACCGGATGCTCAATACGCACTTCTACATGCCGCCGACGCAGATCGCGGTGGACGTGATGTCCTGCGGCAGCACCTCTCAGGAGGTGCTGGACTTCGTCCTGAAGACCTTCCCCGCCTACGGGCTGCGCCCCTTTCTGGTCCGGCGCGAGAGCACCGGATTCATCTTCAACCGGATCTGGGCCGCGATCAAACGGGAAGCGCTCGATGTCGTCGGCGGCGGAGTCGCCACGCCGGAGGATGTCGACGAGATGTGGAAGCTGCTGTTCGGAACGAAGATCGGGCCGTTCCGCGCGATGGACCAGGTAGGCCTCGACGTCGTTTACGACATCGAAGAGCACTATGCCGCGGAGAACCCGGCGCTGCCGGCCGGGCCGCGACAGCTGCTGCGCCAGTATCTCGACGCGGGCAAGCTCGGGGTCAAGACCGGCGAGGGCTTTTATGCCGATTATCCCAGACCCAGGCCACAGGACTGACGGTGCGGCCGCTGGGCCGCGTTGCGACACGGGACGAGAGCCCTCAGGCGTCGTCCGCCAGGCCCAATAAGACGCGAGCGCGGTTCACCGCGCCCGTCTCGGTCGCTTCGGGCAGTAGCTCGAGGATCGTTGCGAGCGTCTCCCGGTCCGCGTCGGTTGCGTATGCGGATTCACAGAGCGCCAGAAGCGAAAGCAACTCGAGCCAGGGTGCGCTCTGCGCTCGCGCCTCGACCACGGCCCGTCGCAGCGTGGCCTCGGCCATCGCGTCGTCCCCGCGTGCCCGCGCGATCGCCGCCTCGAGTAAGGAGAGTTGCGGCTGGTACACCAGCTCCCCGGATCGGTGCGCGATCGTCTTTGCCTCCTCGAGTTGCTGCTGCGCCGCGCGCCAGTCCCCACTGAGCAACAGCGCCTCCGCCGCATAGCCGAGAGTCTCGCTCGCTCCCGCAAGCATCCCGAGTCGCACATTGGATTCGTGCGCTTCCCGAATCCGGCGATAGCCCTCCAGGGGCGCCCCCATGCGGGCGGCCGCCCACCCGCCGAACCAGCGGCAAGCCGTCCGACCGTGCGCCAACGCGAATTCTTCGGCAAGCGCGCGCATCTCCTCGGCCAGCGCCGCGACACGCCTGGCATTGTCGAGCCGCAGCTCGAACAGCGTTTCGTACCACAAAGCCACCATCCGGGCCGTGGGTTGCCCAAGGCGATTCGCGCGGGCATGGGCCTCGAGCACGCGGGCTCGACCCTGGTCGACCAGACCGAGGTGGAGCAGCTGCAGACCGAGCATCGCGATGACCGTCACGGCCGGGTCCGCTGCAAAGCTATGTCCCGAAGTTTCCTCGAGGGCGTCAAGCAGAGACGTTCCACGTTCCAGCCAGCCGAGAGCCGCGCGCGGCCGCCCCCGCAACATGTTCACCTCGCCCTGGATGGTGCACGAGGCCAGCAGGATCGGGTCGTCGCTGGTTGCAGCGAGTGCAACGGCTCGCTTGGCGACGGCCAGCGCCTGGTCGAACTCGGTGCGGAGACTGTGCACGTAGCCGAGGCCATGCAGCAGGAGCCCGCGCATGGGGTGATCGGGCACCCGATCGAGCAGCGCATATGCATTCTGAAAGGCGTCGCGGGTCGCGTCAGTGACGCCGAGCAGGTGAAACGATGCGACGCCGCGCAGCGCCCACAGCGTCAGCTCCGTTTCCGCGAATTGCTGTCGGGACCGTGCGCCCTCGAGCAGGGACAACGCACGCTCGGTGAGCGACATGCATTCGGCAGGGCTCAGGTGCAGCAATGCGGCATCGGCGGCCTCGACGTAATAGCGGAGCGACCGCAGGCGGTCCTGGCTGCGCTCGAAGTGCATCGCGAGCTCCGCAGCGGTTACCGACACACCGGTCGCGCGCTCACGTTCGAGCGCTTCACCCACGACGCCGTGAAGTCGGGCGCGGGCGAGCGGCGCGGTGCGCTCGTACAGGACATGGCGAAAGAGCGCGTGGCTGAAGGCATACGGCCGACTCAGCCGACTGCCGTCCTGTTCCGAATGACGAGCCGCGAGCCAGGTCCCCTCGCGCGCGAGTTCCTCGCAACTGCTTTCGACCAGTGCCACGTCGCGGTCAAGAACCTCGGCAATGGTCGGGACCCGGAACTCCGCTCCACAAACGGCCGCCGCAGTGAGCAATTGGAGCTGTTCCACCCCGAGCCTCGCCACGTAGTGGTCGATGATGGTGGCCACGTTGTCGGGCACTGCCGACACCACGACCTCCGAGGCCGGGACATCGGGTTCCGGGTGCGACATGACGTCGTGCATGACCGAAGCTACGAACAGCGGCACGCCGTCCGTGCGCTCATACAAGGCGTGCACGAATCCCTCGTCCTCCGCGAGCGGCCGTGACTGCGTCGCGACGCAGTCGGCCACCTCCGCTTCGGAGAAAGGGTCCAGCACCACCTCCGTGCACAATCCGTGCAGACGCAATTCTCGCCGCAGAGGGTTGAGCGGATGCTCGAGCGCCACCACCTCAGCGAGGCGGAAGCTTGCGAGCCACATCAGTCGCGCACGGCCCCGTCGACGTGCGATGTAGTCCATGAGCTGGATCGTCGCGCGATCGCTCCATTGCAGATCCTCGGTCACCAGCAGCAGCGGCCGGCGATCCGCAACGCGGTCGAGGACTTCGCCCATCTCCCGCAGCATGCGCTCGGGGCCGACACCCGCCAGTTCCCGTCGAAGCGCGTCGCGCTCCTCGGTGGTGCAGAGCCAGGGCAACTGCATCAGCCACGCCGGCGCCACGGCGCGAAGCAAGTCGGGAACGCTGCTGTCGATCCGGCACAGTTCCGCCAGGGCCTCCAGTACCGGGAGGTAGGGCTCACCGGCGCCGTAGTGCTCGACGCACTGGCCACGCGCACAGACGACGCCGCCGAGGCTCGCCATGAAGTGCTCGATCAGGGCCGTCTTGCCGATTCCCGGTTCGCCGACGACCCATACGACAGAACGCTTGCCGCCGCAGGCAAGATCCCAGGCGCGGTGCAGTCGTTTCAGTTCAGCGTCGCGACCGACGAAGCTCGACGCTTGAGGCGAGCCGATGACCGCCGCCTCCGCGGTGTATGGGGACGCGGCAGCGACCGTCGTGACGGGTGCGATGAAGCGATAGCCGCGCCGCGCCACCGTTTCGATGAAGCGAGGACTCCTGGGGTCGTCACCCAGCACGGTCCGCAGATCGCTGATGGCCGTCTTCAGCACCGAATCGCTGACGAACTGGTGCCCCCAGACTTTGTCCAGCAACGTGTGCTTGGTACACAGCGCCCCCTGCAGTCGGACGAGTTCGCAGAGCAGCGCGAACGGTTTCGGCGCAAGCGGTGCGGCCTGCCCGCGGCGGAGCAAGCGGGCATTGGCTTCGTCGAGCTCGAATTCTTCGAATCGCAGCCGCACCGGGTTGGACGAGGACAAGGTCCGGATCTCCCATGCTCATGAATGAGTTTCCTGCCGAGAATCCATCATGCTCGTCCGCAAGACACGGCCGCAAGTATGGTGCCCGTGCGCAGACGGCTTACTGCGGCAGGCTCACGTAGAACTTGATCGCCGCGAGTTGGCGGCGGCGGCCGCATACTTCTCGATCGTCTCGGCGAGCGCCGCCTCGGAATCGGCTCCACGGGCACTCAGTCTGCGGCCAGAAACTCGTCGATCAAAGGCATGACCTGAATCGCCTGCGACATCAGGAACAAGTGCCCGCCGTCGACGATCTGCAGCCGCGCACGTGGAATGAGCCTGGCGAGGATGCGTCCGTTGATCGACGGCACGATCGGGTCGCGCCGGCCCGTCAGAACCAGGGTTTCGTGCGGAATCAGCGGCAGGAACGGCGCGCTGGTCCAGCCGGCACCGGCAAGAAGCTGGAACAGGTAGCCGGGGAGCGTCGGCGGCTTGATCCGCGCGGCGTGGTCGCCGCTGCCTTTCTCGTCGCTGTACAGGGCCGCGAAATGGCGTTCGAGGTAGTCGGCATCGAGGTAGCGCCTCGGGCTCGCGAGCTTGAGAAGCACGCGGGGATGCCCGGGCACCATCAGCGCGCCGGTCGAGGTCGCCGCCAGCACGAGGCGCCGCACGCGACGGCGCGCCTGGAAGGCAAGCTGCTGCGCCATCGCTCCGCCCCAGGAGACGCCGAGCACGTCCACCTTGCGCCGGTAGCCGAGCTCGTCGAGCAGCCTCGTCGTCAGGAGAGCGTACTGCCAGGGCCTGTACGGACGGTAGGCCGGCCCGGAACCGCCGACTCCGGGCGCATCGAATGCGATCACCTCGACATCCGGCAGACGATCCGCGATGGGCGCGAGCAGCTCGACGTTGGCGCCGATGCCATTGAACAGGAGCAGTGGAACCCGCTCGGCGCTGCCATGCCACACGGCGACCCGAATTCGATGGCCGGAAAGCTGCAGATGCCTGAATTGCGGCTCCCGGACGTGCCGCGTCGGTGTCGCAAGTGTCGGCACGGTCACCCGAG
Source organism: Steroidobacteraceae bacterium (assembly GCA_035691185.1). GTDB lineage: Bacteria > Pseudomonadota > Gammaproteobacteria > Steroidobacterales > Steroidobacteraceae > RPQJ01. The sequence goes on from DASSJN010000225.1 coordinate 20,624, forward strand.
CACGTACTCGCCGGGCGCCGCAGTCAGCACCCGATAACCGCGCGAGCCGAGGCGGCGCGGTGCAGCGACTTCGGGACCCGAGCGGGCGCGCAGCCACTCGGACCAGTGCTCCCACCAGGAGCCCGCGTTCTCCCTTGCGCCGGCCAGCCACTCGTCGGCCGTCGGCGACAGCGCGCTGCTGGTGAAGTAGCGCGCCTTCGGGTTGCCCGGCGGGTTCACGATCGCCTGGACGTGGCCACTGTTCGACAGCACGAACTCCCTCTTGCCGCTGAGCATGCCCGTCACGCGGTAGCAGGCCTTCCACGGCGTGATGTGGTCGGTCGTGCCGCCGAGGACGTACGAGTCGACATCGACGCGGCGCAGGTCGATCGGACGGCCAAGCAGTTTCACCTCGCCCGGGTTCGCGAATGGCCGCTTCAGGTACAGGTCGAGGTAATCGGCGTGCAGGGCCGCCGTCAGGTTCGTCGAGTCCGAGTTCCAGTAGAGCACGTCGAACGCGGGGGGCGTCTCGCCGTGCAGGTAGTTGTTGACCACGTAGTTCCAGACGAGGTCGTTCGGCCGCAGCCAGGCGAAGACGCGTGCAAGCGTCGCCCCCGGCAGGACCCCGGTCCTGGCCGAACGTCGGCGAGCGATCTCGATGCTCTGCGGCGTGAGGAGGGCGCCCACGTCACTGTCGGTCGCGACGGGATCGAGCACGCACACCCAGAACGTGACGGAGTTGATCCGCCGATCGCGCAATGCGGCAAGGTGGCTGAGCAGCATCGCGGTCGTTATGCCGCCGGAGCAGCCTCCCGAGATGTTGATCCGCTGCGAGGCGGTGATCGAGCGCACGACGTCGCTCGCCTTCATGAGCGACTGAACGTAATGGCCCATGCCCCAGTCCCGCTGTTCGGGTCCCGGGTTGCGCCAGCTCACGATGAAGACCTGGAAGCCCAGCGAGACGAGGAAGCGGGCGAGGCTCTTCTGCGGCGCGAGGTCGAGCACGTAGTACTTGTTGATCTGTGGCGGCACGAACAGCAGTGGAATGGCGTGCACACGTTCCGTCTGCGGCTGGTACTGGATCAGTTCCAGCGTCTCGCTGCGAAACACCACCGCGCCTGGCGTGCAGGCAACGTTCTCGCCGACCTTGAATGCGCGCTTGTCGACCAGCGATGGCATGCCGCCGTTCTCGCGCAGGTCGCGCACGAGATTCTGCAGGCCTCGCACGAGAGAGAGTCCACCCGTGTCGATGGCGCGTTTCATGGCGGATGGATTCGTGAGCAGGAGGTTGCTGGGCGCCACTGCGTCCATCACCAGGCTCACGAGAAGATTGACGCGAGTGCGTCCCAGGACGTCCAGCTCCAGGTCGCCGACGTAGCCTCGGACCGCATCTCCCAGCGCCAGCCAGCCCTGTGCGAGACGCTTCTGGACCGGGCTCGACTGCCAGGCGGGATCCGCGAAGCGGCGGTCCCTCTGCGGTACTTCGACGGTCGACTTTCCGGCGACGACGTCGACCACCTCGCGGCCTGCCGTGCCGAGATGCTTCATGACCAGAAAGGGTTGCCGGACCGCGGCAGACAGCAGCGCATTGACGCCCTTCAGTACGTCCTCGCCACTGATGCCGACGATCGGGCTCAGGGTGACCGGGGAATCGGCCGCCTGCGCAGCGGGACCGACCGCAGGACGCAAAGTCGGCGTGTCTGCTCCCGCACGACGGTTCCTCGCCGATTTCGACGGACGACTGGGGCGCTTCACGGTGCGAGCTTTTTGTGCAACCGACCGTGGGCAAGCATAGGGGCATTCGGGCGTGACCACCATAGCGCCGGACAGGACAGGGTCATCGGCTCCTCAGCGGCGGCTCGCTCATCGCACCGGTCGCCGCGCGGGGTCTGAGTGCGTCCGATGGTTTCTACTTATCGCTGGCGTATCCGTGGGTCTGTAACGTCTTTCGCGTGAGAGCGGACGTGACGGAACGTCGATACGCGCGAGCCGGTGCGGTGCTCACCTGCACACTGCTTCTCGCGAGTGGATCGCTGCGCGCCGAGAAGACCAGTGAGCGGGCTTTGACGGGCTACGTTGGACGCATCACGACGGTGAATGCGTGGCACGACATCTTCACGCACCCGGACGGGCTCGAGTTCGCCGATGCGTACCTTGCCACGCTCGCGCTCTCTCACCCGCTCCGCCGTTACCACGATGATGACCTCGGGCTCGAGACCGAAGGGCAGGTCGTCTACAACTTCGGCGATCAGTCGCACTGGGAGTTCAACGCGCTCCTCGCCGCGCGCTGGTATCGATTTCCCTGGAACGACAGCCTGGCGACGACGCTGGCGTTCGGCGGTGGACTTTCATGGGCCAGCGACGTCCCCGAGGTCGAAGTGGAACTCGAGGGGTCCAGCGAGCAACTGCTGATCTACTGGCACCTGGAGATGACCTTCGCGCAGCCCGGCGCGCGCTGGGCCACAACTTTGCGCCTCCATCATCGGTCCGGCGGCTTCGGGCTGCTGGCCGATGACGGTGGCATGAACGCGCTCTGTCTGGGCGCAAGGGTCCAGTTCTGAACGGCGTCTGGACCAGGCTCGGCCCATACGGGCCAGGATTCACGAACGCTGGTTGAATGGATGGTCTCGACGGGGAAGCACACCAGCCGGCAGAATGCAGCATGCGACTCTCGAGCTTCATCACCAGCAACCTCGACGCGATCTTGCTCGACTGGGTCGCCTTTGCGCGGGCCCAGATGCCTGCGGCAGCGACCATGGACGAGGCTGCGTTGCTCGACCATGGACGGCTGATCCTCGAGGAAATTGCCGCCGACATGCGCCGGCCGCAGGGCGACGACGAGCGGCAATCAAAGTCGGAAGGCAATAGTTCCAGTGCTTCCGCGTCAAACGGTGTGCCTTCGCGAACCCACGCCCGTCAGCGGGAGCGGCAGGGGTTCCAGGTCGAGCAGATGGTTGCCGAGTACCGCGCGTTGCGCGCGACGATCCTTCGACTTTGGAGCGCCGCCTCGAGCAGCGCGCAGCGCGAGGACCTGGAAGACGTCAACCGCTTCAACGAGGCGGTCGACCAGGCCATTGCGGAGTCATTGCAGGCCTTCGTAGCGGAAGTGGACAAGGCGCGCGACCTCTTCCTTGGCATGTTGGGCCACGACCTGCGCGGGCCCCTGAGCACGATTGCCAGTTCGGCGACCCTGGAGCTGCACACCCGTACGCACGATTCACAGCGGGCCGCAGTCATTCTGCGCAGCGTCGCGCAAATGAAGGCGCTCCTGGACGATCTGGTCGAGTACACGCGGCATCGACTGGGCTCCGGACTCGCGATTGATCCTGCAGAGCTCCAACTCGACCGGTTCGCCCGCGACACGTTGGACGAGATCGCTGCGATCAGCAGCGGGCGCGTCCTGGATCTGGAAGTCGAGGGGAACCTGGACGGTGAATGGGACGCGCGGCGCTTGCATCAGGCACTCTCGAATCTGGTCTTCAATGCGCTGAAATATGGCCTCCCGGGCGCTCCGATTCGCATCAGTCTGGACGGCACGCGCGCGGACGAAGTGGTCCTTGCGGTCCAGAACCTCGGCAAACCCATTCCGCGAGCATTGTTGCCGACGATCTTCGAGCCGCTCGTTCGTGCCGCGGGTGAGGACAGTAGTGCGGACTCGCAAATAGCGAGCGCCAACCTGGGCCTGGGCCTGTATGTCGTGCGCGAAATCGCCAAGGCACACGGGGGGACCGTCGACGTGACCTCGGACGATTCGGCAACGCGCTTCGAGCTGCGGTTGCCACGTATCTGTGTGCGCAAGCGCAACACTGTGCAATGAGTGCCGATTTCCTCGGCTCGCTTCGCGGCGCAAAGACGCCGAGTCACTCCCACTCGATCGTCGCGGGGGGCTTGCCCGAGATGTCGTAGGTGACGCGCGAAATGCCGGGCACCTCGTTGATGATGCGACGCGCGCAGAGGTCGAGAAATTCATACGGCAGCCGCGCCCAGCGCGCGGTCATGAAGTCGACGGTCTCGACGGCGCGCAGGGCGATCACGTAGTCGTAGCGGCGCCCGTCGCCCATGACCGCGACCGAGCGCACTGGCAGGAACACCGCGAACGCCTGGCTCGTCTGGTCGTAGAGGCCGTGCGCATTGAGCTCGTCGATGAAGATCCTGTCCGCCTTGCGCAGCAGGTCGGCGTACTGCTTCGTCACTTCGCCGAGGATACGCACGCCGAGGCCCGGGCCCGGGAACGGATGACGGAAGACCATCGAGCGAGGCAGCCCGAGCTCGAGCCCGAGCTTGCGGACCTCGTCCTTGAACAGCTCGCGCAGCGGCTCGACCAGCCTGAGCTTCATCTGCTCGGGCAGGCCGCCGACGTTGTGGTGCGACTTGATGACGTGGGCCTTGCCGGTCCTGGCGCCGGCCGATTCGATCACGTCCGGGTAGATCGTGCCCTGCGCGAGCCAGCGCACGCCCTCGAGCTTGTGCGCTTCCTCGTCGAACACTTCGACGAACAGCCGGCCGATGATCTTGCGCTTGCGCTCGGGGTCGCACTCGCTCCGCAGCGCGTCGAGGAAGCGCTGCTCGGCGTTGACGCGTATCACACGCACGCCCATGTTCTCGCCGAGCGTCTGCATGACCTGGTCGCCCTCGCCCGCGCGCAGCAGGCCGTGGTCGACGAAGACGCAGACGAGCTGCTCGCCGATCGCCCGGTGCAGCAGCGCGGCGACCACGGACGAGTCGACGCCGCCCGAGAGACCCAGCAGGACCTTGTCGCCACCGACCTGCTCGCGCACGCGCGCGATCGCATCGGCGATGATGTTGCCCGGCTCCCAGCGCGCCTCACAGGCGCAGATCTCGCGCACGAAGCGCTCGAGCATGCGCGCACCCTGCAGCGTGTGCGTGACCTCGGGGTGGAACTGCACGGCGTAGTAATGGCGCGTCTCGTCGGCCATCGCCGCGAGCGGCGCGTTCGCCGACGCGCCGACCGGCACGAACCCCGGTGGCACTGCTTCGACCCGGTCGCCGTGGCTCATCCACACGTCGAGCACCGCGCGACCTTGCGCGTCGCGATGATCGGCCAGCTCGTCGAACAGGCGACACGGCGCCGTGACGGTGACCGTCGCATAACCGAATTCGCGGTGATCGGAGCCCTGTACGCGGCCGCCCAACTGCGCGGCCATCGTCTGCATCCCGTAGCAGATGCCGAGCACGGGCACGCCGAGCTCGAACACCGCCTGCGGCGCGCGCGGGGGGTTCGCGTCGGTGACCGACTCGGGACCACCGGAGAGGATCACGCCGCGGGCGCCGAACGCGCGGACGCCGGCATCGGCCATGTCCCAGGGATGGATCTCGCAGTAGACGCCACATTCCCGGACGCGGCGCGCGATCAGTTGCGTGTACTGGGCCCCGAAGTCGAGGATCAGGATGCGGTGCGCGTGGATGTCGGGCGGACGCACCACCTGGGCGGGATCAACTGACACGGTAGTTCGGGGCTTCCTTGGTAATGGTCACGTCGTGGACATGGCTCTCGCGCACGCCGGCGTTGGTGATCCGGACGAACTTCGGCCGCGTCCGCATCTCGTCGATGCTGGCGCTGCCGGTGTATCCCATCGCGGCGCGCAGGCCGCCCGCGAGCTGGTGCAGGATTGCGACGATGCTGCCCTTGTAGGGCACGCGTCCCTCGACGCCTTCGGGCACGAGTTTTTCGAGCTCGGAGGCGGTGTCCTGGAAGTACCGATCGGCCGAGCCGTGGCGTTCGCTCATGGCGCCCAGCGAACCCATGCCG
>DASSJN010000226.1:0-24650 GCA_035691185.1 Steroidobacteraceae bacterium
CTCGCTGCCGGGCGGGTTCTCATGAACGGATTCAAGTCACGCCCGGTGTCTTCTCGAATGATGCGGGGCGCGACCACACTTGTTGCCTTCGCTGAGCGCAGTCGTTCCAACAGTCCCGCCGGGTCTTCCACCGTCAGGTCGACATTGCATACCACGACCCAATCGGGCCACTCGTGTCGCCTGAGGTGTGTGGCGAGGCCGAGTTCGGCACCGCCGAAGTAACCGAGGTTGGCAGGCGCGAGCACGAGCTCGACCCGGCCATCTCCGGACGGCAGGTCGTCTTGCCGCACCGCTTCACCTGCAACGTCACTGTTGTCGACGATGATCAGGTGCAGGTCGGGACCACCGTAGCCCGCCAACAACGACTTCGCGAACCCGACTGCCTCCTGCGGCGTTCGATACGCAACCGCGATCACCAGGGTATTCATGTCGCAGGACGCCTGCCCGGCCAGGCGCAATAGCAGAAGAAGATTGCGAATGCAGCGATCACCGAGTTGTATGTGAAGATGCTGGTTACGAAGCTCCAGGCGACCAGAACGTAGAAGCCCGCGAGAACGGCCCACCAACCACTTGGCCTATTCTGGTTTCGTACCTTGGCGTATGCCATGCCACTGATCCATCCTGTGAACGACATCAACGCAAGGGCCACCGGTAGGGAGAAGTCCTCAACGAGGCCGCGGAATGCCGTGAACACGTTCGAATTGATCGTGTAGTCATTGGTCCAGACGAGGTCGTACAGGCCCGGTTGTCGGGACCCAAAGCCGGCGAACGCGTAAACGCCCCCAAATGTGAGCGAACCCCACTTCAATTCACCGACCCATAGTCCGCCTCGATCTACCCACGCCGACAGCGCCGACATGTGGCCGAGCGCGTAAGTGGCCAGCTTCGTCATCAGGACCGTGGCAAGCGACGTTGCCTCGCTGTAACGAGCCGACATGGCGCCCAGAATCGCGGCAAACGCGACCGCAACCGCGAGTCCTGCACGCGCGAACTCCAGAAGGCCGACTTTCGAACTGGACGCGGTGCTCCGCGACAATCTGCATACGAGGTACGTCGCGCCGGCAAGAATGAACGGCAGCATCAGGACAAGCTTCATCGTCGTCAGCAGGCCGACGACCAAGCCGCCGAGAATCGGCACGACGACCGTAGATTTCGCCCATCGATTCGGGCCGAATGCCAGCGCGACACCACCGAACAGGCTGCCCGCATACACCAGCGCCATGCCACCGCGGGCAGTCAGCGGCTCGACAAAGCCCTCTGCATAGCGGGCCACCGTCAATCGAGCCGCAGCTTGAACCCATCCAGTCAGTGAAGAGAGACTCGACAGCGAGACTCCTGCGGCACCCAGGAACGACATGGCGGCCGGGATGCTCGCCAGACCGAGCAATACGGCGAACAGCCACGCCCGCGGACACGGGTTACTGGAAGATGCCGCCGTCGCCGATTGATCCTGGTCGGCCTGTCTCCCTGGTACCCGGCTGCGGTGTCGCGAAGCCGTCGCGAACTGCGAACCCACGTAGACCGAAACGGTGAAGGTCAGGACGACTGCCATGGCCCCGGGCGTGATGGGAAAGAGCCCGATTGCCAGCGTGGGTGCGGCTCCCATGATCAACCAGAACGTCGCGAATGCAGCCCCTGGCGAGAACCACGAACCCTCCGTCCGTCGCGCATGAAGCGCAACACCGAGTTGCATCAGGATGAGGAGTGCCAGCAAAACCAGGTCGAAATCGGGCCTACTCATGGCGCGTCTCGGTGGGGCCAGGTCTCGGCAGAGCCAACGCCATGCGGTGCTTCACGAAGACGATGAAGAGAATATAGGCCAGCGCCGACAGGATCATCGAGAGCGCGGCGCCGATGAGTCCGACCGATTCGACCAGCAGCAGATTACCGCCGACCGCGACGCACAAGGCCAGCAACATTCCGACCAGCATGTATCGCGTGGCGTTTGCGATCTCGAGGGGTTTGTGAACCAGCAATGCCGACTGCCACAAAAAGGCTCCGACCAACAGAGGCAGGACGAGCTCGTCGAACTCCCCTGCGGGCAGACCGAGAATGCGCTCGGTCAGAATGCCTTTCAAAGCATACCCTGCGGGAATCAACAGCGCGCCGAGTAACGCATGCGCTCGTCCCGCCCGAAGCAGCACGGCGCGGGCTTGCCAGTGCTGACCGGCCAGCGCGTAACGCATGATCCTGGGATGCACGGCCATCGTGATGGGGAAAAGAGCCATGCCGAAGCCACGCACTACGACGTCGTACACCGCTGCGTAGCCGCCGACTGCGGCATCGCCGAGGACGTGTGACACGGCGTAACGATCAATGACCGACAAGGCCTGCGATGCACCGGCCCACGCCGACAACGGCATTCCGAAGCGCAGCAGCCGCCCCAGATCGAACTCTGGTACCGGCCCGGACGACTGCTTATCCGGATCGATCCGGCGGCGAACCAGGAGCGCCCAGGCGCCGACGTAAGCAAGTGCGGATCCGACGAGCAGCCCATGGCTCGGAGGTCGGACCAGTAACGACAGCAAGAGCGGCAGACCCAGCATCAGACATGCCCGCGCGACCTCGACGACCGCGAATCGCACGGACTTCAGGTGCGCCTGCAACAGTGCGAGTTCGACGGCATACAGGTGAAAAGCGATCAGAAATGAGCCCGACCAGATGGCCGACCATATGTCCGTCGTGCCCGACCGCGCCACGCCGAGGGTGAGGGCGACGGCCGCAAATCCGAAACTACCGATGCCGTACGTCCAGCGCACGCGGGCCAGGTCCGCCGCAGACAGACCGCCGTCGGGTGTCATGCGCAAAATGGACTGACACAACCAGGTACTGGACAACACTCCACCGAGGGTCGCAATTGCCAGCAAGAGCGCGTAACGCCCGTACTCTTCGACACCGGCGATCCTGACCAGGACGGTGACCGCGACCAGACCGATCGCACCCGGCAATGCCTTGGCAACCAGATACGCCGACACGTCCTTCCGGAGCGGTCCCGCTGCCGAAGGCAGATCTTCGGATGATTTCACGTCAAGCGGAATACTGCTCGCCATCCGACGAGCGTGGACTGGCGCCTCCGCCCTGCAGCCTCCACAGTCCTGCAGCCACACCGCCAGTCGCACCGACCACCAACGCCAGCAGAACGAGGAGGAATGGCCTCGGCCAGATGGGGAATCGCGGATCCGGCGGAAGCGCTGGATCGATGACCTTGAATGCGTAGTCGACCTGCGTCCTTGCGAGGATGCGCTTCTTTATCTGTGTCTCGATGAGGCGATGGATCGATTGCTGCAGTTCGACGACGTCCGTCCTTCCGAGTTCCTCGGTCAAGTAACGGATTGAAAGGTCCGCTTCGTGAATGGCTCTCCCGCGCATCTCGGCATTGACCCGGGAAACGATCTCGTTGGCCCACTTTGCCGCGAGCGCCGGATCGTGCGCGTCGATCGACAGGGTCCAGAGACCCGTTGCCTTGTTTTCAGAGATCCGGCGAACACCGCGGTCGAACTTCCGATATGCCTCCCATTCCGTAGGTCGTCGTCGATCTTTGCGCCAGTCCTTGCGCTGCGAGTCCCACTTCCCATCGAAAAGAATGGGCAGCCCGCCCACGTCGCGGAGGAACCTGTTCGAGAAATCTCTCGACCGCAGCGTTGCCACGGCTTCCCTTGTCGTATCGTCCGGTCCCAGCCCGAGGCCCGCCATCATGGCGAGGCCGGCGAACTGGCCGGCAATCTGCGCCAGCGCACCTTGTGCCGCCTGCGTGTCCGCGGGCAGGAGCGTGACCTCGGCGCGGTAAACGGGGCGGCTGACGAACACGACCAGGCCCGCTGCAAGCAGGCCCAGGGCGACGCCCCCTGCCAGGTACCATCGCAGCCTGATCATGCTCGAAAACAATGATTGAGCCATCCAACCGCTCCGCAAGTCCGCCGGGAGAGCCGATCCGCTGAAATCCAAGCCTGGACGTCAGAAGGAATTGACTGCCGCCACGGCGACCGCAATGTTGTAGAGGATCGTCGTTACTGCCGTCCACAGCGGCAAGGGCCGCATGCGCTCAGCGTCGAGCGGCACGACGATCGTGTCCCCCGGGTGTATCTCCAGTGAAGAACGGAACCACTTGCTGTGTTTCGCCTCGACACTGCCATTGGCCTTGACGACGTAGATGCGCCCTTCATCAGCCTTCTGCGTGGCGCCGCCGCTCATGCGGATGTAGTCGTCCCTGCTCAGGCTCGGCGTAAACAGGTGCGAGGTGGCATTCTGGACCTCCCCGATGACCGTCACTTCCTGCATCTGCTTCGGGATTCGGAGCCTGTCCCCATTCCGCAAGATCAGGTCGCCCGTGCTGCCGGGCGCGGCCGCCATGACTCGATCGAGGTCGATCACCAGGCGTCCGACGGGTTCGGCCGACTGCAGGTCACTCAACAATGATTGGCCGATTGCGATCGTATCGGACGCCTGGACCGCACCCATGCCGCCGGCCTGAACACCCTGCAATGCCAAGGTGCTCAAGTCCTGCCGCAGTCGGTTCGCGAGCATCTTTATCTGCTGCCGCTCGCGCTCCTTGAGCAGTTCCCGTGTAAAGATACTGCCCCTGGTGAAGGCGAGCGTGGTCAGCCCTCCTGCGCGCGCAATTACCGAGCGTAGCGTCTCCCCGCGTGCAATGGGGTAGTAGCCAGGGAATCGCACCTCCCCCTCCAGGCTAACGACGTCCTGTTGCGACCACTCTGATATCTCTTTTACGACCAGGGTGTCGAACGGGCTGAGCAGCAGATCCGCCGCCGGATCACCGGCCAGTGCCCTGGCAAGACTCACCTTCCTGACTTCCGTCTGGCGTGTCTGACCGTCCCGAATCTGATAACGCGCGAGTTCGGCGTCGCCCTCGTAGGCTTGCTCCGCGAGACCCCCGCCCGCGCGAATCAAGTCACTCACGCGCATGCCGGGATCGAGCGGATACTCGCCCTCCGCTCGCACGCGACCGCTCACGCGCACGAGACGCGTAGGTTCACTGCTGACGGCCTGCAGCTTCAGCTCGTCGATCACCGGGGCCAGGTATTGCCTCCTGCCCGCCTCCAGATCGAATACCAGGATGCGGTCGCGCGGGGTGAGCTGTAGATTCTCGGGCGACGCGGGGTCCTGCCACGCCCTCTCCAGATCGGCGGACAGCGTCACGATACGGCGCGATTCGACTTGCTCCCGGCGGATCAGGACATAGTGAATGTCCGCGTTCGGCTTGAGCTCGTCGATGGCCGGCAGTACGTCCGTGAGCTTCATGCCGTTCCGAAACTGGCGCCCCCCCGGCCGATACACATGCCCCATCAGTTCGACCGAATTGCCAAATGTCGGTCGGGCCGACGGGACGTGGAGCACGTCGCCGGACTGCAACTGGACCATGCGCGACTGCGCGCTGGAAAGGTCGGCATCGACGACGGTCCGCTCGCGACGTCCCTGGATGCGTTCTATCGTGGCGAGACTCGGGTCTGCTTCGGGAGTGAGCCCGCCGGCAAGATGCAGGAGGTCCGCAGCCGTACTCTCACCCGCAAGCTCATAGATCGCGGGACGGCGGACGGCGCCCGTGACACCCACCGTCCGGCCGACAGGTGGAATGAAGATGACGTCGCCTGGCAGCAACCGGACGTTGGCGGACGTGTCTCCGCTCAGCAGCAGGTCGTAGAGATCCAGTCGCTCGACGACGCGGCCGTCGCGCTTCAACTGGATGTCTCGTAGCGACCCGATCGGCTTCACACCTCCGCTGACGAAGATCGCGTTCGTAATCGTCGCCAGGCCGCTGACGACGTACGAACCAGGTCGCTCCGCCTCGCCGAGCACGAAGACGCGGATCGACCGCAGGTCGCCCATCGATATGAAGGCCTGTGTGCCGATCATTTGCTCGGTCACCCGAGCCTCGATGCGCGCCCTGGCTTCTTCGAAGCGCAAGCCGCTCACCGGGATGGGACCGAGCTCCGGAAACATGATGCGGCCGTCGCGGTTCACGACCAGCGAATGGCGGCCTCTCGTGTTGCCGATCAGCTGTACTTCGAGGCGGTCACCGGGTCCGACCACGTACTCCGCCGGAACGGGCACGTCGGTGACCGGTGCAAACGTCGAGGGTGAACCGGCGAACAGGTCGTAACCGAACGGCTTCAGCGCCTCGGTCTCGAGCTTCTGCAGCGGCAACAGCTTCACGGCAAGCTCGAAGTCGCGCAGCGCCGGGTCGAGGTTGAGCCGTTCCGTCGCCTGCTTCTCGGTGAGACCTGACAGTGCGATCGGACCCACCCCGGGCAGGCGCAAGACCCCTTCTGCGTCGAGCTTGTAGGGATTGCCGCGAAGCAGGCGCTCGCGGACCGTCTCGAGCCGCTGGATCTCCCCTTCCGAGCGTGGCCGGTCCGGAGCCTTGTCCAGCCTGGGCGCTTGTGAGGGAACGATCGGTACGTTGGCTCCAGGGGCAGTGCCCGAGACGACCGCCGGTGCGGGCATGCCTCCCGGGGGCTCGATCGCGATGTCCAACAGGATCGTGTCCCGGCCGCGGATCCGTGGCTCGCGCGGCATCGAGCGCAAGGCATCGGCTCCGTAAGGAGACGTGGCCTCCGCGTCGAGGCCACTGCGCTGGTCCCCGTACGCGTCGCGCGGTCGAACGGTCTCGGGCGCCGACACGTCCCGGTCGCGCCGGACCCCCGAGGAGACGCCCCCGGCAGGAGTGCCGCCGGAGCTCATGGCCTCCAGAATCGCCTGCTGTTGCTCGGGCGGCAGGCTGCGGAAGATCTCCATCTGCTCTGCCGTCGGCGTCTGGGCGGACGCGATACCCGCGATCAGCGCAAGCAGCGTCGTCGCGGTCCTCGTCCATGCCTTCAGCGCCCTGATCGGTGTCGCCATGCCTTCTTGTCCTGCCCGTGTCTGCTCAGGTTCAGCGTCGCTCGTGACCTCAGTCGCGAACCGACGCAGCCCATTTTCGAGTTGCTGCCGAGGCATCGTAAAGGTCGACGTACCTCAAGGAACTCGATGTTAACCCATGCCTACGGCCACCCTCGAACCCATGTGATGGTCGTCGGTCGGTCGTGAGTGGGCGGAATCAGCGGAATTGCCGACTCCAGCGGACCCACGTGCGCGGGAGTACGTCCTCGTCCTTGGCCCACTCCTGGTCACGATGATCCACGCCGAAACCGGCTTCGACCGAGTCCCGACCGAACGTGCGGCGGTAGCCCAAGTCCAGGCTGATCCACTCCTCAGGCCCGGGGGCGATGGAATGGCGCGTGTCGGGCTCGGCGCCGCCGTCGTTGATCTTCGTAAAGCGCGCCACGGCGCTAAGCGTGCGGGCAGACGCGTCGACGTGCACCAATCGCGCGGAGTACATCTCCCCGTCGCCGTCCATCGCGTGACCGACCGGACGCCCGTAATAGCGATAGCCGTCAGGATGGAAAATGCTGTTGTTGTACGCGCAGTCCCAGAGCCGCTGCCCGTCCTGAGTACCGCCGCACCTCGTCCGCGCATATTCGAACACCGTGCGCCACGATGAGCCGCTGCTCGAGCCGTGACCCCAGAGCTCGAGACCGGCCAGGTCGAGGGTGCGGTAAGGCCGCGGGATGTTGTTGTCGATCGATTCGCCGGTGTGCTGGAAATAGAGCGCGTAAGGCGCGTCACCGATCGGCGAGGACCAGCGAATTTCGTAGCTCGCGAGCTGGTTGCCCGGCTCGTCCTCGGCGGCGACGTTCTCTCCGCGATTGTCGTGCCCCGTGAACAGGTTCCAGAAATCGCTCGCGTCGCAGGAACGACCTTCGCCGCACCATTGCGCGGCGCGATCGACGCTGAGCTCCAGCCCGTCGAACGGCCGCGCGGAGATGCGCATGCCCCACAGCAGCGGATGGTCGTAGTCCTCGCGGTCGCCTTCCATGCGTCCCATGAACGTGGTGAGCCGCCAGGGCCCGATCCAGCGCAGCCACTTCGACTCGAAAGGCAACGACACCGCGCGGTCGAGCGCAAGGGCCGGCACCGGCCGGGCGTTGGTGGACAGGATCAGGCTGCCTTCCCAGCCCGAGCCCCACCAGCGCTCCTGCGCGCCCGCCGTGACGATCCAGTTGCCGAACATGCCCGCCACATAGGATCCGTCGAGCCGCACGGTCTTGTCGTCGTCGGGATCGACCACGGCGGTGACCTCCAAGCGTCCGCCGTAGCGGTCACCGAAGAAGCCCGCGGCGTAGCCGGTGAGTTCGCCTTCCTCGCGCGGGGTGTCCTCGAATGTTCGCAGAGTCGTCGGTCGCGCGGCGGCGGCGACTTCGACGCCCAGCGTGCGATGGCCTTCGGAGGCGATGTGGCGCAGTCGGGCGATGGCCACTTGCTGGGCGGAAGAGAGGGAGCCCTCCTCGCCCATGCCCGCACGGGAGAGGTCGGCGAGGGCGTTGGCGAGATCGGAGGTCGCGATCGGCCAGTACGTGACTGGCAGGTCGATTACGCCGGAGTCGACGAGAAATTCGATGTCGTGCCGAATCTGCAAGTTACCCGGCGCTATCCAGGGTTCGCCGGCACTCACGCCAGAGGCTCCCAGCAACCCTAGCGCGGCGACGACCGCCCGCACCGCGGGCCTGCTGAGTCCACTCATCCGGCCATGGTACTAAGCGGAGGGATCCGCGCGCCAGCGCTGCACGTGCGCGAGCAAGGCCTGCACGTGCGGCGGCCCGTCCTGCCATGCCCCCGTGCGCACGGGCTCGGTCATCGAGCTCGCGAGCTTCTTGCCGAGCTCCACGCCCCACTGGTCGAACGGGTTGATGTCCCAGACGACCGACTGCACGAACACCTTGTGCTCGTACCAGGCGATCAACTTGCCGAGCGCACGCGGGCCGAGCCGCGGCAGCACGATCACGCTGCTCGGTCGATTGCCCGCGTGCACCTTGTGCGGGACGAGCCGGTCGATCTCCGAGTCGGTCGTGCCCTTCGCCTCGAGGTCGCGACGCACGTCGTCCGCGGTCTGTCCGAATGCGAAGGCTTCGGCTTGTGCGAAGCAGTTGGCGAGGGCGAGGTCCTGGTGCCTGGCAAACCGGCTGGAGCCGTTCACCGGTGCGATGAAATCGAGCGCCGCCTGCACGGTGCCCTGGTGCAGCATCTGAAAGAACGAATGCTGGGCATTGTTGCCGGGCTCACCCCACACGACGTTGCCGGTGCGGTAGTCCACGGGGCGGCCATCGCGCGTGACGCTCTTGCCGTTGGACTCCATCTCGAGCTGCTGCAGGTAGGCCGGGAACCGGTGCAGCCGGCGGTCGTACGGCAGGACCGCGAGTGAGTCGAGGCCGAGGAAGTCGTTGTTCCAGACCCCGACCAGCCCCATCAGCACGGGCAGGTTCGTCTCGAACGTCGCCGAGCGGAAATGCTCGTCCATGTCGTGGGCGCCCTGCAGCAGCAGTTCGAACTGGTCCATGCCGAGTGCGAGCGCAATGGACAGGCCGACCGTCGACCAGAGCGAGTAGCGGCCGCCGACCCAGTCCCACATCGTGAAGCGCGACTCCGGGGCGATGCCGAACGCGTCCATGGCCTGGTGGTTGGTCGACACCGCCACGAAGTGATGGCCGACGGCTTTCACGCCGAGTTCGCCGACCAGCCACTCGCGCGCCGCGTTGGCGTTGGCGAGCGTCTCCTGGGTCGTGAAGGTCTTCGAACACACCACGAACAGCGTCGTGGCCGGGTTGACCTCCTCCAGCGTGTCGGCGAGCTCGACACCGTCCACGTTGGAGACGCAGTGCAGGCGGATGCCGCGGTTGCGGTACCGCGCAAGCGCCTCGGTCACCATCACGATGCCGAGGTCCGACCCGCCGATGCCGATGTTGACGACGTCGGTGAAGCGCGCGCCGGTGAACCCCAGCACGCCCCCTTGATGCACGCCGGTGACGTATTCGCGCATCTTCTCGAGCTGGGCGCGCACCTCCGGCATCACGTCCTGCCCGTCGGCGCGCATCGGCCGCTCGGAGCGGTTACGCAGCGCCATGTGCATCGCGGCGCGGCGCTCCGTGTGATTGACCGGTTCGCCCGAGAAGAACGCGTCGATCCGTTCGCGCAGGCCGCAGGCCTCGGCAAGACTGATCAGCAGCCGCAGCGTTTCGGGCGTGGCGCGCTGGCGCGTGAAGTCGTAGAGCAGGTCCAGCGTGCAGACGCTCATCTGCGCAAACCGGCGGGACGGATCGGTCGCGAACAGGTCGCGCAGGTGCTGGCTGGAGATCTGCGCGGCGTGTGCTTGGAGCGCCTTCCAGGCGCCGAGGGCGGTGCGGGATTGCCTCATGAGACTGAGTTTACCACCCCTCCGCCTGAGCCCTCACCCGCCGCTGCGTGGCGACCTCTCCCGCGAGCGGGAGAGGTCAATCGCGGTCCTTGTAGTACGCGAGGTACCAGTCGACGAACGCGCGAATGCCCACTTCGACCGGTGTCGCCGGCGTGTATCCGACGTCGCGCGTGAGGTCGTCGATGTCGGCCCACGTGTCGGGAACGTCGCCCGCCTGCAGCGGCAGCAGGTTCATCTCCGCCTTCCGGCCGAGGCATTCCTCGAGCGTGCGGATGTACTTGAGCAGTTCGACCGGCTGGTTGTTGCCGATGTTGTAGAGCCGGTACGGGGCCTTTCCGGTGCCAGGGTCCGGGGCGTCACTGTTCCAGTCCGGGTTCGGCGCGGCGATGCGGTCGCAGGCCCGCACGACCCCCTGCGCGATGTCGTCGACGTACGTGAAATCGCGCCGGTGATGACCGTAGTTGAAGACGTCGATCGGCTTGCCGGCCAGGATGTTCCGCGTGAACAGGAACAGCGCCATGTCGGGCCGGCCCCACGGGCCGTAGACCGTGAAGAACCGCAGCCCCGTGACCGGCAACGAATAGAGGTGCGCATACGTGTGCGCCATCAGCTCGTTCGCCTTCTTGGTCGCCGCGTAGAACGAGAGCGGATGGTCGACGTTCTGGTGGACCGAGAACGGCATCTTCGTGTTGGCGCCATAGACGGAACTCGTCGACGCGTAGACGAGATGCTCGACGCCGTGGTGCCGGCACCCTTCGAGGACGTTGGCCGTGCCGACCACGTTGCTGTCGACGTAGGCCAGCGGATTCTGGATCGAGTAGCGCACGCCCGCCTGCGCGCCCAGATGAATTACGCGCTGGAATTTCTCGCGCGCGAACAGCTCCGCCATGCCGGCGCGATCCGCGAGGTCGAGCTTGACGAACCGGAACCCCGCCCCCGCCTGACGTCGTAGCTGCTCCAGCCGCGCGAGCTTGAGCCGGACGTCGTAGTAGTCGCTGAGGTTGTCGAGCCCGACGACCTCGTCGCCGCGCTCGAGCAGCAACTTCGACGTGTGGTAGCCGATGAAGCCGGCGGCGCCGGTGACGAGGAGTTTCATGGGAAGAGTGTCCAGTGGATAGTGTCTAGTGTCCAGTAGATCAAGGAGCGCCGCCGGCGCTTCCGATTAAGCGTTAGACACTGGGCACTAGACACTTTCTCACAGCCTGCCATCCACCTCGCTCGCCTTGAACACGTACTTGATGTCATACAGCACGTGGTGCTTCTTGCCGAGCGCGCGGACCCTGTCGATGCCCATCTTGCGGAACTCCTGGTGCGCGACGCCCATGACGATGGCGTCGTAGGTCCCGGGCTTCGCCTTTTTCACGGGCCGCAGCCCGTACTCGTGCACCGACTCTTCCGGGTCCGCCCAGGGGTCACAGACGTCGACCCTGGCACCGTACTTCTCGAGTTCCCGCACGAGGTCGATGATCTTGGTGTTGCGCACGTCGGGGCAGTTCTCCTTGAACGTGAGCCCCATGACCAGGATGCGCGCGTCGCGGACCTGGATGCGCCGCTGGATCATGAGCTGCGTGACCTTCGCAGCGACGTAGATGCCCATGTTGTCGTTGATGCGTCGACCCGCCAGGATCATCTCCGGGTGATAGCCGATCGCCTGCGCCTTGTGCGTCAGGTAGTACGGGTCGACCCCGATACAGTGCCCGCCCACCAGCCCCGGCCGGAAAGGCAGGAAATTCCACTTGCTGCCCGCGGCGAGCAGCACTTCCTCGGTGTCGATGCCGAGCCGGTTGAAGATCAGCGCGAGCTCGTTGATCAGCGCGATGTTGACGTCGCGCTGGGTGTTCTCGATGACCTTGGCTGCCTCGGCGACGCGGATGCTCGAGGCCTTGTGAGTGCCCACCTTGACGATGGAGCGGTAGAGCGAGTCGACGAACTCGGCGACCGCAGGCGTCGAACCGGAGGTCACCTTGCGGATGGTCGTGACGCGGTGTTCCTTGTCGCCGGGGTTGATGCGTTCCGGGCTGTAGCCCGCGTAGAAATCCTTGTTGAACTTGAGGCCCGAGATGCGTTCGAGGATCGGTACGCAGACCTCTTCGGTGCACCCCGGGTACACGGTGGACTCGTAGACCACGACGTCGCCCTTCTTGAGCACCTTGCCGACCGACTCGCTCGACTTCTCGAGCGGCGCCAGGTCGGGCCGCTTGTACTCGTCGATCGGCGTCGGCACCGTCACGATGTACACGCGGCACGGCTTGAGGTCGGCCAGGTTCGTCGTGTAGCTGAGCTTGTCGGCCTCGGCGAGTTCCGCCGAGTCGACCTCGAGCGTGCTGTCCACGCCGCGGCGCAGCTCGTCGACGCGGTCGGGCTTGATGTCGAAGCCCACGGTCTGGAAGCGCTTGCCGAACTCGACGGCGAGCGGCAGACCCACGTAACCGAGACCGACGATCCCGACCTTCAGGTTGCGGAGGTTGAACTTAGCCATGTCCCCGGACGCTGTTTTTGCAGGGAAGAAATCCGTGCCGGCTAGGATGCCACGAACGCCGGGCGCGAACTGAGACGCCCCTCATAGCCCCGCGGTGGCCGAGGCCAGCGCCAGCAGGCCGACGGTCGTCATGACGATGAAGTACGGCAGCGCCATCCAGACCATGCGGCCGTACCCGAGCCTGATCAGCGGAGCGAGCGTCGATGTCAGCAGGAACAGGAATGCCGCCTGCCCGTTCGGGGTGGCCACGCTCGGGATGTTCGTACCGGTATTGATCGCCACCGCCAGCCATTCGAACTGGGTGCGGCTCACGACGCCCTGCAGGAACGCCGCCTTGACCTCGGTGATGTAGATGCTCGCGACGAAGACGTTGTCGCTGATCGTGGACAGCACCCCCGAGGCGACGTACAGCATCGCCGCCTGGGCCTGGCCTTCGAGCGACAGCACGTGCGTGATCATCGGCTCGAACAGGTGCTGATCGTGGATCTCGGCCACGATCACGAAAAAGACCACGAGCAGCGCCGTGAATGGCAGCGCCGCCTCGAACGCCTTGCCGATCCGGTGCTCCTCGGTGATGCCGGTGAACGTGGTGGCGAGGATGATCACCATGAGGCCGACCAGGCCGACTTCGGCGACGTGGAACGCGAGCCCCAGGACCAGCACGATTGCCACGATGCCCTGCGTGATCACGGCCTGCCGCTCGCGCGACGTGGAGCGGGCCTCGTGCTCGCGCGCGTAGTCCTCGAGCACGGCGCGCGTCGCGTCGGGCAGCGGCGTGCCGTACCCGAACAGCCGGAAGCGCTCCACGACCCAGCAGGTTGCGAACCCTGCGATCATCACCGGCACCGTGACCGGCGCCATGGCCACGAAGAACTGGACGAAGGTCCACTCGGCGTGCTCGGCGATCAGCAGGTTCTGCGGCTCGCCGACCTGCGTCATGACCCCGCCGATCGCCGTGCCCACCGCCCCGTGCATCATCAGCGAACGCAGGAACCCGCGGAACCCCTCGAGGTTCTCCCGGTGCAGCAACTGGACGTGCTCGTCGGTGGCCGTGTCGTGATTCGGGGTGACGTGAGTCTTGCCGGAAGCGACGCGGTGAAAGACTTCGTAGAACCCCATGCCGACGGTCACGGCGACCGCCACGACCGTGAGGGCGTCGAGGAAGGCCGAGAGCACGGCGGCCGCGCCGCAGAACAGCAGCGCGAGCGTTTCGCGCGACTTCACGCGCAGGATCAGGCGCGTGAACACGTACAGCAGCAGGTCGCGCAGGAAATAGATCCCTGCCACCATGAAGATCAGCAGCAGGATCACGGGGAAGGCCTGTGTCACTTCCTCGTAGACGCTCTCCGGCGTCGTGAGCCCGATCAGCACCGCCTCGATCGCGAGCAACCCCCCCGGCTGCAGCGGGTAGCAGCGCAGCGCCATGGCCAGCGTCATGATGAACTCGGCGAGCAGCGCCCAACCCGCCACGACCGGCCCGAACAGCAACAGGACGATCGGGTTTGCGACGAGGAAGCCGACGATGGTGAGCTTGTACCAGTCGGGCGCCTGTCCCATGAAGGCCCGACCGAATGCCTGGGACAACGTGTAGTTCATGCACTCGTCGCGATGGCAGGCTGCTCGGCAGCGGGCACCGAGGAGACCGGCTCGAAGCTGCGCCAGGCGGTCCTGCCGCCGCTGGCCTTGTCGAGCAGCTTCAGCAGTCCTTCGTGCGCGGCCCGCTCCTCGTCGCTCGCGCGCAGGACGACGAGCGTGCCGGCCGGCCGGATCGCGCGTGTCGACGACGCCATCGCCTGTCCCGTCGCCACGTGATCGTCGAGCGTGAGGGCGCCCTGCCCTCCCGTCATCGCCAGGTAGACCTCGAGCAGCAGGTCTGCGTCGAGCAGCGCGCCGTGGAGGTCGCGGTGCGAGTTGTCGATCGAGTAGCGCTTGCAGAGCGCATCGAGGCCGTTGCGCTGGCCCGGATGCATCTGGCGCGCGAGCACGAGCGTGTCGAGCACGCCGCAGACGTCACGCGTGCAGATCTTCCCCACTTTCTCCGCGAGACGCGCCATTTCGGCGTCGAGGAACGCGACGTCGAACGGCGCGTTGTGGATGATCAGCTCCGCGCCGGCGATGAATTCGCGCAGCTCCTCGTAGATCTCCGCAAAGCGCGGCTGCCCGCCGAGGAACTCGCTCGTGAGGCCGTGCACCTGCAGCGCACCCGGATCGATCTCGCGCTCGGGGCAGAGGTAGCGGTGGAACTGTCGCCCCGTGCGACGCCGATTCACGATCTCGATTGCGCCGATCTCGATGATCCGGTGCCCGAGTTCCGGCTCGAGCCCCGTGGTCTCGGTGTCGAAGACGATCTGGCGCATGGGGGCGAAGTGTCTAGTGGTTGGTGTCTAGTGTCTAGTAAGACGCGCGGGCGCGCTCCGACTGAACACTGGACACTGGACACTAGACACTTCCGCTCAGGCGACTGCCTGAGCGAGCGCATCCACCACCCGCACCTGCTGCTCGTCCGTCAGGTACGGGTGCATCGGCAGGCTGATCACGCGCCGCGCGGCGGCCTCGGAATTCGGGAAGTCGCCTTCCTGGTGGCCCAGCGACTCGAACACGGGCTGCATGTGCAGCGCGAGCGGGTAATGCACGGCTGTCGGCACGCCGTGCTGCTTCATGCGCGTCTCGACGATGTCCCGGTGCTCGACTTCGACCGTGTACTGCGCGAACACGCAGGTATTGAACGACTCGACCTCGGGCGCGTGCACCTTGGCCTGCGCGCCGGTGCCGAACTTGATGCCAATCAGTTCCGCATAGCGCTTTCCGAGCCGGTTGCGTGCCTCGACCTCCTCGTCGAAGGTCTCGAGCTTCGCGAGCAGCACCGCGGCCTGGATCGAGTCGAGGCGCGCCGTGAGCCCGATGCGCGGATGATGGTAGCGCCGGTCCTGGCCGTGGACGCGGATCTCGCGCATGAGGCGCGCGTGTGCGTCATCGTTCGTGAACAAGGCGCCGCCGTCCCCGTAGCAGCCGAGCGGTTTCGACGGGAAGAACGAAGTGGCGCCGATCGCGGTGAGCCCGCCGGAGCGACGTCCCTTGTAGGTCGCACCGAAGCTCTGCGCGGCGTCTTCGATCACCGGCAAGCCGTGACTGCGTGCTGTTTCGTTGATGGCGTCGAGGTCCGGGCACTGGCCGTAGAGCGAGACCGGCATGACCGCTTTGGTCCGCGGCGTGATCGCGGCCTCGAGCTTCGCCGGGTCCATGTTGTAGGAGCGGCGATCGATGTCGACGAACACCGGCTTCGCCCCGATCAGCGCGATCATCTCGGCCGTGGCGAAGAACGTGAACGGTACCGTGACGACTTCGTCACCCGGCCGGATGTCGAGCGCCATGAGCGCGATCAGCAGCGCGTCGGTGCCGCTCGAGACAGCGATGCAGTGCCTGGCGCCGACGTACTCGGCGAGCCGCTGCTCGAGTTCCATGACCTCGGGACCCATCACGTACTGGCCGTGCTCGAGGACCTTGGAAATGCGCGCGTCGACCGAGGGCTTCAGGCGACGGTACTGGGTCTTGAGGTCGATGAAATCCATGGGCAGTCACTCGAATTCTGGTGCCGTAGTTTAAGGGGCGAAGTGTCTAGTGTTTAGTGTCCAGAGGATAGTCGAGCAGGAGACCCTCACCCGCGCTGCTACGCGCGACCTCTCCCGCACGCGGGAGAGGTGCAGCGGCTCCGACTATCCGCCGAACACTAGACACTAGACACTTCCTCGCGCCAGCGATCGTATCCCCTCGTTCGCGAGCTGGTCCGCCCGCTCGTTCCCCGGGTGCCCGGAGTGGCCCCGCACCCAGTGCCAGTGCACTTCGTGGCGCTCGATCTGTTCCTCGAGGCGCACCCAGAGGTCCGCATTCTTGACGGGCTTCTTGTCCGCCGTCTTCCAGCCGCGGCGCTTCCACTGCGGCAGCCACTCGGTGATGCCGAGCCGCACGTACTGCGAGTCCGTGTAGAGCTGCACGCGGCAGCGCCGCTTGAGCGCCGCGAGCGCCTCGATGGTGGCGATGAGCTCCATGCGATTGTTCGTCGTGCGCGACTCGCCGCCGTAGAGCTCCTTGCGGTGCTCGCCCGCGATCAACAGAGCGCCCCAGCCGCCGGGACCCGGATTGCCCTTGCACGCGCCGTCCGTGTACACGATCACGTCACCCGGCCGGACGCCGTGAGCCTGCTCCGCCGCGACCGTCACGCGGCCTGTCTCGTCGTCGGCTCGGGCGCCCCGCCCACCATGACGGGACGCGCGATCCACGCCGGCCGCAACGGCGTCACGGCAGGCACGCGCTTGCGCGCCTTGAGCAGGTACGCGCCTGCGAGCGGAGGCGCGAGGAGGGGGCCCTGGCGTTCGAGCCAGCTATCGTGACGCAAGCCGACCATCTGCTGCGTCCACGGCGGCGCGAACAGGTAGCGCCGGGCCGCGACGATCTCGAAGCCGAGCAGGGTCAGCCAGTCGCGCGAGCGGCGTTCGCTCAGCATGCGCGCGGCATGCGGAGGAAAATTGTTGCGTGCGACGAAGTGCCGTGCGCCCCAGGGTCCCCAGGGGCTGAACGCGCAGATGATCACGTTGCCCTCGCCCACGAGCACGCGGTCGACCTCGCGCAACACCTGGTGCGGGTGGTCCGCGTGCTCGAGCGTGTGCGGCAGCAACACGGCTTCCACCGAATTGGTTGCGATTGGCAGCGCATCGAAGTGCGCACGGATCGAACTCGGGCCGTTCGCGTCGGGCGCGATCAGCGTCCGGTGTTGCGTGCGCGCCCCTGAACATAATGCAGCGCTGTCGCCCCAGCGCCCGACCTGCAGCAGCTCGAAACCTACGACGTCGGCCAGTTCGTCCTGCAGCAGGCGCGTCTCCAGCGCGAGCACGGCCGCACCGATCGGGGACTCGAGCCAGCGATCTGCGGCCGGGGTCGGGTTCATGCACGCAAGGATAGCGGCAAGTGCCTGTCCCGCGTTGAAAAAACGTGCGGCCGCTTATGGAAATTTTGCGCGCGACCGGCTCTAATACCGCCGCCCGGAGGCGTTGGACCACGCACGAAGAGGAGTCCCACAGCGAATGCTGCATGTGAGCCCGGTGCGGGCGTTCTCGGACAACTACATCTGGATGATCCGCGCGCCGGCAGACCCGGGCGCCGCCGTCGTTGTAGATCCCGGTGACGATCGGCCCGTAGAGCAGGCCCTGCAGCAGGCAGACCTGCAACTGCGCGCGATCCTCGTCACGCACCATCACGCCGACCACGTCGGCGGGGTCGGGGCGCTGGCGGAGCGACACGGGGCCCCGGTCTACGGACCGGCCCGCGAACGGATGCCCTGCGAGGCGCAGGCGCTCGACGACGGAGGCACGGCCGACCTTGGACCACTCGGGCTCGAATTCGCCGTCATGGCCGTCCCCGGACACACGCTCGGCCACATCGCCTACGTGGGCCACGGCGCCCTGTTCTGCGGCGACACGCTGTTCAGCGCCGGCTGCGGCCGCCTGTTCGAGGGCACGCCCGCGCAGATGCTCCATTCCCTCGACCGCATCTCGGAATTGCCCGACGAAACCCGGGTGTACTGCGGACATGAGTACACGCTCTCGAACCTCCGGTTCGCCAGCGCGGTCGAACCCGACAACCCTGACGTCCGCGAAGCGCTGGCCGAGACGGGCCGCAAGCGCGAGCGCGACGAAATCACGCTGCCGTCCACGCTCGGGCGGGAGCGCCGCATCAACCCCTTCCTGCGCTCACGTACGAGCTCGGTCCGCGCCGCGGCCGAGCGCCACGCCGGCCGGCCGCTCGATTCGGCCACCGACGTCTTCGCGGCCGTGCGCTCCTGGAAAGATGGCTTTCGCTGAGACGACATGAACACAGCCTTCAGGCAGACCCTGCGACGTTCCCCCTGGCCGGCCCTGCTCGCCAGCCTCGTGCTGGGCGGCTGCGCGACGACGAACACCCCCTACTCGAGTCTGCCACCCTCGCCGCCGCTCCCGGCGGACCGCGCCCAACTCGACCGCAACACGGTCACGATTCCGGGCCCGACGCTCGCACCGCACAGCAACGTGCCGCACCTGCCGCCGGAGCAGTACACCGACATCCTCGACCGGATCCGCGATGGCTACGGGCTGCCCGACGTGCAGCATTACGCCGTCGACCGCGAGGTCGAGCTCTACCGCAACCGGCCCGATTTCCTCGACCGCACGTTCAAGCGCGGCGCACGCTACCTGTATTACATCGTTGGCGAGATCGAGAAGCGCAACCTGCCTCTCGAACTCGCACTGCTGCCGGTGGTCGAAAGCGCGTTCAACCCGGTCGCCTACTCGCGCAGCCGCGCCTCGGGCCTGTGGCAGTTCATCCCGTCGTCGGGCAGGCACTACGGCCTCGAGCAGAACTGGTGGATCGACGAGCGCCGCGACGTGATCGAGGCGACGAGCGCCGCACTCACGTACCTGCAATACCTCAACCAGTACTTCGCGGGCGACTGGTTCCTCGCCATCGCCGCGTACAACGGCGGCGAAGGCACCGTGAGCTCCGCCGTGCGCCGCAACGAGGCCCGCGGCCGCCCGACCGACTTCTGGAGCCTCGACCTGCGCTCCGAGACGCGCGACTACGTGCCGAAACTGCTCGCGATCAGCCGCATCTTGCGCGACCCCGCGGCGTACGGCCTGCAGTTCGCGGCGATTCCGAACCAGCCGTTCTTCGAGGTCGTCGACCCGGGCCGCCAGGTGCATCTCGGCGATGCAGCGGACATCGCCGGCATCACGCGCGACGACATGTTCGCGCTGAACCCCGGCTACAACCGCATGACGACGCCGCCCAAGGGACCGCACCGCTTGCTGCTGCCGATCCCGAATGCGGAGCAGTTCCGGCAGGCGATGCTGGACCAGGCGCTGCTCGAGGAGCAGGGCAAGGTGCTCGTCGCGGCGGTCGAGCCGCCACCGGAGGTGCGGCACCGCGTTCGACGCGGCGAAACCCTGAGTGCGATTTCGCGCGAGTACGGCGTGTCGCTCGCGTCGCTGCGCGCGGCGAACGACATCCGCGGCTCGGTCATCCAGCCGGGCCACTCGCTCGTGATTCCCCCGACGGCCTCGGGCGGCTCCGCGGCGCTCGCGGCGCTCGCCGCACCGCGGGAAGACATCGCGGCCCAGTTGCCGGAGCGGCAGAGAGCGGCCGCGTCCGCGCCCAGAGCACGCGTGCACGTCGTGAAGTCCGGCGACACGCTCTGGGGCGTCGCACGTCGCTACGGCGTGACGGTCCCCACCCTCGCGTCCGCCAACGGCCTGTCGAGCCAGGCCGGCCTCGTGCCGGGCGCGCGCCTCGAGATCCCCGGCGGCAGCGGCGGCTCGCGCTCGGGGGACAAGATGACGTACAAGGTCCGGCGCGGCGACACGCTGTCCGAGATTGCGGACCGCTACAACGTCAGCGTCCGCCAGCTCATGACCTGGAACCGTCTGCGGCAGTCGTCTTCGCTGCGCACCGGCCAGCGTCTCGTGCTGTACGTCGACCCGGGTCGAAGTTCCTCCGGAGGCTGATCACGTGGGATTCCTGGCAGGCAAGCGGGCCCTGATCGTAGGGCTCGCCTCGGAGCGTTCGATTGCCCACGGCATCGCGGCGGCGATGCACCGCGAGGGCGCCGAGCTCGCGTTCACGTACCAGAACGACCGGCTCAGGGATCGCGTCGTCGAAATGGCGAATGCGTTCGGCTCGCAGGCGACGCTGCCGATGGACGTCGCCTCCGACGCGGAGATCGACGCCGCCTTCGCTGCCATCCGCGAAGTGTGGGACTCGCTCGACATCATCGTGCACTCGGTGGCGTTCGCGCCGCGCGAAGAGCTCGCCGGCACCTTCGTCGAGAGCACGACGCGCGACGGGTTCCGCATCGCGCACGAAATCTCGAGCTACAGCCTCACGGCGCTCGCCCGGGCGGGGCGCCCGATGATGCAGGGCCGCGCCGGCGCGATCATTACGCTGTCGTACCTCGGCGCCGTACGCTCGATTCCGAACTACAACGTCATGGGTCTCGCCAAGGCGAGTCTCGAGGCCAACGTGCGCTTCCTCGCCGCGGACCTGGGCCCCGAGAACATCCGTGTCAACGCGATCTCCGCCGGGCCGATCAAGACGCTCGCCGCGGCGGGCGTCAGCGGGTTCCGCCGGATGCTTACGCAAGTGGCCGCCGCCACGCCCCTGCGCCGCAACGTCACGATCGACGAAGTCGGCAACGCTGCGGCGTTTCTCTGCTCCGACCTCGCGAGCGGCATCACCGGGGAAGTGCTGTACGTGGATGCGGGGTACAGCCATGTGGGGATGAGCTTTCCGGAATCAGTGTCTAGCGGATAGTGTCTAGCGGTTAGTCGGAGCGCTCTCCCGCCGGCGCCGCAGACCGACGATGAACGAATTGATCAACCGCCCGACCTCGATGACCAGCATTTCGAGATCCGCTCGCTGCCGTTCGTCCAGGTAACCTAGTTGCCGAGCAAGCAGGATCTGGGTCTCGACTTCGGCCAGGGACCCGCGCGCGACGTGCAGGAACATGAGGAATTCCCTCGTGGTCCGACGGGCCGCACCCTCGGCGATGTTGGACGGAATGGAGACGGCGGCTCGCCGAAGCTGCGAGGTGAGACCAAATAGTTCGTTCCGGGGAAAGCGCTCCGACGATCTATAAATGCAGAGCGCCAGCGCGATCGCTTTCTGCCAGACGACGAGGTCCTTGTTCGTAGCGTGAAGCCCGGCCATGACAAGCATGGTTCCCCTCGCCTACTCCCCGCACCAGCCGATTTTCGCGGCGCACGCCCAAGATTCGTGCGTGCAGAAAAAGAAAAAGGCCGGCGATGCCGGCCTCCTTCTTACTATCCGCTAGACACTGAACACTAGGCACTTCTTCACTGGTCCGTCGCAAACAACCTCGCGTTCCGCTCGATCTTCGACGTCCGCCTCAACTCCTCCATGTACGCACTGAACTCGACGGCGGCGCGGACCTGGGCGGTCTGCTGCGCACGCAGCGGCAACTCGGTCGCGGCGGTCGCATCCACTGTGCCGGCGCGCACGCTCGAGACGACGAACACGGCCTGGTCGCCCGAGGCCAGCGTCGCGGTGCCGGCGCTCACCTTGCCCTCGCCGGCGGGGCGCGGGGCCTGGAACACGGCCTTGACCAGTTCCGGTGCGACCGGCGCGGCCGTTTCGCTGACCGGGCCGGTGCGCCTCACGGCCTGCGGCGGCGTGGGCGTCGCACCCGCTGCCGTGGCCGCGTCGACGAACGACTCGCCCGCATTGACGCGCTTCGCCAGCGCCGCGGCAGCTTCCTCGGCGGCCTTGCGCGCGCCCTCCTCGCGGAGCTGCGCCGTGATCTCGTCGCGCACTTCCTCGAGCGGTCGCTGCTGCGACGGCCGGTGCGCCGCTACGCGCAGCACCACGACGCTCTCGTCGCCGAGCTGGATCGGCGGGCTGTTCTGCCGCTCCTGCAGCACTTCCTCGCTGAAGGCGGCCTCGATGATCTTGCGGTCGTTGCCGAGCGCGCC
This sequence comes from Steroidobacteraceae bacterium, assembly GCA_035691185.1. GTDB lineage: Bacteria > Pseudomonadota > Gammaproteobacteria > Steroidobacterales > Steroidobacteraceae > RPQJ01. The sequence goes on from DASSJN010000226.1 coordinate 22,238, forward strand.
GCCGCCAGCCTGGCGAGTGAAGTTCTCGACCGTCTGCACGGTCATGCCGAGCTTCTTTGCGACGCTGTCGAGTTCGGTCAGCGCCGCGAACGATTCGTCGGCGAGCTGCTGCGACTGCTCGTAGAAGAGGTTCTGCGCCTGGTCGCGACGGTACTCCGGCTCGATCTCGGCGCGCACTTCGTCGAAGCTGCGCACGTGCGCGGTCTCGACGTCCTCGAGCCGGATGATGTGATAGCCGAACTGCGTGCGGACCGGCCCGGTGATCTCGCCCTTGTCCTTCATGCCGAACAATGCTGCCGAGAACTCCGGGACGTAGGCTTCGCGCGTCGCCCAGCCGAGGTCGCCGCCGGCGGCTTTGGAGCCGACGTCGTCGGAGTGCTCGCGCGCGAGCTTGGCGAAGTCCTCGCCTGCCCGGACGCGGGCCGCGAGTTCCTCGGCTTCCTTCTTCGCGGCCGCGTCGTCGCTGCCCGATTCGACCAGGATGTGGCTCGCCTTGCGTCGCTCCGGCGTCTCGTTGCGCGCGGCGTTCTCCTCGTAGAACCGGTGCAGCCCTTCCTCGGTAACCTCCACCGAGGCGGCGATCTCGGCCAGGTTGAGCTGCAGGTACTGCAGCGACACCGATTCGGGCGTCATGAACTGCGACCGGTTCTTCTCATAATGGGCCGCGACGGCTTCGGGCGTGACGTTCACCTGGGCCGCATAGGCCGCGGCGGGAATGACGGCGTACGCGACTTCGCGCGTCTCGCCTTCGAGCGCCACGCGGCGCTGCAGCTCGGCGGGCGTCACGAACGACGAAACCGCGATGGCATTGCGCAGCTGGTTGGACTCGAGGTCGCGGCGGAATTCGCGCTCGAACTCCGATTCGCTGCGGCCCTGCTGGCGCAGCAACGCGGCGTAGCGGTCGCGCGAGAACTGGCCGTCCACCTGCAGCGCCGGGATCTGCCGCAGCGTCTCGGCGAGTTCGCGGTCGCTGACGCGATAGCCGCTCTCGTGCGCCCGCTGGACGAGCAGCTCGCGGTCGATGAACTCGTCGATGAGCTTCTGCTGCTCGGACCTCATGAGTTCCGGCGGCAGCTCGTCGCGGAGCTGCTGCTGCAGTTCCGACTGCCTGTCCTGCCAGGCCTGCAGCACGATCTGGGCCGGGATTTCCTGGCCGTTGACCTGGGCGGCCTCGGTGGTCAGCGTCGACTCGAACTGGATGCCCCAGAAAATGAAGACGACGGCGATGGCCCCGAGGAACACCGCGGCGAACCAGCCCGAGATCCTGTCGCGAATTTTCTGCAGCATCGTGTTGTCAGGGGAGAGGGGTTAGGAGGTAGGCGATAGTAAGAGGCGAGCCTGCGGCTCGCCAGTTGTTGGTTACCCCGAAAACACAAAAGCCCGCGCGAGCGGGCTTTCGATGGACCAGAAAGTGGCGGAGTGGACGGGACTCGAACCCGCGACCCCCGGCGTGACAGGCCGGTATTCTAACCGACTGAACTACCACTCCGCGTCGATCTTCTGGTGGGTGCTGAGGGGTTCGAACCCCCGACCTACGCCTTGTAAGGGCGTCGCTCTCCCAGCTGAGCTAAGCACCCGTGCCTCGTCTGGGAGCCCACTAGCTTACGGCATCCTTCAGGCCTTTGCCAGCCTTGAACCCCGGCACCTTGCTCGCCGGGATGTCGATGGCCTCCCCTGTCCGCGGGTTGCGCCCCGTCCGCGCGGCGCGGGGCTTCACGGCGAAGGTCCCGAAGCCGGAAAGGCCCACCGTGTCGCCCTTCTGCAGCGCCTCGGTGATCGCCCCGAGCACCGCTTCCACGGCGCGCGCGGCGTCGGACTTCGCGAGCGACGTGCGCTCGGTCACTGCATCGATCAAGTCGTTCTTGTTCATGATGTCCTGGTCCTCGTCTGGATCGTGTCCTGCCCTCAGTGGGCGTGCACCTGTTTGCCGGCGCGCTTGGAGGGCCGCTTGGCGACGGCACGCTTGCCGTCGTCGGCGACCTTTTCCTCCTCGCGCGGCGCCGCGACCGGCTGCGGCGTGTCCTTGAGCGACAGCTGCAGGACCTCGTCGATCCACTTGACCGGCTTGATCTCGAGCTTGCCCTTGATGTTGTCCGGGATCTCGGCGAGGTCCTTCACGTTCTCGTCCGGGATCAGCACCGTCGTGATGCCGCCACGGTGTGCCGCGAGCAGCTTCTCCTTGAGGCCGCCGATCGGCAGCACCTGGCCGCGCAGCGTGATCTCGCCCGTCATCGCGACGTCGGCGCGCACCGGGATCCGCGTGAGCGCGGAGACGAGCGCGGTGCACATGCCGATGCCGGCGCTCGGTCCGTCCTTCGGCGTCGCGCCTTCCGGCACGTGGATGTGCACGTCGGACTTCTGGTAGAAGTCGCTCTCCAGGCCGAGCACCACCGCGCGGCTGCGCACCACGGTC
>DASSJN010000227.1:0-8760 GCA_035691185.1 Steroidobacteraceae bacterium
GGATCACCACGACCCAGCCGTGGCTCAGCGCGACGGTGGCGCCGCCGGGCAGCGTGAAACCCGCGTCGTTCATGTACGGCAGGTTGTAGCCGCCGAGGAACAGCGTCACGAACAGCGCGGCGATGATCGCGATCTCGATGAATTCCGAGAGCATGAACACGCCTTGCTTCATCGCGCTGTATTCGGTGAAGTAGCCGGAGATCAGCTCGGACTCGGCCTCGGGCAGGTCGAACGGGATGCGCTTGTTCTCGGCGATGCCCGCCGTCAGGAACAGCACGGCGGCGAACGGCTGGTAGACGATGCCCCACGCGGGCAGGAACCCGAGCACCGTGCCCGACTGCTGCTCGACGATGCTCGCCAGGTCGACCGTGCTGAACACCAGCACGATGCCGAGCACGGTGAGACCCATCACGAGTTCGTACGAGATCAGCTGCGAGCCCGCCCGCAGTGCGCCCAGCAGCGAGAACTTGTTGGCCGACGACCAGCCGGCGAGCATCGCGCCGATGATCGTGATGCCGCTGAACGCGAAGACGACGAGCAGGCCCGCGTCGATCGGCGCGATCTGCATCGCGTAAGTGCGGCCGCCGAACCAGTCTGCGAGGCCCGGGAACAGCCGGCCCGGATCGAGCGTGCCGCCGAAAGGCACGACGGCGAAGACCAGCAGCACCGGCACGATCGCGAGCCAGGGCCCGAGTGCGTAGGCGAGCCTGTCGTACGCGATCGGCCTGAAGTCCTCCTTGAGCAGCAGCTTCAGGCCGTCCGCCATGCCGTGGAACAGGCCGAGCCAGATCAGCTTGACCTGCGTGAACGGGATCCGGAGATACGCGCGGTTGGCGCCGATCCGGTCCGACATGATCGCCGCCTGCTTGCGCTCGACCCAGGTCAGGATCGCGCCGAACGTGAGCAGCACCGCGAGCGCATAGCCGATGTAGACCAGGCTGATGGCGAGATCCGGCGCGTTCACAGGTGGCCTCGCGCGGGGGCGGCCAGGGCCTTGAACAGCGCTTCGGCGTCGGAGACGCCCGGCTTCTTCTCGAAGCACGGCTCGAAGGCGCTGACCACGCCCTGGAAATTGGTGTAGTGGCCCGACCGCTCCGTCTGGATGCTGACCGGCAGGAACACGTCGGCGTGGCCGTTCTCCGGCTGCAGGTACGAGTTGAGGAAGATGACCTTCGCGCGCGGCGGGATCTGCGCGAAATCGAAACCCTCGCCCCAGACCAGCACGACGTCCGTGCCCTCGGGGAAGTGCGGCGCGGCGTCGCCGAACAACTCGCGCGCCGCCCAGCTGTTCGGATTCTTGTCGGCGCGGATCAGCAGGTCGTCCTCGATGCGTTCGCCGGGCTGAGGTTGCCAGTCCTGCTTCACGAATGCGTGGAAGACCTCGCCGAGGTCGCGCTTGAACGCCTCGAGTTCCTCGTTGGAACCCCAGTTCGAGACGAGCGCCACGCAGTGCCGCGCGGTGCTGATGATCCGACGCGCCTCGTCGAGCGCGGCCGCGATGCCGACGGGACGGCCCTTGAGCATGGGCTCCTCGGCGCGCGCGCGTTCGAACACCTGTGCGAGGTCGCGGCCGACGTTGCAGATCCAGGGGCCGTTGACGGCCGGGTTCTCGAGCGGCGTCACGCGCGCGATCGACTCGTTCTGGCGCGGGTCGAGCGCCTTGAGATGCCACTCCTGCTTGCGGTGCCAGACCTGGATGCTGCAGCCGCGCGCGCAGCGCGGGCACACCGACGGCGTGGGCTGCAGGAACCACACGCGCGACTTGTGCAGGAACTGCCGCGAGAGCAGCGCGCCGACCGGACAGAGGTCGACGATGTTGTCCGAGTACGGGTCCTCGCTCAGCGGCCGGTCCTCGACCGGGCGGATGTTCGAGACGTCGCCGCGGCGCTCGATGCCGAGCGCCATGGACTTCGACACCTCGTGCGTGAATCGCGTGCAGCGCAGGCACAGGATACAGCGTTCGTTGTCGAGCAGGATCCGGTTCGAGAGGTTGTAGAACTTGGTCGACTTGACCTTCTCGTCGCGCGACAGCGATCGCTCGCCGTTGTACTCGTAGTGGTAGTCCTGCAGCGTGCACTCGCCGGCCTTGTCGCAGATGCCGCAGTCGACGGGGTGGTTCAGCGTGATGAACTGCAGGATCGCCTTGCGGTGCGCCTTGACCTCGTCGGAGGCCGTGAAGACCTTCATGCCCTTGGACACCGGCATGTTGCAGGCGATGTCGAGCCCGCGGCCCTCGACCTCGACCAGGCACATCCGGCAGTTGCCCGCGATCGAAAGCCGCGGATGCCAGCAGAAATACGGGATGAAGTGGCCGTGCTCGCGCGCGACCTCCATGACGGTCTGGCCGTCGCGCGCCTGGATCGCCTGCCCGTTTATGAAGATTTCAGGCATTCCAGGTTCCCGTCGTACTTGGAGCGCTTGTGCTCGATGCAGTACTCGAACTCGTCGCGGAACTTGTCGAGGATTCCGGTGCAGGCGTAGCCGGCCGCGTCGCCGAGCCCGCAGATCGTCGTCCCGTCGTTGAACTTCGAGACGTAGTAGAGGCGGTCGATGTCTTCCGGCACGCCGCGGCCCGCGACGATGCGGTCGATGATGCGGTGCATCCAGCCCGTGCCGTGCCGGCACGGCGTGCACTGGCCGCACGACTCGTGGTGGTAGAAGCGCAGGATCACCTGCAGCAGGGACACCATGCACGTGCCCTCGGCGACCACGATCATGCCGCCCGAGCCCATGGTGGAGCCGGCGTCCCACAGGGCTTCGTGGGACAGGACCAGGTCCTTGATTTCCGCGCCGGTCAGGACCTTCGACGACACGCCGCCGGGGACCAGGCACTTGATCGGCCGCCCGCCGGGCACTCCACCGCAGTCCTCCTCGAGGAACTTCATCCACGGATAGCCGCACTCGACTTCGTAGACGCCCGGCCGGCTGATGTGGCCGGAGATCGAGATCAGGCGCGTGCCGGGGCTCTTGGCCGTGCCGACGGCACGGAACGCGGCCGCGCCGTGCAGGATGATGCCGGCGATGTTCGACAGCGATTCGACGTTGTTGACCACGGTCGGCTGCTGGTAGAGGCCGCGCACCGTGAGACGCGGCGGACGGTTGCGCGGGTAGCTCTTCTTGCCTTCGAGCGAGGCGATCAGGCCCGAGGCCTCGCCGGCGACGTAGGCCCCCGCGCCGCGGTAGACGACGATGTCGCAGGCGAAGTCGGTGCCGAGGACGCTCGTGCCGAAATAGCCCGCCGCGTAGGCTTCCTCGACCGCGCCGGCGAGCCGGCGATAGGGCAGGTCGAACTCGCCGCGGATGTAGACGAAGCAGTTGCGGACGTTCAGCGCGTAGCTCGCGATCAGCATCGACTCGAGCAGCACGTGCGGGTTGTTCTCCAGGATCCAGCGGTCCTTGAACGTGCCCGGCTCGCCCTCGTCGGCGTTCGCGATCAGGTAATGCGGGTGGCCGTCGTCGTACTGCACGACCTGCCATTTGCGGCCGACCTCGAACGAGGCGCCGCCGCGGCCCTGCAGTCCCGACGCCGACACTTCCTTGACCACGTCCTGGGGCTTCATCTCGCGCATGACCTTGGCGAGGGCGGCGTAGCCGCCGCGCGCGCGGTACTCGGCCAGCGAGTGCGACGTCGCGGTCACCGGGAACGTCATGAGCAGCTGGCGGCCGGGCATGGCTACTTCAGCTCCTCGAGCAGCGCGTCCACCGTCGCGGGGGTCAGGTTCTCGTGATACGCCTCGTTGACCATCATCATCGGCGCCGTGCCGCACGAGCCGAGGCATTCGGCGTGCGACAGCGTGAAGCGGCCGTCCGGCGTCGTCTCGCCCGGCCTGATGCCGAGCCGTCGCTCGACGTGCGCGAGGATGCTCTCGGCGCCGTTCATCGAGCAGCTGACGTTGTGGCAGAACTGCAGGTGCCAGCGGCCGATCGGCTTGCGCCGGAACATCGTGTAGAACGAGAGCACCTCCTCGATCTGGATCTGCGGGATCCCGAGGTACTGCGCGAGTTCGACGATGTCGCTGTCCGACACGTAACCGCGGTCTTCCTGGATGCGCCGCACGCAAGGCAGCACGAGCGAGGACTCGAACCCGGCCGGGAAGCGTTCGCGCAGCTTCTGGAACTCGGGGATGAGGTGCTTCACCTGTCGCACTCCCCGCCGATCATGTTGACCGAACCGAAGGTCGGCACGATGTCGGCGAGCTGGTAGCCGTCGAGCATCCGGTGGACGCCGCCCATGTGCACGAAGCTCGGGCTGCGGCAGTGGACCTTCCACGGCACGCCGCCTCCGACGCTGACGAGGTAGAAGCCGAGCTCGCCGTTGGCGCCCTCGTGCGCCGAATACACCTCGCCGGCGGGCACCTGCGGGCCCTCCATGACGAGCTTGAAGTGGTTGATCAGCGCCTCGATCTCGGTATAGACGGCCTCCTTGTCCGGGAACGTGCAGCGGCGGTCGTCTACACAGATCGGGCCGGGCTCCAGCATGTCGACCAGCTGGCGGATCATGTGCCGCGACTCGTCCATCTCGCGCATGCGGACGTAGTAGCGGTCGTAGTTGTCGCCCTTGATGCCGACCGGCACCTCGAAGTCGAGCTCGCCGTAGGACAGGTACGGGGTGTCCTTGCGCAGGTCGCGCGGCGCGCCGGTCGAACGCAGGATCGGGCCCGTGAAACCCCAGTTGATCGCCTCGGCCGTCGTGATCACGCCGATGTCGCGCATGCGGTCGATGAAGATCCGGTTGCGATCGACGAGGCCGTGCACGCGGTCGACGAACGTGTCCATCTGGTCGAGGATCTGCTCGAGCCGCGCGAGCCAGCCGTCGGGCAGGTCGCGCGCCAGGCCGCCGATGCGCCCGTAGGTGTGCGTGACGCGGGCGCCGGTGAGGTCGGCGATGTGCTCGTAGACGTAGTCGCGGATCGTGACGAGGTAGAGGAACGCCGTCATGGCGCCCAGCTCCATCAGCGCCGCGGCGACGCAGGTCAGGTGATCGGCGATCCTCGAGTACTCGGCCAGCAGCGTGCGCAGGTGGCGGCAGCGCGGCGTGAGCTCGATGCCCATCAGCTTCTCGACGGCCTCGCAGTAGGCGAAGTCGTTGATCAGCGCCGAGCAGTAGTTCAGGCGGTCGACGTACGGGATCAGGTTGTGCCAGGTGTGCGACTCGCACTCCTTCTCGAACCCCCGGTGCAGGTAGCCGCAATGGACGTCGGTCCGCACGACCCGCTCACCCGAGAGTTCCGCGACGATCTGGATCGTACCGTGCGTGGCCGGATGGGACGGCCCGATGTTCACGATCACCGACCCCGGCGTCTGGCCTTCCGTGAAGGCCGGCCGGATCGGGTTCGGCAGCGTGGTGAGGGGCGGCAGCGTGCTCATGGCTTCGGCTCGCGGTACGGCACGAGCGGCTGTTCCGCCCGCTTGGGGTAGTCCTTGCGCAGCGGGTGCCCCACGAAACCCTCGTACAGCAGCAGCGGCCGCAGGTCGTCGTTGCCGCGGAAGCCGATGCCGTACATCTCGTGGCACTCGCGCTCCATGTAGCGGGCTGATCCGTAGAGCGGCACGAGCGTGTCGACGACGGGCTCGGACTCCTCCACGCAGGTCTTGACGCGCACCCGCACGAACCTCTGCGTCGAGTAGAAGTGATGCACGACGTCGAAGCGCGGCCGGCGCTGGGGCCAGTCGACGGCGGTGACGTCGAGGAACATGTCGAAGCCGAACGTGTCCCTGAGCCGGGTGACCACGGGCAGCAGCTGCGACGGCTCGACCTCCAGCACGAGGATCCCGTGCGCCATGCTCGAGGCCAGCGTCCCCGCGCCGACGCCGGCCTGCACCTGCCCGAGAAAGTCTTCCCCCGCGCTCACTGGCTAGAAGTCCTTGTTGATGATCGGGTGCCGCTCGGCCGCGATCTTGTCCTGCAGCTGCATGATCCCGTCGATGACCATCTCCGGCCGCGGCGGGCAGCCCGGGATGTACACGTCGACGGGGATGATCTTGTCGATGCCGGGCAGCGCCGCGTAGTTCTGGTAGAAGCCGCCGCTGGTCGCGCAGACGCCGAACGCGATGACCCACTTGGGCTCGCACATCTGCTCGTACACCTTGCGCAGGATGGGGGCCTGCTTGTGCGAGACGGTGCCCACGACCATCAGCAGGTCCGACTGGCGCGGCGTGAAGCGCGGCAGGGCGGCGCCGAAGCGGTCCGTGTCGTAGAGTGTCGAACTCACCGACATGAACTCCATGGCGCAGCAGGCCGTGACGAACGGGTACGGGAACAGCGAGAACTTGCGCGCCCAGCCGACGAATTCGTCCTTGCGCGTCGTCAGGTACTCGAAGGCGCCGCGCGGGACCGCCGGCTGGGCCGGTTTCGCCGAGGTCAAGACGTGACCTCCTCGAGCAGCCCCGAGCGCCAGACGTACAGCATGATCACCACCAGCAGGGTGGCGAACAGCGCGAACGTGCCGAGCATGAAGCCGGTCATCGGTTGCGCGGCGAGGGCCCACAGGTAGAGGAACACCGTTTCGAGGTCGAACAGGATGAACATCACGGCGATCGCGTAGTACTTGACCGGCACGGCCCGGGTGTTGTCGGTCTGGATCGGCGTCGCGCCGCACTCGAACGGCTCGAGCTTCAGGGGGGTGGGCTCCGGCTTCGGCCCGAGCACGCGATTCAGCCACAAAGTGAGCGCGACGAAGCCGATGATCGCCACCAGGTACACGATGAATGAGAGATATGCGTTCATCAGCCCGTCGTCTCGGAGTGCAGGGAACTATAGTTTCATGCGAAACGGCTCGTGACCGAGGAAAACACTTATGGCAGCGGCGGTCTGCCTCGCCCGAAATCCAGTGTCACTCCTGCCGCGTGTGAGAACCAGCCGTGGATGCCACTCGTCGACTCGTCGGTACACTCGCTGCCAGCGCCGGAACGCGTACGCGCCGCTGGCCCGCCCGGCTGGACCTGCTGCAGAGCGCGACCGGGCTCGCGCTCGGCCTGTTCATGTGGGTCCACATGTTCTTCGTCGCCTCGATCCTGCTCGGCAAGGACGCCATGTGGACGGTGGCGCGCATGTTCGAAGGTTACTTCGTATTCGGCAGCGCGCAGTACTGGCTCGTCTCCGCGCTCGTCGCCTGCGTGGCGACGTTGTTCATCGTGCACGCGGCACTCGCGATGCGCAAGTTCCCGGCGAACTACCGCCAGTACCGCGCCTTGCGCGATCACGTGGCGCAGATGCGGCACGAGGACACGACGCTCTGGTACTGGCAGGTCGTGACCGGTTTTGCCTTGTTTTTCCTCGCTTCCGTGCACCTGTACATCATGATGACGCAGCCCGACACGATCGGGCCCTACGGGTCCGCCGACCGTGTCTGGAGCGACACGCTGTGGCCGCTCTACCTGGTGCTGCTGTTCGCGGTCGAGTTCCACGGCGGCGTGGGTCTCTATCGCGTCGCACTGAAGTGGGGCTGGTTCGAGAACGGCGATCCGCTCGCGACGCGCCGCAAGCTGCGCAGGTTCAAGTGGACGCTGACGGCGTTCTTCCTCGTGCTCGGACTCGCGACGCTGGCCGCGTACATGAAGATCGGCATCGAGCACGCGCCGAATTACGGTGAGCCGTACGTGCCCGCCGGCATCGCGACGGAGGTGGCGCCGTGAGGATCGTCTACACCGACGTGCTGGTCATCGGCGGCGGTCTCGCCGGTCTGCGCGTGGCCATCGGCGCGCGCCGGCGCGGCCACGACGCGATCGTGCTGTCGCTGGTACCTCCAAAACGGTCCCATTCGGCGGCCGCGCAGGGCGGCATGCAGGCCAGCCTGGCCAACGTGTTCAAGGGGCAGGGCGACAACGAGGACGTCCACTTCGAGGACACGGTCAAGGGCAGCGACTGGGGGGCCGACCAGCGGGTCGTGCGCATGTTCGTCAACACGGCCCCGAAGGCCGTACGCGAACTGGCCGCCTGGGGCGTGCCCTGGAGCCGCGTCCGGCAGGGCGACCGGCAGGTCATCATCAACGGCGAAAAGGTCACGCTCACCGAGCGCGGCGAGGCGCACGGACTCGTGGCGCAACGCGACTTCGGCGGCACCAAGAAGTGGCGGACCTGCTACGTCTCCGACGGCACGGGCCACGCGATGCTGTTCGCCGTGGGGGATCGCGCGATCGCCGAGGGCATCCCGGTGCACGAGCGCACGGAGGCCCTGGCGCTGATCCACGACGGCAAGCGCTGCCACGGCGCGGTCGTGCGCGACCTGATCACCGGCGAGCTGACGGCTTACGTCGCCAAGGCGACCGCGATCGCGACCGGCGGCGCGGGGCGCGTCTACCGCGTGACGACGAACGCCGTGATCTGCGAAGGGATCGGCGCGGCGCTCGCGCTCGAAACCGGCGTCGTGCCGCTCGGCAACATGGAGGCTGTGCAGTTCCACCCGACCGGCATCTTCCCGGCCGGCATCCTGGTCACCGAGGGCTGCCGCGGCGACGGCGGCCTGCTGCGCGACGCCAACGGGCACCGCTTCATGCCGGACTACGAGCCGGAGAAGAAGGAACTCGCGTCACGCGACGTCGTTTCGCGGCGCATGGAGGAACACATCCGCAAGGGACTCGGCGCCAAGTCGCGGTTCGGCGAGCACCTGTGGCTCGACATCACGCTGCTCGGCCGCGAGCACATCGAGCACAACCTGCGCGAGGTCAAGGAGATCTGCCAGTACTTCCTGGGCGTCGACCCGGCCGAGCAGTGGATCCCCGTGCGCCCGGCGCAGCACTACACGATGGGCGGGGTGCGCA
>DASSJN010000228.1:0-5568 GCA_035691185.1 Steroidobacteraceae bacterium
GAGGCAGGGGTCGTGACGCGCCGTGTCGAAGAGACGGCTCACCGCGCAGGGTTCGTGTTCGCCGTCGACCCGACGTCCGCAGACGCGTCCTGCGTAGGCGGCAACATCGCGATGAACGCGGGCGGCAAGAAGGCCGTGCTCTGGGGCACGGCGCTCGACAACCTCGCCTGGTGGCGCATGGTCGGGCCCGACGGCGACTGGCTCGAAGTCACGCGGATCGGTCACAACCGGGGCAGGATCCACGACGTCGCGACTGCCGTGTTCGAACTCGTGTGGAAGGACGGACGCCAGCCCGCCGAGTCGGCACGGGTGCTGCGCACGGAACGCCTCGAACTGCCGGGGCGCACGTTCCGCAAGGCCGGTCTCGGCAAGGACGTCACGGACAAGTACCTGGGCGGCCTGCCGGGCATCCAGAAGGAAGGCTGCGACGGGATCATCACGTCGGCGCGCTGGGTCGTGCACACGCTGCCGCCCCACATGCGCACGGTCTGCCTCGAGTTCTTCGGCCAGGCCCGCGACGCGATTCCCGCGATCGTGGAGATCCGCGACGAACTCGCGCGGCAGGAGCGCGAGTGCGGCGTGCAGCTCGCAGGCCTCGAGCACCTCGACGAGCGATACCTGAAGGCGATCGGCTACACGACCAAGTCGAGACGCGGGGAATTGCCGAAGATGGTGCTCGTGGGCGACATCGCGGGCCCCGGGGAGGCGGCCGTCGCACGCTGCGCCTCCGACGTCGTCCGCATCGCGAATGCGCGCTCGGGCGAAGGCTTCACGGCCGTGGGCGCCGAGGCCCGCAAGGCGTTCTGGCGCGACCGCAGCCGCACCGCGGCGATTGCGCGCCACACCAACGCCTTCAAGCTCAACGAGGACGTCGTGATCCCGCTCGAGCGCCTGGGCGAGTACACCGACGCGGTCGAGCGCATCAACATCGAGCTGTCGCTCGACAACAAGCTCGCGCTGCTCGACGCACTCGAAGCCTACCTGCGCGGCGAGCCCCGCATCGGCAAGACCGACGACGTCGACGTCGACCGGCTGCCGCGCGCCGAAGTTCTCGGGAGCCGCATCGAGCAGGCGCTCGAGGCGATCGCGACCTGCCGCCAGCGCTGGGCCTGGCTCGCGGCGAACATGGACCGTCCGCTGGCCGGCGCGTTCGACGAGCTGCACGGGGCCGGGCTCGGCGCGATCGCAGACGCGGTCCGCGCAAGCGGCAGGCTCGACGACCAGTGGCGCGTCTTCGGCCTGCTGCAGGACCGTACGATCCGCATTTCCTGGAAGCGCGAGCTGCGCGCCGAGTTCCGGCGCATCTTCGCGGGCGGGCCGTTCGTGCCGCTGCTCGCCGACCTCGAGGGCATCCACCGGACGGTCCTGCACGGCCGCGTGTTCGTGGCGCTGCACATGCACGCCGGCGACGGCAACGTGCACACCAACATCCCGGTCAACTCCGACGACTACGAGATGCTGCAGACGGCGAACCGCGCCGTCGCGCGCATCATGCGCGTGGCACGCAGCCTCGGCGGCGTGATCTCCGGCGAGCACGGCATCGGCCTCACCAAGCTCGAGTTCCTCGACGAGGCGGAGATCGCCGACTTCCGCACGTACAAGCAGCGCATCGACCCGCAGGGGCGCTTCAACGCGGGCAAGCTGCTGCCCGAGGCGGACCTGCGCAACGCCTACACGCCGAGTTTCAACCTGCTCGGCCACGAGTCGCTGATCATGCAGCAGTCCGACATCGCGCAGATCAGCGCCGCGATCAAGGACTGCCTGCGCTGCGGCAAGTGCAAGCCGGTCTGCAGCACGCACGTGCCGCGCGCGAACCTGCTCTACTCGCCGCGCAACAAGATCCTCGCGACCTCGATGCTGGTCGAGGCGTTCCTGTACGAGGAGCAGACCCGGCGCGGCGTGTCGCTGCAGCACTGGGACGCCTTCGGCGACGTCGCCGACCACTGCACCGTCTGCCACAAGTGCGAAACGCCCTGCCCCGTCGACATCGACTTCGGCGACGTGTCGATGGCGATGCGCGACGTGCTGCGGCGCATGGGCACCGCCCGGGCGAACCCGGCGAAGTCCGCGGCGATGTTCTTCCTGAACACGAACGACCCGGGCACGATCAGGCTCACGCGCAAACTGATGATCGACTGGGGCTACAAGGCGCAGCGGCTCGGGGCGAGTACGCTCGGCAAGCTGGCCTCGGTCCAGACACGCCGGCCGCCGTCGACGACCGGCGGGCGCCCGCCGGTCCGCGAGCAGGTCATCCATTTCGTCAACAAGAAGATGCCGGGCGGCCTGCCGAAGAAAACGGTGCGTGCCCTGCTCGACGTCGAGGACCGGAACTTCGTCCCGATCATCCGCGATCCGCAGCGCACCAGCAGTGATTCGGAGGCGGTGTTCTATTTCCCCGGCTGCGGGTCCGAGCGGTTGTTCTCGCAGGTGGGGCTCGCGACCCAGGCGATGCTCTGGCACGCCGGTGTGCAGACCGTGCTGCCGCCCGGCTACCTCTGCTGCGGCTACCCACAGCGCGGCGCCGGCCAGTTCGACCAGGCCGAGAAGATGATCACCGAGAACCGCGTGCTGCTGCACCGCGTCGCCAACACTCTCAATTACCTCGACATCAGGACGGTCGTGGTGAGCTGCGGCACCTGCTTCGACCAGCTCCAGGGGTACGAATTCGACCAGATCTTCCCGGGCTCGCGGATCCTCGACATCCACGAGTTCCTGCTCGAAAAAGGCATCCGCCTCGAGCACGCGACCGGAGTGCGCTACATGTACCACGACCCCTGCCATCCGCCGATGAAGACGCACGACCCGCTCGCGGTCGTGAACGCACTGCTGCGCACCGCCGACGGCGGCGTCAAGGTCGAGAAGAACGACCGGTGCTGCGGCGAATCCGGCACGTTCGCCGTGGCGCGCCCGGACATTGCGACCCAGGTGCGATTCCGCAAGCAGCAGGAAATCGAAAAAGGGGCGGCCGAGCTGCGCGCCGACGGCTACGACGGCGAGGTCAAGGTCCTGACGTCCTGCCCGTCGTGTCTGCAGGGCCTGTCGCGGTACGATGACGACGCCGGCACGGGCGCAGACTACATAGTCGTCGAAATGGCGCGACACATCCTCGGGGCGGACTGGCTGCCGACCTACGTGCGGCGCGCGAACGCCGGCGGCATCGAGCGGGTCCTGGTCTGACCAGCGCGGCCGCGACGACGGACAGGAAGCGCGAGGTGGCTGCGTCATGACCGATGGCCTCGACCCCGGCGCCGTCGATCCTCTGCCGCTGGTCGCAACCGCGTTCGACGGGCCGATCGACGTCGTCGGCGACGTGCACGGCGAGATCGATGCGCTCGAGGACCTGCTGCGCGTGCTGGGGTACACCGGTCGCGGCGAACATGCGCAGGCGCGTCGCCTGGTCTTCATCGGCGACCTCTGCGACCGCGGACCCGACAGCCCCGGCGTGATCCGGCGCGTGCGCGAGATGGTCGACGAGGGCACGGCGCAGTGCCTGCTCGGCAACCACGAGCTCAACGTGCTCCGGGGCGTCCGCAAGGAGGCCAACGGCTGGTTCTTCGAGGACGATCACGACCGGCAACGGGGCCAGTACCTCGAGGCGCGACCAGCCCGCGACACGCTCGCACGACGCGAAATCCTGGAGTTCTTCACCACGCTGCCGCTCGCGCTGGAGCGCATGGATCTGCGCCTCGTGCATGCGTGCTGGGACGACGATCGCGTTGCCGAGTTGCGAGCGGCGCAGGGAACGTCGAGCGCCGTGGAGCTCTATCGTATGTACGCAGGGCGTGCGGACGAACGTTCGCGCGTCCTCGGACGGTTCGAGGAGGTGCGAGCCCTGCTCGAGCACTACGGTCCGCGGTTGCGCGACCCGGCCGCGCACGTGCCCATGCTCGAAGCGCTCGCCGAGCACGACCTCGACTACCAGATGACGAACCCGGTCCGCGTGCTGACCTCCGGGGTCGAGCTGCGGACCGCCGCGCCGTATTTCATGGCGGGGAAGTGGCGCATGGTCGAGCGCGGCGACTGGTGGCAGTCGTACGTCGCGGACACGCCGGTGATCTTCGGCCATTACTGGCGCTGGCCTGCGCACGACACGGGCGAGCGATTCGGCCGGTATGCCCGCGACCCGTTTCCCGACCGTGCCGCGCACGAATGGGTCGGCGCCGCGGACAGCGCCTTCTGCAACGACTACTGCGTCGGAGCGCGGTTCGCCGAGCGACTCGGCTGGCCCGGCGAGCCGTTCCGCAGCCGGCTCGGCGCGGTCCGCTGGCCGGAACGCGAACTCCTGTTCGACGACGGTCACGGCTGTGACATCGTGCCGCCCGCGGGCGGGCGTGGCTGGAAAGTCAGAACCGGACGCTGACCCCGAGCTGGCCTTCCGTCTGAAAGAACGTGCTGCCGGTGGACTTGATCAGGCATGTGGCGTCGCCGCCTTCACTGACGCAGAACAGATCCGTATCCGAATCGATCAGCGTCAGGTAACCACGCAGGCCGAGCACGACGTTGAAGCGTTCGTTGACCGGGAATCGGAAGCCGCCGCCGATGCTGCCCGAGAACTTGGTCTCGGAATCGTAGTTGCCCTTCTCCGGCTCGAGGAACGTCGCCCCGATCGTCAGCGAGAGGTACGGCACGAACCAGGTTTCCTGCGGGAACAGCGCCGTGCCGCCCACCTGCAGGTAGTCGACGCGGATGTCGACGGAGTCGAGCGCAGGGTCGTTCGCATCGAGCCCGGTCGACTGGCTCGAGTAGAGCAACTCGTACATCCCGGTCGGGTAGGCGTAGAGCCCGAGGTCGATGCCGAAGCCGCCGCCGTTGTCGAGGTCGACCGAACTCTCCTCGCCGGTGGTCTCGTCCTCGATGTCGAAACCGCCGCCGATCCGCCCGCCCACGAACGGCGTCAGCTCGAACCGCGGCGTTTCGGCCGCGACGGTCGCCGCGCCCAGGGCCGCGACGAGCGCCAGTGCGCGTGCGAGGAATGCAGGTGTCGGCTTCATCGATGCTCCACAAGGTGCGGACCTGCGGAGCATTCTAGGCGGAGCCGCCCGCCAGGTGTCTGCGCGGGTCCGCAAGGCGATATCACTGCTACACTTTCCGAGACGTCCGTCCCGGTGGAGATGCCATGAGCGACCTGCACCACACGCTTGCCGAACTGCGCCGCGAACTGGCCGAGGCCCGGACGCTCGCGACCGGAGATCGTGCTTTGCTCGAGGCGGCGATGCGCGACATCCAGCAAGCCCTCGAACGGGCCGCGGCCGTGGAATCCGACGCCGCGCCTGCGCCGGGCGAGGCGCTCGAAGGCGCGGCGGTGCGCCTCGAGGCCGAGCATCCCGGCGTCGCGGGCGCAGTGCGGGCACTGGTCGACGCGCTCGGCAAGGCCGGAATCTGATGCGTAGAAATCGCTGATTTTCAAGCTATTTCGGCCGCGTCCGCCCGCCGCGCGCCCGGGCATCTGATATCATTGCGCAAGTTTTCATCCTGCCTGACCCATCGTGGCCGCTGACCCCCAAAACGAAGACCATCCGTTCGACGAAGCCTTCGGTCGTGCCGTCGACCTCGGCAACCAGATTGCCG
>DASSJN010000229.1:0-4794 GCA_035691185.1 Steroidobacteraceae bacterium
CGGCTGCGAGGCACAACCAGCAATCAACAGGGCGGCAAGCGAGGCGGTGATCAGGCGCATATTGGTTTCCCTCCCCGGGTCGGCGGTCCGCGAAATCGGAATCGTACGACATCGCTGCGAACCGCGGAACGGGCTTTCCGACGTGTGATGGTGGGCCGTGATGGGATCGAACCATCGACCAACTGGTTAAAAGCCAGCTGCTCTACCGCTGAGCTAACGGCCCGGAGCCGGGGTCCCCGTGGCGGGCGCGAATCATAGCAGCCCGTCCCGCCGTCCCCCACCCCGATTGACCAGCGCCGGCGCTGGACGCGGGTCGGGCCACCGAGCCGGCCAATAGGAAGGGAGATCCGGCTGTTCGGTCGCGACGGCCGGACCTGAGCGTGCGTCAGCGATAGCGCGTGGGGTCTGCGAGTCCCGCCGATTCGAACCCTGCGCGGCGCAGTCGACACGCGTCGCAGCGACCGCAGGCCGCGCCATCCGCCTCGGCCTGGTAGCACGACACCGTCGCGGCGAAATCGACGCCCAGTGCCATGCCGCGGCGGATGATCTCGGCCTTGCTCAGATCGATCAGCGGCGTGCGGATGCGCAGGCGCTCGCGACCTTCCAGCCCTTCCCGGGTCGCGAGGTTCGCCATCTTCTCGAACGCCGCGATGAACTCGGGCCGGCAGTCCGGATAGCCCGAGTAGTCGACCGCGTTCACGCCGATGTAGATGTCGTGCGCCTCCAGCACCTCGGCCCACGCCAATGCGAACGACAGGAACACCGTGTTCCGCGCCGGCACATACGTGATCGGAATCGATCGCGACGTCAACGCGCCGTCTTCGGGCACCGCGAGCGAAGCGTCGGTCAGCGCCGAGCCGCCGAACGCCGCGAGGTCGATGTCCATGACCCTGTGCTCGACCGCGCCAAGTTGCCGGGCGACGTGCCTTGCCGCGACGAGTTCCGCGCCGTGGCGCTGTCCGTAGCGAAAGCTCAACGCGTAGCAGCGAAACCCCTCGGCGCGCGCAATCGCGAGACAGGTTGCGGAGTCGAGGCCGCCCGAGACGAGGACGATCGCCGGGCGCGTGCCGGCCGGGGCAGTGTGATTCATCGGGTCACCGTCCCGGTTGGTCGCCCCAGAGGACCTTGTGCAGCTGCACTTGCAGCCGCACGTCGAGCCGGTCCTCGAGGATCCATTCGGCGAGTTGCCGCGGTTCGAGCTGGCCCCAGACGGGCGAGAAAAGCACCTGGCCGCGCAACGGCTCCGAGCGACCGCGTAGCAGGTCCCGCGCCCACTCGTAGTCGTCGCGCGAGCAGAGCACGAACTTGACCTGGTCCCGTTCGCCGAGCACGTCGAGGTTCTCGAGCCTGTTGCGGTGCTGCTCGCCCGAGCCCGGCGTCTTCAGGTCCACCACGCGACTCACGCGAGGGTCTACCCGCCCGACGTCGAGCGCCCCGCTCGTCTCGAGCGAGACCTTGAAGCCGGCGTCGCACAGCGCCGTGAGCAATTCGAGACAGTCCTTCTGCGCCAGCGGTTCCCCGCCCGTCACGCAGACGTGGCGCACGCCGCTCCCGCGTGCGACCTCGAGCAGCTCCTCGACCGTCTTCCATTCGCCGCCGTAGAAAGAGTACTGCGTATCGCAGTAGACGCAGCGCAGCGGGCAACCGGTCAGGCGGACGAAGAGCGTGGGCCAGCCAACGGCGTCGGCTTCGCCCTGGATCGAGACGAAGGTCTCGGTGACCTTGACCCGGCTCACCGCCCCTCGGCGTTCAGCTTCTCGATGCGCATGCGCGCCTGCGCGGCCGCCTCGGATTCCGGATACGTCGAGACCACCTTCTGGTACGAGATGCGCGCGTTCTTGAAAGCCTTCAGCGCCGACTGGCAGTCGCCGACCTTGAGCATCGCCTCGGCGAGCCGTCGCGATTCCGGGAACGCACTCACCGCCTGGAACGACCTGAGCGCCGCGTCGTACTGCTGCTGCATGAACTGCGCCTCGCCGAGCCAGTAGGTCGCGTTGTCGGCGCGCGGCCCCCGCGGATATTTCGCGAGGTAGGTCTGGAAGCCGCGGGCGGCCTCCTCGTACCGTCCGGCCTTCATTGCCGCAAACGCCTCGCCGTAGACGGCAGCCTCGTCCGCGAAAACGACGTCCGGCGGATTGGCGATACCGCCCGTGGCCGGAGGCACGCCCCCCATGGCGGCACCGTTTTCGATCGCAAGCAGGCGACGGTCGTGGTCGGCGTAGAGGTCGCGCTGCTGCTGCCGCAGCATCTCGATGTCATGTCGCGCCTCCTCGATCTGGCCGCGCAGTGTGCGCAGTTCCTGCTGCGACGCCTCGATCTGCCGCTGCAGCTCGAGCAGCGACTGGTTCAATCGGCCCTCGAGCGTATTGATGCGCGAGTCGGTCTGGTTCGCGCGCTGCTCGAGTTCCTTGTTGCTCGCCGTGTTGCTGAACTGCGCCTGCGCCGCGGCGCTGAAGGCCAGCGTCGCGACGAGCACCAGGACCGGGTGGCTCGAGCGGGTCATGGCGTCACTGCACCTGCACGAGTTCGACGCGGCGATTCTGCGCGTAGGCGGATTCTTCGGAACCTTCCGTCACCGGGCGCTCCTCGCCGTAGCTCACCGTCGTGATCTGGCCTTCCGGCACGCCCTGCAGCAGCAGGGCCCGGCGCACCGTCTGCGCACGGCGCTCGCCGAGGCCGATGTTGTATTCGCGCGAGCCGCGCTCGTCGGTGTGGCCCTCGAGCCGCACGCGCGCCGCCTTGTACCTGGCCAGGTACGCCGCGTGGGCCGTCACGACCGCGTCGTATTCCGGCTTGATCTCGCTGCTGTCGTATTCGAAGTAGACGAGGTTGCGCGACTGCAGTGCCGCGAGTGCCTGCTTCTGCGCGTCGCTCATCGCGCCGGCTGCGGCCGCACCTGCATCCGTGCCGATGCCGCTGGTCGACGCACCGCCCGTCTCGGCCGGGGGCGTCGTCGCGGACGTGTCGGGCTGCACCTGCTTGGGCTTCGAGCAGGCGGCGAGGCCGAGTGCCAGCACGGCGGCAGCGACGGCGTGGGTCCACTTCATGTTCATCGAACTCCTCGGGGGCAGAACCGCGGCGGGGGCGGCGAATCGGGGGCGAATCGGGGGCGAATCATACCTTGCGTGCGGGTCGGCTTCATCGCGAGCCGGCCGGGTACGGCGACCAGACGGGCTCGCGCACGTCGCCTGTGTCCGAACTGAGCCGCTGCTGGAACCGGCCGTCAGACGAGACCATTGCCAGCGCACCGCGCGAACCACTCCGGGTCGCGTGGATGATCACCGCGCCGTTCGGGGCGTAGCTCGGCGACTCGTCCTGGCGGCCATCGGTCAGCACGTGGAGGTTGCGCGTCTTGAGATCGAACGTCGCGATACGGTACGCGCCGCGATCGAGCGTGACCAGCGCGAGCGCCTGCCCGTCGGGCGACGCTCGCGGCCGCGCGTTGTATCCGTTCGTGAACGTGAGGCGCTGTGGTTGCTGGCCCGCGGACGCCTCCATCCGATAGACCTGCGCGCTGCCGGCGCGGTCGGACGTGAAATAGATGCTCGAGCCATCGCGCGACCACTCCGGCTCCGTGTCGATGGAACCGTCCGAGGTGAGGCGCGTGAGGGCTTGTGTCGCGAGGTCGAGCACGTAGATGTCCAGGTTGCCGTCGCGCGAGAGCGTGAGCGCGAGCTTGCGCCCGTCCGGCGACCAGGCTGGTGCCCCGTTGATGCCGAGCCGCGCCGAGACGCGGCGTCGCTCGCCGCTCGCGAGCCGCTGCACGTAGATCGCCGACGCCTTGCCCTCGAACGAGACGTAGGCGAGGCTCTGCCCGTCCGGAGCCCACGCCGGCGACATCAGCGGCTCGGACGACTCGGTGACGGTGCGCGGGGCGTAGCCGTCGGCATCGGCGACGACGAGCCGGTATCGCTGCTTCGGCGGGCGCCCTTCGACGGTCACGTAGGCGATGCGGGTCGAAAACGCACCGGCAATTCCGGTCAGGCGTTCGAACACGAGGTCGGCGATGCGGTGGGCCGTTGCGCGAAGGCCTCGCTCGGTCGTGGTGAGGCGCTGGCTCAGCAGCGGCTGCCCCGTCTGCACGTTGAACAGCTCGAACGTGACGCCGAGCCCGGCGGCGTCGGGCTCGACGCGGCCGACGACGATGAAGTCGGAGCGGAGCAGTCGCCAGTCCTCGAAGCGGATCGCGGCGCCGGTCGTGGGACGCGTCACCATGTCGCGACGCTCGAGCGGTTTGAAGCGACCGCTCGACTGCAGGTCGTTGGCCACCACGGCAGCCACGTCGGTCGCGCCGCCTTCGGCCTGCCCGCCGAACGGCACGACCGCAATCGGCACAGCGTCGCGCACGCCCTGGGTGATGTCGAGCCGCAGTTGGGCATGGGCCGTCCCCACCCAGAGCGACGCCGACGCGAGGAACAGCACGGTCGTCCACGACCGCGAGCACGAACGCGCCGATGCGCGCGACAGGATCGTCAAGGTTCTGCTACTCCGTTGGCTTGAAGACCATCACCAGCCGCCGTTCGAACGCGCGAGGGTCGCGCGGGGCGGGCAGCGGTGACGAACGATACACGGCATTGGCCACCGATTCGCGGACGGCCTGGTCGCCGTTGCATTCGCCGATCTTCACGTCGACCACGGTGCCGCCCGGCGCCTGCGTCACGTGCAGGGTGCATTCCAGGCCTGCGCGCGCCGAGGGCGGCTTGATCCAGTTGCGCTCGATCGTCTGTGTCAGCATCGCCTTGTACTCGTCGACGATGCCCGACCGCGCGAACGCCTCGCCCTCTTCCTCGCTCT
>DASSJN010000230.1:0-2803 GCA_035691185.1 Steroidobacteraceae bacterium
CATCACGCGCAACGTGATCGAGCTGAAACGCGAGCACGTCGACGTGCGCAAGCTGGTCGAAGACGTCGTGGAGAGCGCGCGGCCCGCCGTGCTGGCCGAGCGGCACGAACTCGACGTCGCGATGCCCGCCGACGCCGCGTGGATCGACGGCGACCCGGTGCGGATCGGACAGGTCGTGCACAACCTGCTGCAGAACGCGATCAAGTACACGCCTGCGGGCGGACGCATCGGCGTGACCGTCGCGGTGCACGCCGACGACGTCGAGATCTGCGTGCGCGACACCGGCGTCGGGCTCGCGCCGGAGATGCTGCCGAACGTCTTCAAGCTGTTTTCGCAGGTGCACCCGTCGGTGCACGCCACGAAGGGCGGGCTGGGCATCGGGCTCGCGATTTCACGCCGCCTCGTGGAACTGCACGGTGGCGCGATCGAGGTTCGCAGCGAAGGCCTCGGGCAGGGCGCCGAATTCTGCGTCCGGTTGCCGCTCTCGACCGCGGTGGAGGTCCCGCGCGTGCACAGCGACGGCCGGGCCGTCGCGCTGCCCACGGGCCGGCGACGCGTTCTGATCGTCGACGACAATACGGACGCCGCCGAGGGACTGGCGATGCTGCTGCGCGCGCACGGCCTCGACGCGCACGTCGCTTACCGCGGCGGGGACGCGCTGTCGATCGCGAGCGCGCTGCGCCCGGACATCGTGCTGCTGGACCTCGGCCTGCCCGACATTCCTGGCGAGGACGTCGCCCGGCAGTTGCGCCAGGCCGAATGGTCGCGCACCGCACGGTTGATCGCGATCACGGGCTGGGGACAGGAGGCGGACCGCGAGCGCACGCGCGAGGCAGGCTTCGACCTGCACCTCGTCAAGCCGGTCGACCCGGAGGTGCTGCTCGGCATCATCGGCGAGTCCCGGGGTGCGACACCGGCCGATGCGACCGCCGATCAGAGCCGGAACGTGAACCGCGCGCCGTAGGTGCGCGGCGGCTCGATGAACGCGTCGCCGTACGGGCCGAACTGGCCCGTCGTCGTCGCCGCGAGCACCGCGACATTCTCGATGTTCCGGATCCAGAGCCCGAGGCTCCAGCGATCGTCGGCCGGGTAATACGTGAGCGAGGCGTCGGTCTTGAAATAGTCGTCCTGCCGCGTGCCCCGGTTCTGCGCGAACGTGCCCCAGAACTCGTCCTCGTAGCGGGTCTCGATGCGCGCGCGCAGGTTGCCTGCACCGGCCGTGAAGTCGCGCTGGTAGCCGGCGGTCAGCGTCCACTCGGGCGCGTACTGCAGCGGGTAGCCGCCGAAGTCGCGTTGCGCGATGCCGATGTCGACGCCCTCCGGCACGACGAACTCGTCGTATTCGGCGTGCAGGTAGCCGACGGTGACATTGAGCAGGTCGCTGTCGGTCGGCTCGAACAGCACGTCGAGCTGGTTGCCATAGATCGTGCTGCTGTCCGCGTTGAACGTCGTCAGCAGGAACGTGTTGAAGTTGAACGACTGCACGAGCAGGTCCTCGTAGTCGTAATGGAACACCTCGTCGTTGACCTGCAGCCGGCCGTCGAGGAAGCGGGTCTTGATGCCCGCCGTATACGCCGTCATCGTCGCCGAACGCACGAGGTTGGAGTCGTCGTCGCTGGACGGGAACATGTTGTAGGTGCCCGGCTGGTAGCCTGTCTGCACGTTCGCGTACGCCATCACCGCCGCGGCCAGGTCCTTCTCGACGCCCACCTTCCAGTCGAAGTGATCGTAGTCCTCTTCGGCGGAATACGGTGTGCCGTCGGCCGTCCGCCCCTCGCCCTCGCGTCGGTCCCAGCTGAAGCGACCGCCCGCCACCAGGCGCAGCGTCTCCGTGAGCTCGTACGTCGCCTGTCCGAACGCCGCGTAACCCTCGAGGCGGTTGTCGTCGATCTGCGCCAGCGGGAACGGCGCCGGGGTGTTCGTGTAGGTGAAGAAATCGCCGTCATTGGCGACCCGGTAGTAGTACAGGCCGCCGAGCCAGCGCAGGCGCGCGTCGGCGTCGCTGGCGACGCGGAACTCCTGGGTCACCTGGTTGTAATGCGCGGTCAGTTGCGCGCCGATGTTCTCGAGCCAGTAGCGCCCGTCCCAGTCGAGGTAGAAATACGACGGCAGGTAGGTCAGCGTCAGCCCGTCGAGCCGCCAGTCGACCTGCGCGCCCGCACCGAAACTCTCGTACTCGTTCGGCGACGCAGTGGGCGCGCCGGGATCGATGCGGTCGTCCCAGGGGTCGGCGTGGTCGTACGCCTCCGGGTCGCCGTCGAACGTGCCGTCGTTGTAGCCGCGACGCACCAGGTTCGGCGAGTTGCCGTCCTTCCTGGCCCCGTGCAGCCAGACATAGACATCGAGCTCGTCGTTGGGCTCGTACAGCGCCGAGACGCGACCCGCATAGTCCTGCTTCGAGTCGGCTCCCGTGGCCTGGTAGCCGTCGTGCTCGATGTAATCGAACGCGCCACGCAGCGCGAGCGCGTCGCTGACCGGCAGGTTCTGCACGAACGTTCCGTGCACGAGCGAGTAATCGCCGATCTCGAGCAGCCCGTTCGTCTCGAACTGCTGGGTCGGCCGGTTGAACCCGACGTTGACCGTTCCGCCTAGCGCCGCACGTCCGTACAGCGTGCCCTGGGGCCCGGGCAGCAGCTCCACGCTCGCGATGTCGAACAGGCCGACGCTCGTGCCTTCGCGCGGGATGTAGACGCCATTGAAGTTGAAGACCGTCGGCGGTTCGATGTTCGGCAGGTCCAGCGTCGAACCGACACCGCGGATGTAGAGCTCCGTGGAGGCGCCTTCCGCCTGGAAGCGCACGGAC
>DASSJN010000231.1:0-2367 GCA_035691185.1 Steroidobacteraceae bacterium
CAACGCGAGCTACATGCTGCCCGAGAAGGGGCTCGTCGGGCCGCACGCGATCTTCGACCCGGCGATCCTCGACGTGCCGCGCATCGACGCCGCGTTCGTCGGGCAGCAGTCCCCGGAGCGCGCCTGGCAGGTCGAGGTCAAGCGCCGCGGGGCGGTCTCCACGATCACCTACCCGTACAACCCGCTCGATGCCGTGGGGTGGCACGGCGAACTCGCGCCGGTGCGCCTGAACGTGCGCGACATCCGGCCGCTCATGAGTCATCGTTATCATTTGCCGCCGTCGGCACACACGACGTTCCTGTCGTCGCGCTTCGTCGTGTGCACCTTCGTGCCGCGTCCGTTCGAGACGGACCCGCGCGCGCTCAAAGTGCCGTTCTTCCACAACAACGACGACTACGACGAAGTGATCTTCTACCACGCCGGCGATTTCTTCAGCCGCGACAACATTCATCCGGGCATGGTTACGTTCCACCCGGCGGGCTTCACGCACGGTCCGCACCCGAAGGCGCTCGCGCGCATGTTCGAGCAGGCCAAGCCGGCGACCGACGAGTATGCCGTGATGATCGACACGCGCGATCCACTCGACGTGACCGAGGCCGGTCGCGCGGTCGAGTGGGGCGCATACGTCGACAGCTGGAAGGGAACGCCGTGAAACTCGCCACGCTCAGGGACGGCACGCGCGACGGGCGGCTCGTCGTCGTCGGCCGCGACCTGTCGCGCGCAGTGCCGGCGCGGCACATTGCGGCAACCCTGCAGGAGGCGCTCGACGACTGGTCCCGCACGGCGCCGCAGCTCGAGGACCTCGCGAGGCGCCTCGAGGGTGGCGCGGTCGAGGGTTGGATCGGGTTCGACCCGGCGCAGGCGATGGCGCCCTTGCCGCGGGCGCATCACTGGGTGGACGGATCAGCCTACGTCAACCACGTGGAACTGGTGCGCAGGGCCCGCAATGCCGCGATGCCGCCGAGCTTCTGGACCGATCCGCTGGTCTACCAGGGCGGTTCGGACGACCTGCTCGGTCCGATGGACGACGTGGCCTTTGCGAGCGAGGACTATGGCATCGACCTCGAGGCGGAGGTCGCCGTCGTCACCGACGACGTGCCGATGCTGACGGACGCGGAGGCGGCGCGGGGGCACGTCAAGCTGCTCATGCTGGTCAACGACTGGTCGCTGCGCAACCTGATCCCGGCCGAACTCGCCAAGGGCTTCGGCTTCTATCAGTCCAAGCCCGCGACGGCGTTTTCGCCGTGCGCCGTGACGCCCGACGAACTCGGGGGCGCCTGGTCCGAGAGCAAGGTGCACTTGCCGCTCGTCTCGCACATCAACGGACGGCTGTTCGGCGAACCCGACGCCGGGGTCGACATGACGTTCGACTTCTCGCAGCTGATCGCACACGTGACGAAGACGCGCCGACTCGGGGCAGGCACGATCATCGGCTCCGGCACCGTATCGAACTACGATCGTTCGAAGGGCTCGTGCTGCCTCGCCGAGAGACGCGCGCTCGAGACGCTCGAGTACGGTTCGCCGAAGACGACGTTCCTGATGTTCGGCGACCGCGTCCGCATAGAAATGTTCGGCCGCGACGGCGCCAGCATCTTCGGGGCGATCGACCAGAAGGTCGTACCGGCCCGCGCGGCCGGCTGAGCGCAAACAGGCTTCCTGATGGCATCATGTGCGGGTCACCGCACCGGCGCTTCCATGTTCGACCGTCTCGACCGACTTCCCTCCGACTCGATCCTCGGCGTCACTGCGGCGTTCCGCCGTGACACCTACCCGCTCAAGGTCGACCTCGGGGTCGGCGTCTACCGCGACGAACGCGGCATTACTCCGGTGCCCGCGGCGGTCAAGGAGGCCGAGCGGGCGCTGCTCGCCGAGCAGTTGTCGAAGACCTATGTCGGTCCCGCGGGCAACCTCGAATTCAACGATCGCATCGTCGCACTGGCGCTCGGCCCGCTCGCCACGACCCTCGGCCCGCGCATCGCGACGATCCAGACCGTGGGCGGCTGCGGCGCGCTGCGTCTCGGCACGGAGCTGCTGCGTGAGTCGAGCCCCGCAACGGTCATCCACGTGTCGGAGCCGACCTGGGCCAACCACGAACCGCTGGTCGGCAGTTCGGGCCTGCGACTCGAGCGCTATCCGTACTACGACCCGGCGCGGCGCGACGTCGATTTCGAGGCGATGTACGACTACGTGAGCCGCCTGCCCGCCGGTGCGGTCGTGCTGTTGCACGGCTGCTGCCACAACCCGACCGGCGCCGACCTGGAGTTCGACCAATGGCGCGCACTGGCCGCCGTGATCGAACGCCGCGGGCTGCTGCCGTACGTCGACATGGCCTATCAGGGCTTCGGCGACGACCTCGAGACCGACGTG
>DASSJN010000232.1:0-15646 GCA_035691185.1 Steroidobacteraceae bacterium
GAGATCCGCGTGCGCGCGCTGCGCTCCGTGGAGCGGATGCTGGCCGTGGGGCCCAAGGTCGATTGAACGATCCATTGCGCACCGACGTCCTCGTCATCGGCTGCGGCATCGCCGGCGGCACGGCTGCGCTCGAGCTCGCGGAATTGGGGGCGAGCGTCGTCGTCGTCACGCGTGCCGACCGGCCCGAGGAGTCGAACACCTACTGGGCGCAGGGCGGCATCATCTTCCGCGGCGAGGACGACTCCCCGGACTTGCTCGCCCAGGACATCACGCACGCGGGCGGCGGGCTTTGCCACGAGCAGGCCGTGCGCACGCTCGCGACGGAGGGTCCGCCGCTGGTGCAGTCGATCCTGATCGACCGCCTGAACGTGCCGTTCGACCGGCTGGCCGACGGGCGTCTCTCGCTCGGTCGCGAAGGCGGCCACTCCATCGCGCGCATCGCGCATGCGACGGACGCGACCGGGCGTGCGATCGAGACGGCGCTGGTCGGGGCGCTGCGCAGGCACCGCAACGTCACGCTGCTGACCGACCACACGGCGGTCGACCTGCTGACGCCGGCGCACCATGGACGGGATCGCCGCGCCGTGTATCAGCCGCTGTCATGCGCGGGCGCATACGTGCTCGATCAGCGCAGCGGGGGGATCGGACGCATCCTCGCGCGCGCGACGGTGCTCGCGACCGGCGGGCTCGGCCAGATCTTCCTGCGCACGACCAACCCGGCCGGCGCGCGCGGCGACGGCCTGGCCATGGCGTATCGCGCCGGCGCGCGGGTCATCAACACCGAGTACGTGCAGTTCCACCCTACGGCGTTCTATCACCGCAACGCGCCGTGCTTCCTGATCACGGAAGCCGTGCGTGGCGCAGGCGCGCGCCTGGCCGACGAACACGGCGCGCCGTTCATGGACCGCTACGACGCGAAGTGGAAGGACCTGGCGCCGCGTGACGTCGTGGCCCGCAGCATTCACGCCGAGATGCTCCGGCGCGGCGTCCCGAACGTCTACCTGGACGTGGCCTCCTACGTGCCGGCGGAACGCATCCGCGCCGAGTTTCCGGAGATGCACCGCGGGTGCCTCGAGTACGGCATCGACATCACGCGCGACCTGCTACCCGTGGTGCCGGCCGCGCACTACTCCTGCGGCGGCGTCTGGGTCGACGAGAACGGGGAGAGCACGGTCGAGCGGCTGTACGCGGTCGGCGAGGTGGCGTGCTCCGGCCTGCACGGTGCGAACCGGCTCGCGAGCACGTCCCTGCTGGAGGGCCTGGTCTGGGGTCACCGCTCGGCGCGACGCATCGCGGAGCGGCTCGCGCACAGCGACAGCTGGTTCGACGACATCCCGCCGTGGCAGCGTACCGGGACGGAGCAGCCCGACCCGGCGCTGATCGCGCAGGACATGAGCTCGATCAAGCACGTCATGTGGAACTACGTCGGGCTGGTACGCACCGAGCGCCGGCTCAATCGCGCGATCGAGGCGCTGCGCAACCTCGAGGTCGAGATCGAACGTTTCTACCGCGCCGCGGCGATGACCGACGAACTCGTCGGGCTGCGCAACGCGGTCCGCGTGGCGCTGATCGTCACGCTCGCGGCGTGGGCCAACCCCGAGAGTCGCGGCGCCCACTACCGGGAGTAGGAACCCTAGAGCCGGTTCGTCGCGCGTATGAAACCGACGAGGTCGTCGCGGAACTTCTGCATCGACGGCCCGTGCACGTACATCATGTGGCCCGCGTCGTAGTACTTCACGTCGATGCGCTTGCGCGCCTCGGGCGTGATGTCGAGGTGCTCGAGGTCGAGCTTCATCGCGAGGAACGGTGTGGCGAGGTCGTACCAGCCCTGCTGCACCAGCACGTGCAGCCCCGGATTCATCGTCAACGCCAGCGCGAGGTCCGGCACCGTATTCGGCACCGGCGACATCCAGCCGGCGTTGCCGGGCTGCTCGTGCTCCCAGTTCCATTCGATGTCGAACGCCGAAACGCGGTATTCCTCGTCGCGGCCGAACTTCAGTTCGCCGTGCAGGTAGCTCAGGAACGCGGACGTGTACGCAGGACCGATCGCCGGGAAGAACGGGTCGTAGTCCATCTCGCCGGCGAGCGGATTCGTCGACGGCCCGACGTAGCGCGAATCGATGCGGCCGGCGATCAGGCGGTCGCCACGCTTCAGTTCCTGCAGGAACTGCGTGTGCGTCACGCGCAGGTCGGCACGCTCCCAGTAGTCCGCGGTCGTGCCGGTGTAACGCGCGAGCCTGGCCGCGACGGCTTTCTTCTCCGTCTCCGGCAGCACGTAGCCCTTCGCGAGCGCGGGCAGGTACTCCTCGCGTGCGAAACGCTCGACCTCGGCCATGTACTCGGTGATCGTCGCCGGCTTGTCCGGCACGAGGCCGTGATACCAGGCCGTCGCGGCGAGCGTCGGGAAGTAGGCGACGTGCGCGTAGTCGATGCCGGCGCCGTCGATGCCCGTCTCGGCATTGAGGAACGGCGACACGATGACGAGCCCGTTGAGGTTCATGCCCTGCTCGGCCTGCAGGTGATAGGCGAGGCCGGCGCCGCGCATGCCGCCGTAGCTCTCGCCGAGCACGTACTTCGGCGAACCCCAGCGTCCGTTCTCCGACACGTACCGCTTGATGAACTGCGCGACCGAACGGATGTCCTCGTCCACGCCGTGGAAGTCCTCGGGCTTCGCGTCGCCGAGCGGTTTGCTGAAGCCGGTCCCGACGGGGTCGATCATCACGACGTCCGTCACGTCGAGCGGCGTGTACGGGTTGTCCGCGATCTCCGCCGGCGGCGGCGCGGCATACCCCGGGTCGTTCACGACGGCGCGGCGGGGGCCCATGATGCCCATGTGCAGCCAGATCGAGGACGAGCCCGGCCCGCCGTTGAACGCGAAGGTCACGGGGCGACGCGACGGGTCCTTCACGCCGTCCAGCGTGTAAGCCGTGAATCCGAACCGTGCGATCGGCTTGTCGTCCTTGTCTTCGAGGATGTACCAGCCTGCGGTGGCCGTGTACTTGAGCGCCTTGCCGTCCACCGTCACCTGGTGCCGGGTCACCGACGACGCCGGCACCGGTTTCGGCGTCTCGGCCTCGTCGTTTGCGGCGGCCTCGTCGCGCTTCTTTTCGTCGCGCGCGTCCTCCGCTCCCAGCGCGCTCACGGCCCCGAACATCAGCAGGAGGGCCAGGGTCGGGGTCAATGCACGCATGCTCGGTCTCCGCGACGCAAAGGCCGCGATGCTCAACCGAATCGGCGTGCGATGCAACCCTCGCCTATTTTCCCGGTGTCACCTGCAGCAGGCGGGCGAGCTGCTCGAGGTCGACGGGTTTGGTGACGTGGTGGTCGAAGCCCGCCTCGAGGGCACGCTTGCGGTGCTCTTCCTGGCCCCAGCCCGTGAGCGCGATCAGCTCGATGCGACCGAGCGCGGGGTCCTGGCGCAGCAGGCGCGCGACGTCGTATCCGCTCAGGTCGGGCAGGCCGAGGTCGAGCACCGCGATCTCGGGCCGGAACTCGTGCGCGATCTCGATCGCAGGACGTCCGGCATAGGCCACGCGCACGTCGTGCCCTTCGAGCCCCAGCAGCAGCGCAAGGCTGTCCGCGGCGTCGCGATTGTCGTCGACGAGCAGGATGCGCCGTCCCGCGGGGGCGGCGGCGGAACCATTGGTCGGTGCGGGCATCTGCGTAATACCTGGCCGCGCAAAGGCACTCGGCGGCATCATACGCTCGTGTCGTCGCGACCGACCGGCGATGGCGTCGACGAGCGGCGCAGTGTGAACACCTGCAGCCTCGCGAACGTCGGAATCCTCGTCGGTACGTTCGGTCAGTCGATCGTTTCGAACGTGAGACCGGCGTGTGCGCGGAGCCGCTCGAGCAGGCGGTCCCCCAGCAACGTGGCCGGCGTCCAGAATCCCCCCGGTCGGTCGGCGACGTCGCTCGCGAGGCATGCGGCCGCCTGCCCGAGCATTTTTGCGGTCGAGCCGTATCCCGGGTCCCGGTCGCCGGTGACCTTGCAGCGCAACACGCGGCCGTCGCGTGTCCGGCCGTGGAAACGCAGGTCGAAACAGCCCTTGCGCTGGGCCTCCGGGCTCGGGCCTTCGCCGGGCGCCGGCAGCACGAAACGCTCGAGCGTCTTGCGCACCGGGCCGATGGACGCTGCCACCATGAACGCTCCGAGTGCCGAGGCCATGGCCGCGGCATTGGCGCGCCCGCGCAGTCCGCGCCCCATCAGCACGGCCTCGTCGTAGCGGAAGTCGTGCCCGTACGCCGCGTGCGTGAGCATGTTCGAACGGTGCACGATCCGCGTGTTGATCGCGCTCATCACGAACGGGGCCACCCAGGCGCCGAAATCCGGGTCGTGCTCCGCGAACCTGACGTCGTGCTGGCGAACCTTGGGTTTGCCGGCTTCCGTCCAGAGCGAATAAGGGTCGGCGAGTTCCTTGCGCAAGCCGGGATTCTGGCCGACCTCGGCCAGCAAATTGAGGATCGAGGCCACCGTGCCGCCTGAGGCGCCTCCCCGCATCGCCTTCACCCGCATCTTCACCTCGGTGCAGGGCTGGCCGAAGCGTCGCTGCGCCACCTGCTGCAGGAAGTGCACGCCCAGGTCGGACGGGATCGAGTCGAACCCGCAGCAGTGGACGATCCGGGCGCCCGACCGCCGCGCCGTCGCCTCGTGCCGCGTCAGCATGCGGCGGATCCACTGCACTTCGCCGGCGAGGTCGCAGTAATCCGTGCCGGATTCGGCACAGGCCTGCACGAGCGGCTCACCGTACAGCGCGTACGGGCCCACGGTCGAGACTACGACATGCGTGCTCGCGCACAGGCGGCGCATGTCGTCGAGTCTCGACGCATCCGCCGTGAGCGCCTCGAGCCGGCCGGCGCCGCGGCCGAGCGACTTGCGCAGCGCCTCGAGCTTCGGCTGGGAGCGGCCGGCGACGGCCCAGCGCAACTCGCCCTCGCGCCCGAAGGTTTCGAACAGGTATCGCACCAGGATCTGGCCGACGAAGCTCGTGGCCCCGAACACGACGACGTCATGCGGCTTGCTGGCTTTCTTCATGGACCGTCATCTTAGACCAATGTCTCAGTTCCAACTGCGGACGGGCTTGCTAGATTCCGCGGCACGTCACGTGCTCATCGCAGCCAGGGGGAACATGTCATGGCCGGTCCACCCACCATCGACTGGGATGCAGTCATCGCCGATCCGCGCTTCCAGGCGCTACACCGCAAGAAGCAGGGCTTTCTCACCGCATTGATGGTCTTCTCGGTCGCCGTCTATTTCCTGCTGCCGATCGGCGCCGCCTATTTCCAGGACCTGTTCAAGGTCAAGGTCTGGGGCGTCATCAACTTCGGCCTGGTGTTCGCGCTGTGCGAGTTCGTGATCGCCTGGACGGTGGCGTTCTATTACTCGCGCCGGGCGGGCGGCGAGTTCGACCGCCTCGCGCGCGAGCTCGCGGCCGATTACGAGCAGGGAAAGGTGACGGCATGAACGTCCAGAACCGCAAGGCGCTCGCCTGGGGCATCGCCGGCCTGCTTCCGGTCGTCAGCACGGGCGCGTATGCGCAGGGCGCAGTGGCGCCCGAATACCGCTGGCTCACGTTCGCGGTGTTCGCGGCAATCATCGCACTGACGATGTACGTGACCTACGTCGCCGCCAAGCGCGTCAAGTCCGCCGCCGACTTCTACACCGCCGGCGGCGGCGTGACCGGCTTGCAGAACGGCTGGGCCATCGCGGGCGATTATCTCTCCGCCGCTTCGTTCCTCGGCATTGCGGGCCTGATCTCGCAGTACGGCTACGACGGCTTCATGTACTCGGTCGGCTGGCTCGTGGCCTACATCACCGTGCTGCTCGTGATCGCCGAGCCCTGCCGCAACATCGGCCGCTACACGCTTTCGGACATCCTCGCCTACCGGAACAACCCGAAGGCGATGCGCATCGTCGGGGCGATCTCGGTCATCACGGTGTCGACGTTCTACCTCACCGCGCAGATGGTCGGCGGCGGCGTGCTCGTGAAGACGCTGATCGGCATCGACTACGAGATCTCCGTGGTCGCGGTCGGCGTGCTGATGCTGGCCTACGTGCTGTTCGGCGGCATGGTCGCCACGACCTGGGTGCAGATCATCAAGGCGATCCTGCTGGTCGCCGCGTCGCTGATCCTCGTCATGCTGGTCTGGCTCCCGTACGGCTTCTCGCTGCCCGGCTTCCTGCAGGACGTCGTCAGCGACCCGAAGGTGCAGGCCAAGGTGGCCGCGCTGCTCGGTGACCCGGCGAAGAACATGAGCGCGGCCGAGCTGGGGCAGCGCTTCCTCGAGCCCGGCCTTTACTTCAAGGCCCCGATCGACCAGATCTCGCTCGGCATGGCGCTGGTGTTCGGCACGGCCGGCCTGCCCCACATCCTGATGCGCTTCTTCACGGTGCCGACCGCGCAGCAGGCGCGCAAGTCGGTGCTCTGGGCCATGGCCATCATCGGCGGCTTCTACGTGCTGACGCTGTTCCTCGGCTTCGGCGCGGCCAAGCTCGTCGGCCCCGCTGCGATCGCCTCGATCGACGCGGGCGGCAACATGGCGGCCCCGCTGCTCGCGCAGTACCTGGGCGGCGGCGCGAACTCGTTCATGGGCAACTTCATGCTGGCGTTCGTGTCGGCGGTCGCGTTCGCGACGATCGTCGCGGTCGTCGCCGGCCTCGTGCTCGCCGCGGCCTCGGCCATTGCCCACGACCTGTACGTCGGCGTCTATCACGGCGGCGATACGGTGCCGCCGCAGCAGCAGGTCCGGGCCGCGCGCGTCGCCACCGTGGTCGTCGGCGCCATGGCCATCGCGATCGGCATCGCGGCCAAGGGCCAGAACGTCGCGCACCTCGTGGCGCTCGCGTTCGCGGTCGCGGCCTCCGCCAACTTCCCCTGCGTCCTGCTGACGCTGTACTGGAAGCGCTGCAACACCGGCGGCATCGTCGCCGGCATGGTCGTCGGCACCGTCGTCGCGGTCGGCCTCACGCTCGTCTCACCGAACGTGACCTACCCGAAGGCCGTGCGCGAGGCCTCGATGAAGGCGCTCGACGGCGAGGCCGCCAGGCGCGAGTCCATTGCGACGAAGCTCGCTTCTGCCGACCCGGAGCTCGTCAAGCAGGGCCAGATCGATCAGACCGCGCTCGACAAGGCGGTGCAGAAGGCGAAGGACGACATGGCCAAGGTCGAGGGCAAGGAGCGCTCGTTCCTCGGCCTCGAGGCGCCGCTGTTCAAGCTCAAGAACCCGGGCATCATCTCGATTCCGCTCGGCTTCCTCGCGGTGCTGCTCGGCTCCCTGCTGTTCCGCGACCGCCGCTCGGAGGCGTTGTGGCCCGAGGTGTACGCCCGGCAGAACACCGGCATCCTCGCGTCGAAAGCGACGGCACACTGACCTACCAATGGATAGTGTCTAGTGTCTAGTGTCTGGCCGGAAGCGCACTGCGCCGGGAGCGCGTGACGCACCATTCCGACCATCCGCTAGATACTAGCCGCTAGACACTTTTCCGTGTCCGCGCCCCCGCTCATCGTCGACTCCACGATACGGTTCCTGCAGGCCCACCTGCCGTTCTCGCGCATGGGGCGCAAGGACCTGGAATTCGTCGCGGAACGCGCGCGGCTCGGTTACTTTCCCGTCGGCACGATGATCGTGGACCCGGGCGCCGGTGTGTCCGAGTACCTGCACATCATCCAGCGCGGGCACGTACGGGTGCGAAACCCGAACGCAGCGGCCGACGACGAGGTGCGCGGTGCGGGAGAATGCTTCCCGGTCGCCGCGCTCGCCGCGCACTCGGCCGGCACGCGCCGGTTCGAGGCGACCGAGGACGTCTTCTGCCTCATGCTGCCGCGTGCCGACTTCGACCGGCTGCGCGCACGATCGGCCGAGTTCCAGCAGTTCTGCACCGAGGCGCTGGCGACGCTCGCGAAACATTCGCTCGGCCAGTTGCGCCACCATTTCTCGCAACGCGCCACCGAGCAGCAGACGCTGCTCGAGCCGATCAAGGCGCTGGTGCGACGCGATCCGGTCTATTGTCCCGCCGACACGCCGGTGCGCTACGCGCTCGAACGCATGAGCAAGGAGGGCGTCCGCACGATCGCGGTCGTCGACGACGCGCGGCGCCCGGTCGGCGTCTTCACGCTGATCGACCTGATGGAACGCGTCGTGCTGCCGGGCGTACCGCTGTCGACTCCGGTCGCGGACGTCATGTCGACCGACCCGGTGCTGGTAGACGAGCTGAGCACGGCGCAGGAAGGGCTCGCACTGATGGCGAGTCGTGGCTTCCACCAGTTGTTCGTCGTCCGCGGCGGCGAGCTCACGGGCGTCGTCACCGAGCGCGACCTGTTCGGGCTGCAGCGCGTGACGATGCGCAACGTGACGCATTCGATCCGCCTCGCACGCGACGTGTCGACGCTCGAACGCTGTGTCGGCGACCTCGCGGCGCTCACCGACAACCTCGTCGCCCAGGGCGCGGCCGCGGAACCGTTGACTCACACGATCACGGCCCTCAACGACGCGCTCACGCTCCGGCTGTTCGAGCTGCTGTTGCCCGCCGCCTCGCTCGACGGGGTGCAGTGGTGCTGGCTCGCCGTGGGCAGCGAGGGACGGCGCGAGCAGACCGTCGCGACCGACCAGGACAACGCGATCGTGTTCCGGTGCGCCGCAGCGGACGTTGGTCGCACGCGGGAGCGGCTGCTCGAGTTCGCACGCGCAGCCAACCAGGCGCTGGCGCAGCTCGGGTTTCCGCTGTGCCCGGGGAACATCATGGCGAGCAACCCCGAGTGCTGTCTCACGCTCGAGGAGTGGCGCGGACGCTTCGCGGGCTGGATGCGCGAGCCGACGCCGACGGCGCTGCTCGCGGCGAACATCTTCTTCGATTTCCGGCCCCTGTTCGGCGACGCCGCGCTCGCCCGGGAGCTGCGGCAATGGCTCGACGCGACGACCGGCGAGAACAAGCTGTTCCTGCGCATGCTCGTCGCCAACGCGCTGCAGGCCGAGCCACCCCTCGGCTGGATCCGCACCTTTCGCACGGACGAGGGCGAGCACGCGGGAACCATCGACCTGAAGACGCACGGCACGCGCATTTTCGTCGACGCGGCGCGCGCGTTCGCGCTGGCGCTCGGCATCGCCGAGACCAACACCTCGCAGCGGCTCCGGATGGCGGGTCGGCGCCTCAACCGCGAGGAACGCGACATCGCGGCGACGGTCGACGCGTACCACTTCCTGCAGATGCTGCGCCTTCGCGCCCAGCGCGTCGGGCTCGAGTCACCGACGACAGGAGGCGATGCGGGGGAGCGGACGCACCGGGCGATCAACCGGCTGGACCCGTATGCGCTCAACGAACTCGACCAGCGCATGCTGCGCGAGGCCTTCCGGCAGGCGCGTGCCCTGCAGACGCACCTCGACCAGTCCGTCGGTCATTGATCGATGCTCCCGGCCACGTTCGGCGAACTACTGCGCGCCCGCCGCGTCCGGCGCTCGCTGCCGCCGGAGGTGCGGGAGCGACTGCGCCGCGTCCACAGCGGCTTCCTCCACCGCCCGAGCCTCGACCAGCCGCTCGCGCTCGCACGGTTCGTGGCGCTCGACCTGGAGACCACCGGGCCGCGCATGCTCGTCGACCGGATCATCTCGATCGGCGCGGTCGCCGTCGTCGACGGAACCGTCCGCCACGACGATGCCTTCGAGGCCCTGCTGCGCCAGGAACGCTCGAGCGGAGTCGACAACATCCTGATCCACCAGATCGGGGGCCAGCAGCAGTTGGGCGGCACGGATCCCGCCGAGGCGCTGGTGCGCTGCCTCGAGTTCGTCGGTGATTCGCGGATCGTCGCGTACCGGGCGGAGTTCGACCAGACGGTGTTCCGGCGCGAGGCCCGCCTGCGTCTCGGCGTGCAGGCGTGGCCCCGATTCATCGACCTGGCGTCGCTGCTTCCGGCGCTTTTCCCGGGCACTGACAACGATTCGCTCGACGACTGGGTCCGGCACTTCGCCCTGC
Organism: Steroidobacteraceae bacterium; assembly: GCA_035691185.1. Classification (GTDB taxonomy): domain Bacteria; phylum Pseudomonadota; class Gammaproteobacteria; order Steroidobacterales; family Steroidobacteraceae; genus RPQJ01. The sequence goes on from DASSJN010000232.1 coordinate 9,968, forward strand.
CGCCGATCGGACGCCACCACGCCATCGCGGACGCCTATGCCACGGCGCAGCTGCTGATGATCGTCCTGCAGGCCGCCGCGCGCGCCGGCATCGAGACGAGTCGCGACCTGCGCGACGCCGAGCAGGCACAACGCTGGCTCGGTCGACGGCGCTGACAGACGACGGTCCGCAGCGGCACGCGCCAATCGGCACCAGATTGAGACCGGTTGGCCGGGCGCGGCTGGGCGCGCGGACAAGGCAAGCTTTACCATGCGTGACGACCGCCGCCCCGGGCTCCGTCGCGCGAGAAAAAACTTGTCCGCCGTCGCTCCCGTCCCCATGAACCCGAACCCGCGCCTGCTCGTGATCGACGACGATCCGGCCATCCGCCAGGTCGTCGCCGGCATTGGCCGGTCGGTGGGGTTCGACGTTTCCGCCTGCGAAGGCGACGCTACGCTCGACGAGTACCTGGACGCGGAGGCGGACCTGATCATCCTCGACCTCGTAATGCCCATCGTCGACGGCATCGAGGTGATCGAGCGGCTGGCAAAGTGCCAGTCGGCCGCGCGACTGGTCCTGGTCTCGGGCCAGGACCGGCGCGTGCTGGCGAGCGCGTCGCGGCTTGCGACCGCACACGGGCTCAAGGTCGCCGCGACGTTCGCGAAGCCGTTCAGCGTCGCGGACCTGCGGTCCTGCCTCGACGAGCAGAAGGGCGTCATCAGCAATGGCGTCACGGCGCGACTGCGTCGCATTCCGCCGGCCATCCGGGCGGCCCGCATCGAACAGGCGCTGCGCACGCACGAGATCGTGGTCCACTACCAGCCGCAGGTGAGCGTGCAGACGCTCGAGTGGCTCGGCGTCGAGGCGCTCGTGCGCTGGGAGCATCCCGAGTTCGGCTTGCTGCCGCCCGACACCTTCGTGCCGGTCGTCGAGCGCAACCGCGACCTGATGCAGCGCTTCACGCAGTACATCATCCGCACGGCCGTCCACGAGATGGTGCCGGCGGAGGCCGTGGGCGGATTCGCCGGCCGGCTTGCGATCAACGTCGCGGCGGACGTGCTGGCCGCGGCGGAATTCCCGAACCAGCTGGTCGCGATCCTCGCCGAGGTGGGGATCGGGCACGAACGCGTCGTGCTCGAGGTGACCGAGACCACGTTGCCGACGGAGCCGGTCAAGGCGCTCGCGATCCATACCCGCCTGCGCATGCGCGGCGTCTCGCTCGCGGTGGACGACTTCGGCACCGGCCACTCGAGCCTCGAGCGCCTGCACAGGTTCCCGATGGACGAACTGAAGATCGACCTCAACTTCGTGCGCGATTCGACCAGCGATCCGGAGGCCCGCGCGATCGTGCACAACTCGATCGCGCTCGCACGCGATTTGCGCGTGCGCTGCGTCGCCGAAGGCGTCGAAAATGTCGAGGCGCTGCGATTGCTGTCGTCGCTGCGCTGCGGGTATGCGCAGGGCTATTTCATCGCGCGGCCGATGCCGGCCGGCGAGCTGGGCCGCTGGGCCGGGCAATGGCGGCAGCGGCGGGTCGACGTGCTGCCCCAGCTGGGATGAACAGATGAGCGGAACCGGCGAAAGTGACGCACACGTTTCGACCAGCCCGGGCACGACCGGCGCCGGCTAGCACGCCGTCGCGGACCTGCAGGTCCTGCGTGACGCACTGCGCGACCTGCTCGCCGGCGCCGGCCTCGGCTCGCTGCTGGCTTCGGTCGCGCACGCGGGTAACAACCGCCTGACGGTGATCCTGTCGTGCCTGGACCTCCTCGCCGGTGCCGACATCGACGACGAGGACCTGCGATCGGCCATCACGCTCGCGACCGGCGCCGCCCAGCAACTCGCGAGCGATTTCAGTTCCCTGCTGGCGGGGGTGCGTCGCAACGCGCCGCCCGTCGAGGCGATCGACCTCGAAGCGGCCCTGCGTCGCGTCGCCGTCCTCGACTCGTTCCTGCACGGCAGGACAGTCGTCACGGCGTGCGAGGTGGCGCCGGGCCTCGAAGTGGAGGTCGAGCATGAGCACCTCGTGGCGGCGCTGCTGCGACTGTGCACGATCGCCCGACGCCGCGGCGCGCGATCGATCCGCATCGGCGCAGGCACGCTCGAGGTCGAGGCGCGCACCGCCGACCGCCCTTCGCTGCGCAAGGGCCGCTACTGTCGCGTCGCGTTCGAGATCGTCGGCGCCGCGTGGGCGGAGCAGGCGTCGCGCGCGGGCACGGAACCCGGTCACGTCGTCGGACGACTCGGCGACGCGGACGGGCTCGAGTACGCGGCCGTGGAGGCATTCGCGGCCGCGCTGCGCGGGCACGTCGCGACGACGTCGGGACCTGGCTCGACGCTGATCGAACTTTGCCTGCCCGCGTCCGCAAAGCTTGCCTGACTGACGGGGTCCGCCGCCGTTGCGGCAGACCCGTCTTTACGCGGCACCGCCCGGATGCAAACATCTGCCGCCATGACAGCTGCGAACGGACGATCGATGGCCGCGACGCGGGTCGTCGCGATCCTGGGCCTCGCATTCCTGGCTGCCTGTGCCGGCAAGGATGCCGCCGCACCGCCGGAGGCAGCCGTGCCCGCGGCCGCCAAGGCGGAGCCCCCGACGCGCGAACAATTGCTGTCAGCGACGGTTTCCGGGGTGCTGCCGGAAACCGTCACGCTGAGCAACGGGCGGCACGACGGGCCGCCGGCACAGGCCGGCGCAGCCTCCCGCACGAGCCTGGTCCTGATGGAGCCGACCGTGCTGTTCGGCGACGTCGACGGCCAGCCCCCGAGCGAGGCGGTCGCACTGCTCGTCGCGAACACCGGCGGCAGTGGTGAGTTCGTGCACGTCGGCGTCTTCGCCATGCGCGACGGCAAGGCGCAGACGATCGCGACCGCGCCGGTCGGCGACCGCGTCAAGGTGTTCCGCACCTGGCTCGAACGCGACAAGCTCCACATGGACGTGGTCGAGGCGAGGCCGGACGATCCCGCGTGCTGCCCGACGCAACTCACGCGCAAGGCGTTCGGCTGGCAGGACGGCACGCTTGCGATGCTCGAGAACGCGCCCGTCGGTTACATGTCCATCCACATGCTCGCGGCCACCGACTGGATGCTCGTCGAGATGGACGGGCAGCCGCTGCCCCAGGGCCTCATGCCGCCGACTGCGCTGATCCAGTACGGCAAGATCACCGGTTTCGCCGGATGCAACCGTTACACGGGCCCGCTTGCAGAGCCGGAGGCGGGCAAACTCGACGTCGGTGAGGTCGCCGCCACGAAGAAGGCCTGCGAAGGGCCGGCCAACGATCTCGAGGCGCGATTCCTCGAGCGCCTCGGCAAGGTCGATGCATACACGTTCCAGGCCGGCAGGCTGGTGCTGTCCGGGCCGCCGCTCGCGCAGGGTGCACCCGCGACGCTCGTATTCTCACGCTGAGGTGACGCCATGGAGCAACGACGATTCGTTTCGCGTTTGACGCTCGCGCTGTCGGCCGGGCTGGCCCTCTGTTCGACGATCACGGCGTGCTCGCCTGCCGCGCAGAGGCAGGCAGAGGTCACCGAGCAGGACGACTGGGTCACGGTGGCCGCGGGCGATCGAACCGAGATGCTCGTCAGGCCCTCGAGCCTGAAATGGGAAGGGAGCTGGCTCAGCGCGGGCACCAAGCAGAACTTCACGGAACCGCAGGCGTCGGCAAAACCAGGTAAGACGTACCTGTCCGCGCGCAATGACTACCGGATCGACTGCCAGCAAAGGCGGCTCGCATACCGCGAGATCCAGGCATTCGCCGGGCCTGACCTGCAGGGCGACCTCGTCCAGAAGACCCGGATCGGCGAGAAAAACCTCAAGTGGATGGACGCGCCGGAGCGCACGGTCTTCGGCGAACTGCTCGATTACGCGTGCAAGCACGCACCGTTGGGCCCGCCCGCCACGACGCAGTGACGACGGGTCGCGTGGCGCCGTACCAAACCTTCGACCGCGGTGCCCTGCTCGACAGGTTCGGCGGGGACGAGGATTTCGTGCGCGGCCTGCTCGAGGTCGTGCTGCGCAGCGTCGGGTCGTGGCCCGCCGAACTGCGGAGCTCGGGTGCGCGCGCGGATTTCGCCGGCCTCGCCGCGCTCGCGCACAAGGTGAAGGGCACGGCCGGCGACCTCGTCGCCGCCGAGCTGCAGGTGCGGGCACGCGACGCCGAACTCGCGGCGCGCGCAGCCGACCCGGGCGCGATCGCGCTGAACCTCGAACTCGCCGACGCGCTCGAGGACATGCTGGCGGAGATACGTACGGTCGTCGCCGGGGCGTGCTGATACGATGCCGCGCGGTTGCCGCAGTGGACCACCCGCCGGCATGAACACCACGTCCCGCCTCGAGTTCGTCCGTACGCCCGACGAGCGGTTCGCGCTCCTGCCCGGCTTTCCGTACCCGCCACGCTATGTCGAGGACCTCCACGGCTACGCCGGCTTGCGCGTGCATTACGTAGACGAAAACCCTGCGGGCACGCCTTCGGGTCGCACGTTTCTGTGCCTGCACGGCCAGCCGACCTGGAGTTACCTGTATCGCAGGATGCTGCCGGTCTTCACGTCCGCGGGGCATCGTGTCGTGGCACCGGACCTGCTCGGTTTCGGCCGCTCCGACAAGCCCGTCGACGATTCGGTCTACGGCTTCACGTTCCATCGCAACCTGTTGCTGCGTTTCTTCGAGCGGCTGCAACTCGAGCGAGTCACGCTCGTCGTCCAGGACTGGGGCGGATTGCTCGGCCTGACGCTGCCGCAGGAGTTTCCGCAACGGATCGACCGGCTGCTCGTGATGAACACGGGGCTCGGCGTCGGTCGGTCGCCCGGCCCAGGCTTCGATGCCTGGAAGGCGTTCGTCGCGTCGAAGCCGGACTTCGACGTCGCTGCGCTCATGCAGCGCTCGTGTCCCCACCTGAGCGGCGCGGAAGCGGCTGCCTACGCCGCGCCGTTTCCGGATCGGACCTACCGCGCGGGGCCACGCACGTTTCCGTCCCTCGTGCCAGTGACGTCCGACATGGACGGGGTCGCCGTTTCACGGCAGGCGGCCACGTACCTGCAGGAACAGTGGCGAGGCACCACGTTCATGGCGATCGGCATGCAGGATCCCGTGCTCGGACCCCACGTCATGCGCGCGCTCGCGCAGCGGATTCGCGGCTGCATGCCGCCGCTGGAACTGCTGCAGGCCGGACATTTCGTGCAGGAATGGGGCGACCAGGTCGCCTCCCAGGCGCTGCTCGCGTTCGGCGACACAGGGCCGGCAGGATGAGGCGACGCGAGTTCAAGAGCACCGGCATGGGCGGACTGGATCTTCACGCGCAGGCGTGGTTGCCCGAGGGCCACGTGCGCGCGGTCTTCGCAGTGGCGCATGGGCTGGGCGAGCACTCGGGTCGGTATGCGACGCTCGCCGACGAACTGGTCGCGCAGGGACATGCCGTGTATGCGATCGACCACCGCGGTCACGGCCGCTCGCCAGGGGCGCGCGCGAACATCGAGCGTTTCGATTACCTCGTCTCCGATTTCTGCGCGTTCACGGGGCGGGCTTCGCGGCAACACCCGGACACGCCGGTCTTCATGCTCGGCCACAGCATGGGGGGCGCGGTCGCGTTCGCGAGCGCGCTGCGACTGCAGGGGTCGTTGCGAGGTCTCGTGCTCTCGGCGCCGGCGCTCGGCACCGACGAAGTCGTCGCACCGGGCCGCCGAATTCTCGCCCGCGCGTTGTCC
>DASSJN010000233.1:0-28620 GCA_035691185.1 Steroidobacteraceae bacterium
GTGCTCGGCGTGTCGGGCGGCGCGTCGGTCGCAGCGCTGCTCGCGCTGATGCTGGGGTTCTCCGCCGTCAGCGTGGACGTGGCCGCCGCGGCCGGCGCACTGGCCGCCTGTGCCCTGGTCTTCGCGCTCGCCCAGGGTCCCGGCGGCTGGACGCCCGCGCGACTGCTGCTCACGGGCGTGGTCGTCGCGGCCGGTGCCGGTTCGATCGTCAGCCTGCTGCTCGCGATGAGCGACGACACACGCTTGCGCGGCATGGTGTTCTGGCTGCTCGGCGACCTCTCGCGCGGCGATCGCTGGGGCGGATTGCTCGGGCTGCTCGCGGCGGCGACGGCATTCGGCGTGGCGCTCGGCCGCCCGCTCAACGTGCTGGCGCGCGGTGAAACGCTCGCCGCGACCGTGGGCCTGGACGTCCGGGGCGTGCGGCGGGTGGTGTTCGTGCTGAGCTCGGTGCTGACGGGCTGCGCGGTGAGCACCGCGGGCAGCATCGGCTTCGTCGGACTCGTGACGCCGCACCTCGTGCGTCTCGCGCTCGGTAACGATCAGCGGGTCGTGCTCGCGGGCTCCGCGCTGCTCGGCGGTTTCGTGCTGATGGCCGCGGACCTTGCCTCGCGGATGCTGCTCGCGCCGCGGCAGTTGCCCGTGGGCGCGCTCACGGCGCTGGTCGGCGTGCCTATCTTCCTGATGCTGATGCTGCGCCAGCGCGGCTGAGGGCGTCCCCGCTCAGGCCGTCGCCCGTTCGCGCGCGGCCTGGCGCACGCGCAGGTACTCGTGCCCGCGACGCATGATGGCCGTGAAGGCTTCGGCGTCGCCGCCGTGCACGGCGTGCCAGATCCGATCGACCGCGGTGCGCAGCGCATTGAGCGATTCCTGGCCGTACTCGTTCAGGCTCTGGATTTCGTAGTACAGGTCGGGGCTCTCCGCCGCGACGCGCGTCGCGATGTCGAGCTGGGCATCGAAAGTCGTGCTCGACATCCGCGCGAGACGCGGCGCCGCCTCGCCGCTTTCCGCGAGCGCGGTGAAGAACGCGATGTTCAGCGCGTGCGACAGCCCGAGCACGAAGGCGATCAGTCGGTCGTGCTCGTCGAGATCCATCGTGACGAGGTCGGCCATGGTGGAGCCGAACAGGCCGCGTGCTTCGTCGAGCGCCTGTGCGTCGCCGAGGTCGACGAAGATGACGTGCCGGCCCGACAGCAGGTCCGTGTCCGGGCCGAACATCGGATGGACCGAGGTCACGTGGCAGCCGGCCGCACGCAGCGCCTCGAGCCCGCTTCGCAGCGGCGTCTTCAGTGATCCGATGTCGAAAACCACGCCGGTTGGCTTGCGCGTCGCGAGTTCGCGGAGCACTTCGTTCGCGATGCGGATCGGTGTCGCGACCACGATGAGGTCGTGGCCGAGGTCGCTGGCCTTCCAGTCTGCGACGTGGTCGTAGCCCGGCACCTCCCCGGACGGGTCCGCAACCGTGATCGAGAACCCCTGCGACGCCAGGAAGTCGGCGAACCAGCGCCCCATCTTGCCGCGGCCGCCGATCACCAGCGCGCGCCGGCCCGAGCCGCGGCCCTGCCATGCGATGCGCGCCTGTTCCTGGGTCGTGAGCGACCCCTGGATCAGCGCCTGCATCAGCGCTTCGGCCAGCGCCGGCGACACCCCGAGCGCCTCCGCGTCGCGGCGCGCCTGGAGCAGGACTTCGCGCTCGCGTCGAAAATCGCGCGTGGACTGACCGGTCGCGCGCTTGACCGCGGCGATCTGGCTGCCGACCGCCTGGCGTTCGGCGACGAGTTCGAGCAACTGGCGGTCGATGACGTCGAGCCGGGCGCGAAGTTCTTCGAGCGATTTCATGGGGAACCATTGCGGGAATCCGGACCCTTTTACCGGGCGCGACCCTCGCGCTGCAAGGGATCGGCCGTGCGCGTCGGGCATAATTCGCTTCGTGTCCCCTCGCGAGTTCCTGCGATGCTGCTCTCCGGCACCCTGCCCTCCACGCTGCCCGACGACCCGATGCCCACCGTCGAGGCCTGGTTCAAGGAAGCCCGTGACCGCAAGGTGCAGCCGAACCCCGATTCGCTCGTGCTCGCGACGGCGTCCGGCGAGGGCGCGCCCTCGGCCCGCGTGGTCCTCTGCAAGAAACTCGTCGTCGCGCCGGGCTACGTCGTGTTCTTCACGAACTACCACAGCCGCAAGGGCCACGAGCTCGCGGTCAACCCGCGCGTCGCCGGTGTGTTCCACTGGGACGCGCTGTCGCGGCAGGTGCGACTGGAGGGGCGCGTCGTGAAGTGCCCGCCGGCGGAGAGCGACGCATATTTCGCGAGCCGGGCGCTCGACAGCCGGATCGGCGCGTGGGCGAGCCTGCAGAGCCAGCCGCTCGACTCGCGCACGACCCTGCTCAAGCGCGTGGCGCTGGAAGCGGCGCGTCACGGGCCGTCGCCGTCACGTCCGCCGCATTGGGGCGGCTATCACTTCTGGCCCGAGACGGTGGAACTCTGGTGCGAGGGCGCGTTCCGCGTGCACGACCGCGCGCTGTGGCAGCGCACTCTCGAACCGATCGATGACACCGGCTTCGACGCCGGGCCCTGGCAGGCCACGCGCCTGTATCCGTGATCGGCTGACCCGGGGGGCGTCACCACGATGGCCGGCCGCACTTTCCTCGGCACGTTGCGGCTGGCGCTGCTGCTCGTCGTGCTGGCGTTCGTCGCGCTCGGCGCATGGCTCGACCGCGCGCGCAGTCGCGACTGGGACGCGCCGCTGCGAGTCACGGTCTATCCGCTCGCCGCCGGCAACGATGCCGGCACGCAGGACTACGTCGGCCGGCTGGGCGCCGAGGACTTCTCGGCCGTGCCCGAATTCTTCGCGCGCGAGGCCGAACGTCACGGCCTGCCGCTCGCGTCACCGGTCCAGTTGCGAGTCTCGCATGCGGCCGCCGCACCGCCGCCCCCCCTTGGCGACCGGCCGGGCGTGTTCTCGGTCATGGCGTGGAGCCTGCGCCTGCGCTGGTATGCCGCACGCGTCGCCTGGAACGACCCGTTGCCGACGCCCGACGTACAGGTGTTCGCGCACTACGCGCCGCTCGGCGACGCCACGATCGCGGTGCCGGACTCCGTCGGGCTCAGCAAGGGGCTCGTCGCCGTGGCGCACTTGTACGCCGCGCACGAAGCTTCGGCGAGCAACCAGGTCGTCGTCGCGCACGAGTTGCTGCACACGCTAGGCGCCACCGACAAGTACGCGCCCGGCAGCGGTCAACCGCTCGTCCCGGACGGGCTCGGCGAACCCGGGCGCGAGCCGCTCTATCCGCAGTCGTACGCTGAAATCATGGCCGGCCGCATCGCGCTCGGCGCCGACGCAGCGGCCGTGCCGGAGTCGCTGCGCCAGGCCGTGCTGGGGCCCGTCACGGCCCGTGAAATCGGCTGGATCCCATGACTTCGGCCGCCGCCGTGCGCTGCAGTGCCGTGACGGTCGCGGTGCCGGGGCGCACGCTCGTGCGCGAGTTGCAGTTCGCGCTGGCACCGGGCCGCATGCTGGCCGTGCTCGGCCGCAACGGCTCCGGCAAGAGTTCCGTGCTGCACTCGATCGCGGGACTGCGCGCCGTCGAATCGGGCACGGTCGCGATTGCCGGCCGCCCGCTCGACGACTGGCCGCGACGGGACCTCGCGCGGATGCTCGGCCTGCTGCCGCAGATGGTCGAGGACCCGTTTCCCACGACGGCGCTCGAGGCTGCACTGGTCGGGCGTCACCCGCACCTCGATTTCTGGGCCTGGGAGAGTACGGCCGATCGCGAGCTGGCGCGTCGCGCACTGGCAGCCGTCGACCTTGCGGGCTTCGACGAGCGCGACATCGCGACGTTATCGGGCGGCGAGCGCCGGCGCCTCTCGATCGCGACGATCCTCGCGCAGGACCCCGCGATCTTCCTGCTCGACGAGCCGATCCACCAGCTCGATCCCCAGCACCAGCTCGCGGTGCTGCGCAGGTTCCGGGGTCTCGCGGATGCCGGCCGTACGGTCGTCGTGAGCCTGCACGACGTCGGGCTCGCGGCGCGATTCGCCGACTGCGCACTGCTGCTGCATGGCGACGGCCGCTGGGAGTACGGCGACTGCGAGACGACGCTCAGCGAGCGGTCGATCGGCGAGCTCTACGGCATCCGCGTGCGCGAGCTGCGCTGGGAGGGCGGCCGCACGTTCGTCGCGGCGTAGCGGGATGTCCGGGCCAGAACCGGTTCTGGTCGGGGCATCCTGCTGCGCCGTCCAGCGCGGCTCAGTGCGTCACGACCGTCTTCGAGAACAGGTTCAGCACCACGACGCCCGCGACGATCAGCGCCAGGCCGGTGAGCGCCGCGAGGTCGAGCGCCTGGCCGTAGACCAGCCACGCGATCAGCGTGATCAGCACTATGCCGACGCCCGACCACACGGCGTAGGCCACTCCCACCGGCACCGTCTCGAGTGCGCGCGACAGGAAGTAGAACGCCACGCCGTACCCGACGATCACGACGACGGACGGGCCCGCGCGCGTGAACGCGGCCGCCGCCTTGAGCGCCGAGGTCGCCACCACCTCGGCCACGATCGCGACCAGCAGGTAGGCCCAGGCCTGCAGCGACATGCAGCGGCCGGGCCTAGCCGAGCGGGATTTCGCGCGCGTGCCCGTCGAGCCACTGCGCGAACGTCTGCAGCCGCGGGTTGAGCGAACGCGAGAACTCGACACTGCGCGCGGCGCAGAAGCGATCGCTGAAGTCGTGATTGAACTGGAACATGTTGCCGAGGTCGTCGGCGCCCGGGAACCCGAGATTGCGGAACACCTCGAACGGCACCACCTGGTACTGGACGTCGCGACCGAGCGCCGCCGAGAGACCCGCGGCCATCTGCGCTCCGGTCAGGTGCTCGCCCGCGATGCCGACGCGCCGGCCCACGAATTCCCCTCCTCGCTTGAATATGCCGTGGGCACAACGGCCGATGTCCTCGGCGGCGATGCCCGGCAACGCGCGGTCGCCCATCGGCAGCGCGAACGAGAGTCTGCCGTCGGGGCCAGCTTTCGGGCCCATGCCGAAGTGGATCAGGTTGTCCCAGTAGAACGAGGTCAGCAGGTACGTCGTGGGCACTCCCGACGCCCGGAAGAATTCGTCCGCCTCGCCCTTCACGTCGAAGTGCGGCACCTTGTAACGTCCCTGCAGCGTCGGCAGGCGCGGATCGGACAGCGGCACCCACTCGCGCGTGTCCTCGAGCGTCGACCAGATCACGTGCTGCAGGCCCGCACTGCGCGCGGCGTCGGCGAGTGCGCGCGCCTCGGCCCGCTCGGTGTCAGGCGACATGTGGTTCCAGAAGAACGTCACGCAATAGGCGCCGTACGCGCCCTCGAACGCCTGTTTCACCGAGTCGACGTCGGCGAGGTCCGCGGCCGTGACTTCCGCGCCGGCGGCAGCGAGTGCTCGCGCCTTGTCCGACCAGGGGTCGCGCGTGATCGCGCGCACCGCGAACTCTCCCGTCGGGTCGGCGAGGATCGATCGCGCGAGCCCGCCGCCCTGTGCACCGGTGGCGCCGACGACGGCGATGATCTTCTTGCTTCCCATGTGCGGACCTCCCCTGGCAAAGTTTCAGCGCTGGATCGCGTCGTAGATCGCCTCGTGCAGGCGTCCGTTGCTCGCGAGCACGCTGGTGCTCGCGAGCGTGAGCGGACGCCCCTCGAGGTCGGTGAAGCGCCCGCCCGCGGCCTCGACGATGACGGCGCAGGCGCCCACGTCGAGGATGTTGACGTCGGATTCGACCACTGCGTCGATGCGGCCCGATGCGAGCAGGTGGTAATGCAGGAAGTCGCCGTAGCCGCGGATGCGATTGAGCCGGCCCACGAGCCGGCCGAAGGCGGGCCAGCGCGGCCCCGTGGCGAGCGTCTTCAGGTTGCCCGTCGACAGCGCCGCGTTCTCGATGGTGTCGATCGTGCTCACGCGGATCGGCTGGTCGTCGAGCCACGCGCCGACGCCGATCTCGCCATAGGCGAGCTCGCCGTAGGCCGGCGCCGAGGACACGCCCACGATCAGGCGCCCGCGCTGCGCGAGCGCGATCTGCGTCGAGAACATCGGGTATTCCCGCACGAACGCCTTGGTGCCGTCGATCGGGTCCACGAACCAGACGTACTCGGCGTCGAGCGCGGAGGTCCCGGTCTCCTCGCCGTGGAACCCGTGGCTCGGAAACTTTGCGGCGAGGATCGAACGGATCTTGCGCTCGGTCTCGACGTCGGCCTCGGTCACCGGCGACTTGTCGGCCTTGATCGTGATCTCGAGGTTGCGCCGGTAGTAGTGACGCACGACGTCGGCCGCGGCGTGCGCGGCTTCGAGTGCGGTCGCGAGGAATGCTGAATGCGGCATGCGTGCAGCTCTGCGTCGGGCGCGGACATGGTACCCGCATTTTCTTGACAACCCTCACCCCCTTGCCTACCGTGCGCGCACCGACAGGTGATCCCGCGAGCGCAGGCTCAGGGAGAACGGGAAGCCGGTTCAATGCCGGCGCTGCCCCCGCAACGGTAGTCGAGTGAAGCTTGCATCGCCCGAGCCCGAGGCTCGGGACCCACTGCACCGCAGCAGGCGCGGGAAGGGGATGCCGGCAGGGCGCGGAGCCCGCTCGAGAGCCCGGAGACCGGCCTTTCGGACTGAGACCAGCCTCGCGGTGGGCGAGCGGCAGGACCTCGGGCGAGGTCGTTCCGGCACTCCGCCCGTTCCTCCACCACCCGCACGCCGCAGCTGGCGTATCACGAGCGCCCGACGAGGGCGCGTGCTCGGGGTGGGGCCAATCAACATGCATGCCGACTCGTCCGTCCAACGATCTGTCCCTCTCGCGATTGCCGTCGCACTGGCACTCGCCGCGTTCGTTCCGGCCCAGGCCGAAGACGATCCGCTCGTTCCGACGGTGGTGGTGACCGCCACGCGCGTCGCGATGCCGCTCGAGGAAGTGCTGGCGCCGGTGATCGTGATCGACCGCGAGACCATCGAGCGCAGCGCCGCGAACGACGCGGCCGACCTGCTGCGCTTTCACGCGGGACTCGACGTGGCGCGCACGGGCGGCCCTGGCCAGCCGACCTCGGTGTTCATCCGCGGCGCCGACAGCAATCACACGCTCGTGCTCGTCGACGGCGTACGCATCAATCCGGGCACCATCGGGCTGCCGGCGCTGCAGAACGTCACGCCCGACATGGTCGAACGGATCGAGGTCGTCAAGGGCCCGCGCTCCGCACTCTGGGGCAGCGACGCAATCGGCGGCGTCGTCAACGTCGTCACCCGGCGCGGCTCGCGCGACGGCTGGGTCGTCGAGGCCGGTTACGGCGACTACGACACGCGCAAGGCCAGCATGAACGGCGGCTTCGCTCTGGACGAGCGCGCCTCGCTCGACTTCGGCGTCGCCTGGCTCGACAGCGACGGTTTCCCGACGCGCACCGGCGATGACACGGACCGCGGCTACGAGAACCTGAACGCGAACGTGCAGTTGCGTGCCGCCGTGGGCCCTGGCGAGGTCTCGCTGCAGCACTGGCGCGCCGAGGGCACGTCGGAGTACTCGGACTTCTTCCTCACGCCCGTCGACCAGGACTTCGAGACGTCGACGACGGCCGCGGCGCTGCGGCTGCCCGTCGGGCGTCAGAGCGAGGCACGAGTCGCCGTCGTGCACATGGAAGACCGTATCGAGCAGAACCAGTCGGCCGACTTCCTGCGCACCGATCGCGACTCGCTGGACGCCCAGTTCGACTGGCAGGCCACGGACGTGCACGCGCTCGGGGTCGGCGCGATGCACTACACCGAGGATGCGAGCACCGAGTCGTACGGATCTGGTTTCGAGCAGCAGACCGATTCGACCAGCGTCTACGTGCAGGACCGCGTCACGGCCGGTCCACACCTCGCGCTGCTGGCGCTCGGTTACACGGACCACCAGACCGCCGGCTCGGCGGTCACCTGGAACGCCGAGTACGGCTACACGTTCAACGCGGGCCGCACGCGCGCGTTCGCGCTCGCGGGCGCGGGCTTTCGCGCGCCCGACGCGACCGATCGCTACGGCTATGGCGGCAACCCCGGCCTGGAGCCCGAGCAGTCGCGCAATTACGAGGTCGGTATGCGGCACGTGCTGACCGAGCGCCAGACGTTCGAAGTCTCGACGTTCCAGACCGACGTCGAGGACCTGATCGAGTACGTCGTCACGAACTTCGAGACGTACGAGGGCCAGAACCGGAACGTGGCCGAGGCGCGGATCCGCGGTGTCGAAGCCGCGTGGCGCTACGCCGGCGACCGTTGGCAGGCACACGTCGAGGCGATCCACCAGGACCCCCGCAACCTCCAGGACGACTCCGTGCTGCTGCGTCGCGCGCAGGAGAGCGTGACGGCGGGGGTCACGCGTGCGTTCGGGCCGGTGCAGCTGGGCCTCGACGTGCTCGCGACCGGCGACCGGAAGGACTTCGGCTTCCCGAAACCCGTGACGCTCGACGGCTACGTGCTTGCGAACCTGACCGCGCAGTGGCAGGCGACGCCGAGCCTCGCGCTGGTCGCGCGTGTCGAGAACGTGCTCGACGAGGATTACGAACTGGCCAGCACCTACAATACGCCGGACCGTGGCGTGTACTTCACGGTGCGCTACGCGCCCCCGAAGACCGGCGCGCCGGCACGCACGGCGTCATTGCACCGGCAGCAGCAGCGAAAGTGAGCGAGGCGCCATGGGACATCGCCTGAGCAAGATCTACACGCGCACCGGGGACGACGGCAGTACCGGCCTCGGTGACGGCATGCGCGTGCCGAAGGAGCACCTGCGCGTCGAAGCCTACGGCACAGTCGACGAGACCAACAGCGCGCTCGGCGTGGTGCTCGCGGTGCCGGGCCTGCCCGATGCCGTCGTCGCCGCCCTGACCGAGATCCAGCACGACCTGTTCGACCTCGGTGGCGAACTCTGTATCCCCGGGCATCGTGCGATCACCGCGGCGCACGTCGAGCGGCTCGAGCAGACGCTCGATCGATTCAACGACGGGCTGCCTCCGCTCAAGGAATTCATCCTGCCGGGCGGCGGCCCTGCGGCCGCGGCCTGTCACCTCGCCCGCACCGTCACGCGCCGCGCAGAACGACGCGTCTGGGCGCTCGCCCGCGCGGAATCCGTGGCGCCAGAGGTGGCGCAGTACCTGAACCGGCTCTCGGACCTGCTGTTCGTCGTCGCACGCGTCCTGGCGCGGCACGAGCACGGCAGCGAAGTGCTCTGGCGCCGTCGCTGACGGCAACTCAGTTCGACGGCGGCGGCGTCGTGCGCGTGCGATAGGCCTGTCGCGCGCGCTCGAGCGCCTGGCAGGTGACTTCGACGCCCTGCGCCAGGCGCGGTGATGCGCGCGTCACCAGGTCCGACGACAGCGCGTAGACGGTGCCCGCCTGCACCGCGCGCAGGCGTGGCCACTGCTGCCAGAGCGCACGAGGGTCGGCGATCGTGTCGTCGGTGCTCATGATCACCTGGGGATCGGCGGCGAGCACCGCCTCGATCGCGATCGGCGGCGCGAGCTGCGGCAGGTTCGCGAAGACGTTACGACCGCCGCACAACTCGACGATCTCGCTGATGACGTGTCGGCCATTGACGGTGTAGACCGGCTCGTCGTCGATTTCGATGAACACGGTGAGCGGCGCGCGCTGCGCGTACGTCGCACGCTGCTTCGCGACGCGATTCTCGAACTCGCGTGCGGCGGCGCCCGCCTGCGACTCGGTGCCGGCGATGCGACCGAGCCGGCGCAACGCAGCCGGCACGTCCGCGAGCCTCTGGGTCGGAACCTCGACCACGTCGAGCCCGAGCTTGCGCAGTCGCGCGATCGTCGTGGCCGGCGTGCCCGTCGGCCACGCGAGCACGACGTCGGGTTTCAGCGCGAGCACACGCTCGAGGTCGACGCGCCAGGCGTCGCCCACGCGAGGCACCTGCTTCGCCGCCTCCGGGTAGTCGCTGTATTCCACCGTGCCGACGAGCATCGAGCCCGCGCCCGCCGCGAAGGCGATCTCGGTGAGCCCCGGGGCGAGGCTGAGGATGCGCGGCGCGCGCTCAGCGGCCTGCACCGACGCCGCGGTCAGAATCAATGGCGCGACGACGAGCGCCGCAACTCTCGCGCTGCCGGTCGCTCCGCTTCTTCGTCCGTCCCGTACGCACGCGCCGTGCGGTTTTTCGGCCGTCGCGGCCGAGAAGCGCTCAGGCGCCGGAAGCCTCCGCGTGAACGCTTCTCCGGACAGCCAACGGATCGAGCGCGCAGCAAGCCGCACGACTCAGTCCACCGCGCCGGTCAGCACCAGCAGCGCGATCGCCGCGATCCAGATCCAGAGCGCGCGCGACACGATGCGCCAGGCGCCGCGCGCCGTCTCCAGGTCGAGCCGCTCGGCGGACACGCCCGCGAGGCTCGGCTGCAGCGAGCCCTTGCCTACGCGCGCGAGCAGGTCCTCGGCACGATCGAGCAGGCCCGTCGTCGCGCGGTCCACCGCGACCCGCCAGTTGCCGACCGCGTCCTCGAAACTGCCCGCCAGCGCATACGACAACGCCCCGAGCCGCGCCGGCAGCCACGCGAGCACCCCGTGCACGAGGCCCAGTGCACTGCCGAGATCGCCGCGCATGCGCGGCACCCCCTGGCGCGCGGCCTCGAATGCGGCGCGTCGCCGGAGCATGTCGCTGACGCGGTAGGCCCACGCGCCGGCCGCGCCGAGCACCATGAACCAGAAAATCACGCCGAAGATGCGGTTGTTCGCCTGGATAAAGATCGCCTCCTCGAGCGCTTCACGTGTCCCCAGGCGGTGGACGGTCGGGCTCGACTCCAGCAGTTCCTTGCCCCGGCGCAGCGCCTCGTCCCGGTCATGACGTACGATCGCCTGCACGTAGTCGTCCACCTCGTCCTTGAGGTCGCGCGGGCCGAACGAGAACAGCAGCACGACGACGACGAACGCGAACTGCAGCAACCCGAGCAGGTGCGGTTCCAGCGCTTCCGACACGAGCGCCACCGGCAGCACCGGCAGGGCCACGAGGACGACGGCCATCAGGAGCACGACCGGGCCGGTCCGGCTGCCGAGCGCGCGGTCCGCGAAGTCGAAGTACGGGTCCAGCCAGCGCGACTCGCGCAGGTGCAGCACGTGCGTCAGTCCACGCTCGCAAACCAGCGCGAAGAGCAGCGCGAGCAGGCTCATGCGGAGGTCGGTCCCACTTCGAGTTCGAACCGCACGAGCGCCCGGGCGAGCGGCCAGTCGAAGGACAGCCCGGGGTCGGTCTTGCGGCCGGGTGCGATCTCGCTGTGCCCGGCGATGCGGTCGGGGGACAGCGACGGGTAGGAGCGACAGAGCACGGCGATCACGCGCCCGAGCATCGCATACTGGGTCGACTCGTAGGGATCGTGGTCGGTCCCTTCGAGCTCGATGCCGATCGAGAAGTCGTTGCAGCGTTCGCGCCCCAGCCACGACGACGGCCCGGCGTGCCAGGCGCGGCGGTGGAACGGCACGTACTGCACGAGTTCGCCGTCGCGCCGGATCAGCAGGTGCGACGAGACGCGGAGCTCGGCGATCGAGTCGAAGTACGGATGCGCGTCCCGCGGCAGCCGGTTCGTGAACAGCAGGTCGATCCACGGCCCGCCGAACTCGCCGGGCGGCAGGCTGATGCCGTGCACCACGATGAGCTCCGGCGCCATGCCCGGCGGCCGGTCGTCGCAGTTGGGCGACTCGACCTGGCGTGCCGCCGGCAGCAAGCCACGCTCGAGGTCGATCGCGAAGCGCGAGGACGCAGCGGCAGTGTGGGACGATCCGGGGCGTTGGCGACGACGCATTCCCGCCATGATGCCGTTCCGGCGCCGCGGCCGCCAACGGCTTTGTGCGTTGCCTTAAACTGCGTCCACGATGACGTTTCCCGGACCGTCCACGTCCCCGCCCCACCCGCTGGCCGAGCGCGACCTGCGCGTGGTCTGGCATCCGTGCAGCCAGATGAAGGACCACGAGTGGCTGCCGCTGCTGCCGATCGCGCGCGGCGACGGGGTCTGGCTCTACGACTACGACGGCCGCCGGTACCTGGACGCGATCAGCTCGTGGTGGGTGAACCTGTTCGGCCACGCCAATCCGCGGATCAGTGCCGCCATTACCGCGCAGCTCGGACGGCTCGAGCACGTGCTGCTGGCCGGGTTCACGCACGAGCCTGCGGTCGCGCTCGCCGAGCGCTTGACGCAACTGGCTCCGCCGGGGCTGACGCGCTGCTTCTACGCCGACAACGGCTCGAGCGCGATCGAAGTGGCGCTCAAGATGAGCTTCCACTACTGGCGCAACCGCGGCCACGCACGCAAGCGGCGCTTCGTCACGCTCGCGAACAGCTACCACGGCGAGACGCTCGGGGCGCTCGCGGTCGGCCACGTCGAGCTGTACAAGGAAATCTACCGGCCGCTGCTGATGGACGTCATCGTCGCGCCGACGCCCGACGCGTACGCCGCCGAACCGGGCGAGTGCGCCGACGACTGCGCGCGCCGCGCCATCGCGGCGATGGCGGACATTCTCGACCGGCATGCCGCGGAGACCTGCGCCGTGGTCGTCGAGCCGCTCGTGCAGTGCGCGGCCGGCATGCGGATGCACTCGCCGCTCTACCTGAAACTGCTGCGCGAGCTCTGCGACCGCCACGACGTGCACCTGATCGCGGACGAAATCGCCGTGGGGTTCGGTCGCACGGGCACCATGTTCGCCTGCGAGCAGGCCGGCATCACACCAGACTTCCTGTGCCTGTCGAAGGGCATCACGGGCGGCTACCTGCCGCTGTCCGTCGTGCTGACCGGCGAGGACGTCTTCGAGGCGTTCTACGACGAGTACGAGAAGCTGCGGGCATTCCTGCACTCCCACAGTTACAGCGGCAACGCGCTCGCCTGCAGCGCCGCGTTGGCGACGCTCGACATCTTCGCCTCCGACGACGTGCTCGAGCGCAATCGAAGGCTGGCCGAGCAGCTCGGGCGCCGCGCCTGCGAACTGCTCGGCGAATTGCCGCACGTGGCCGAGGTGCGCCAGGCCGGCATGATCGTGGCTGCCGAGCTCGCGCCCAACGGCAGCCGCCGCGAAGCATTCGACTGGCGCGAGCGGCGCGGGCTGCGGATCTATCGCCACGGCCTCGAACACGAAGCGCTGTTGCGCCCGCTGGGCAACGTCGTCTATTTCATGCCTCCCTACGTGATCACGCCGGAGCAGATCGACGCGCTCGTGGCCACTGCGCGCGACGGCATCGTTGCGGCGACGGCGGATTGTCCGATTTCATCGCCCAGGACGCGCCGTGGCGGCGCGGCCGGTGTGCCGTCGGCGTCGACTACGGGCCTGGAGTTCTGATCGATGCGAGTCACCCGCGTTCACGTCGACGCCCCGCTCACCTCCGACACCGACCTGCAGCTGCCCGAGGCCGCCGCGTACCACGTCGCGCGCGTGTTGCGAATGCGCGAGGGCGCGACGATCACGGCGTTCGACGGCAGCGGCCACGACTACCGGTGCGAAATTCTCGCGGTCAAGGGCGACGACGTTCGCGTGCGCGTGGGTGCACGCAACGCCGGGCTGCCGGAGTCGCCGCTGCGGATCACGCTCGTGCAGGCCGTCTCGCGCAGCGAGCGCATGGACTGGACGCTGCAGAAGGCCACCGAACTCGGCGTGCGCACGATCGTGCCGGTGCTCTCGGCGCGCAGCGTCGTGCGAATCGACGAGCGACAGGCGGAGAAGAAGTCGCGCCACTGGCAGGCCATCGTCGCCGCCGCCTGCGAGCAATGCGGTCGCAGCGTCGTGCCGGAGGTACGCGTGCCGCAGGACCTCGGCCGTTACCTCGCTTCGGCGTCGCGCGAGGGACAACGATTGGTGTTGAACCCGACCGGTCCCGCGTCGCTCGCCGGCCTCAACAGCGTGGGCACGCGCGTCGAGCTGCTGATCGGGCCGGAGGGCGGCCTCGATGACACCGAGTTCGAGCGGGCCACGGCCGCGGGCTTCACGCCCGTCCGGCTCGGTCCTCGGGTGCTGCGCACCGAAACCGCCGGCATCGTCGCCCTCACGGTGCTGCAGTCGCTCTGGGGCGACCTGGCGTGACGACCACGACGGCTCGCCCGATCGCGGGTTGCCATGGACGGGGGCCCGATGGAAAGCTAAGGCGTCTCGATGAGCGACCGGTGAGGTCCAATCGGTGTCGCGGACTCACGACAATCTGGAGGAGTTCGAAGATCCTCCAAATTACGACATCGAGGAAGCCGCATCCGCCCGGGCGCGCATCCCGTACTTTGTCGACCTCGTCACTCGCTTTGGCGGTCCTGTTCTCGAACTCGCGTGCGGATCGGGCCTGATCACGCTTCCGATGGCATCCGGCTGTTCCGACGTGACTGGGGTGGACCTGTCACGGTCGATGCTCGACCACGCGCGCGCAAAAGCGGCGCGCCTGGGCAGGTCGATCACCTGGCATGAAACCGATGCCCGGAGTCTGAGCCTGGGTCGGACCTTCGAGGTGATCATCCTCACCGGCAATGCGTTCCAGGCATTCCTGACGGCCGAGGACCAATGCCGACTGCTGCAGACGGTCCGTCGTCACTTGAGCGCGACAGGCGTGTTCGTCTTCGAGACGCGTAATCCGGATGGCTACGAGCTGATCGACAAACCGCTGGAGGAGTTCTGGTACTCATACCAGAGCGTCAGCGGCGACCGCGTTCGCGTGTCGGGTACCCAGGCATACGACCCCGCGAGGCAACTGATGCATTGGACGACGTATCGACGCTGGGCGGACGGGCCGGGCGAGACTGTGCGCGTATCACGGATCACGTGCCGTTTCACAGGCAGGCGCGAGCTGCTCACGTTGCTCGCCGACAACGGATTCTCGGTCTCATGGCAGCATGGCGACTGGAGCGGCGGACAATTGACGGCGTCGAGCGCGAACATCATCACCGGCTGCCGATCGGACGGACGCGACTGACGCGTGGCCGCTGGGCGTACCGGGCACGGCCTCCTCACACCCGCGTCTCCTCCTCGATCATGTCCTCGAGCCGCTCGAAGTCGGGGATCAGCGGGTACTCGTTGATCATGCGGACCTGTCCGATCACGGGCATGCGCTCGTTGAAGCTGCGCGAATCGTCCGCGTGAATCACGTCGGAGCTCAGCCGCACGAGCTGCGGAAAGCCCTGCGTGAGGACTGCGAAGTTGCCGTCGCCTTTGCCTGACAGGCCCTGCATCACGACGATGCGGGTGCGGCCGCTGGTGCGAGGCAACGCCTTGCCGAGCGTCGCTTCGAACGCCACGAGCGGCACGCGGCGGCCGCCCCACGCGATCGTGCCCAGGTACCACGGCGGCGCGCCGTCCATGGGCGTCGGCGCCTGGTAATTGAGCACCTCGGTCACGCACGATCGCGGCAGCAGCAGCCGGTCCTCGGCGAGCGGCACGAGCAGGCAGTAGATCTCCTCGTTCGCGGCGTGGCCGGTCGCGGTGGTCGTCGTGGTCGTCGTCGTCGTGGGCATCTGCGTGCGTCCCCGTCAGCCCTGCATGCGGCGCCGCGCGAGCACGAGCGGCTCGATCGCGTCGAGCAGCTGGCTCTCCTGGTACGGCTTGCCGAGGTAGTCGTCCACGCCGATTTCGATCGCGCGCGCACGGTGCTTGTCGCCCACGCGCGAGGTGATCATGATGATCGGGACGTCCGCGATCCGCGCGTCGCTGCGCACGTGCGCGGCCACCTCGTACCCGTCCATGCGCGGCATTTCGATGTCGAGCAGGATCACGTCCGGCACGTGCTCCTGCAGCAGCGCCAGCGCCTCCACGCCGTCCTTCGCGGTCATGACGCGCATGCCGTTGCGCTCGAGCAGGCGCTGCGTCACGCGACGCACCGTGATCGAGTCGTCGACCACCAGGGCAAAAATGCGATCGTCGCGGACGGGGCGTGCGCCCTCGGCCGAGCGCGCGCGCCATTCGGAACGCACGAGCGTCCCCATGTCGAGGATGACCACGATGCGACCGTCGCCGAGGATCGTGGCGCCGGAGATGCCGCGGATGCTCGCGATCTGCGGGCCGACCGGCTTGACGACGATCTCGCGGCTGCCGAGCAGCTCGTCGGTCACGAGCGCTGTCGAATGCTCGCCGGCACGCACCAGGATGACCGGCAGCGCGGCGTCCGTCTCCGGCAGCGCCGACGGCCCGCTCCCGACGAACGTGCCGAGGTGCTGGAAGCGATAGATGTGGCCGCCGTATTCGAACGTCGGGTGTTCTTCCTCGAGGTGGCGCTGGATCTCGCTGCGGGTGAGCCGCGCGACACCTTCGACGGTGGCCATCGGCAGCGCGAACAGCTCGTCGTGCACGCGCACGATCAGCGCCTGCGTGATCGCCAGCGTGAACGGCAGGCGGATCGTGAAGCGCGCGCCGTAACCCGCCTGCGACTCGATGAACAGCCCGCCGCCGAGCTTCTTGACCTCGGTGGCGACCACGTCCATGCCGACACCGCGACCCGCGGACTGCGTCAGCCGGCTGGCCGTGCTGAAGCCGGGCTCGAGCACGAGCTGCAGCGCTTCCTCGTCGGTGAGTTCCTGGTCGGGCCGCAGCAGGCCCATCTGGCGCGCCTTGATACGGATCGCCGGCACGTTGAGCCCGGCGCCGTCGTCCTCGACCACGATGACCACCTCGGCGCCCTCGCGTTGCAGCTTCATCGTGATGCGACCCGTCTCCGGCTTGCCCGCCGCGAGCCGCTGCTCCGGCGGCTCGATGCCGTGGATCACGGCATTGCGCAGCATGTGCTCGAACGGCGGCAGCATGCGCTCGAGCACCTGCCGGTCGAGCTCGCCCGTGGCGCCTTCGACGACGAACTCCGCCTTCCTGCCCGACTCGGTCGCAGCCTGGCGCACGATGCGCGTCAGGCGCTGCACGTGTCGCTGGAACGGCACCATGCGCGTGCGCATGAGCCCGTTCTGCACCTCGGTGACCACCCGGCCCTGCTGCTGCAGCAGGTTCTGGGTGTCGCGGTTCAGGTTGGCGAGCAGCCCCTCGATGCTCGCGACGTCGCTGACCGACTCGGCGAGCGCGCGAGAGAGCTGCTGGATCGTGGAGTAACGGTCGAGTTCGAGCGGGTCGAAGTCGGTGCGGTGCACGGCCTCCTCGCCCTGGTGGCGGTGCAGGATCTGCGCCTCGGTCTCCATCTCGAGCTTGCGCAGCTGCTCGCGCAGTCGCGTGACCGTGCGGTCGAGCTCGGCGAGGTTGAACTCGATCGAGGTCATCTGCTGCTCGATGCGGGCGCGGAAGATGCTGACCTCGCCCGCGTTGTTGAGCAGGTCGTCAAGCAGTTCGGCGTCCACGCGCGCGAGCTCGGCGCGCTCCGTGGGCGTCACGGGTTCGCGGCCCGGCAGCACCGGTGGCGTGTAGGTCGCGGCGACCGGTTCGAAGGCCGGTTCGAGCGGCACCGCAGGAGGTTCGGCTAGCGGCAGTTCCGCTGCTTCCTCGACGAATGTCGCTTCGGGTGTCATCGGCAGCTGCTCGCCGAGCACGGCCTCCTCGCCCGCGGGCGCTTCCTCGACGATCAGCCAGTCCGGTTCCGCATTCACGACCTCGACTTCCTCGATGGCCGGTGTCTCGACGACTTCGATGCCCTCGACCGGTACCGGCGCTTCCTCCGCTTCGGCGCCGAGCAGGATCGACTCGACGATCTGCTCGGGTGACGGCTGTGACGTGACCAACTCGGCTTCGGCCTCGACGGTCTCGACCGGCTCGGCCGGCTCGGCCGGCTTGGCCGCCCCTGCGGGAGCTTCGACCGGCAGTTCCGACGGGAGCGCGGGCGCCGCGACGCCGGACGCACGGATACGCGCGATCAGGCCCGTCGCCTGCGCGATGGGCAGACCGGAGTTGGCCATCTCGCGCATGCGATGCAGTTCGTCCAGCGAGGCCTGCAGCACGTCGAGCGTCGCCTCGTCGCCGCGGGATTCGCTCGCTTCGACGTCTGCGAGGAACGATTCGACCTCGTGGCTCAGGTCGCCCATGGCGCGAATACCGGCCATGCGGGCGCCACCCTTCAGCGTGTGCAGCAGCCGCTTGAGCTCGGTGACCTGGCTGCGGTCGACGCGGTCCGACCGCCAGCGCGCGAACGCGGCTTCCGCCTGTTCGAGCAACTCGGTCGCTTCCTCGCCGAAGATAGCCGCGATGTCGGCGTCGAATTCCTCCGTCTCGCGCTCGGCCTCGGGCTCCGGCGCGGCCGGCACGTCGATACGCTCGGGCAGCGCTTCGTGCGGCGTCGTGTGGTCGCGGCCCGGCTCGACCGCGCGCAGCCCCTCCTCGGTCAGGGTCCGTAACGACGGTTCGGTGTGGTCTTCGGCCGAACGTAGCGTGGACGGCACGACCGTCGCCTCCGGCTCGGCCGAATCCGGGCGCCACGCATCGGCCAGCGTGCGCTCCGCCGCCTCGGCGAGCCGCGCGAGTTCGGCGTCGAGCGCACGGTCGAGCGCGAGCCAGCCCGCGGTCAGCCGACCTTGCTCGGGGAAAAAGCCGGTGTCCTCGTCGACGTGCTCGGAGACCGTCTCGAGCAGCTGCACGGTCTCGGCGAGCAGCTCGAGCGCCTGGCCGTCGAGGCCGTGACCGTTGTCGTGGAGCTTGCGGACGTAGTGCTCCATCGGTTCGGCCACCTTGATCCCCTGGCGTGCGCCAGCGGTCTTCGCGATGCCGCTCAGCGTGTGGCAGGCGCGATAGAGCGCCTCCGTAACCGCGTGCGGCGCGAAACCACGCGCGCAGCGTTCGAGGTACTCGCGCACGACGCGGATGTGCCCGGCGGTCTCCTTGCGGAAGATCTCGCGCAGCACGGGGTCCATGCGCGGCTCATCCGTCGCGGCCTCCGCCACCGGCGCGGGTTCGGTCGTCGACTCCTCGAGCACGGCCGCGGCCGCGGTCTCGGCCGGCGCTACGCGCGGAGCAGCCGCCTCGGGACCGGGCAGCGCAGGCCCCTCGCGACCCGAGAGCGCGTCGGCACGCGCCATGATCTCCGCGATGTCGGTGCCCGCGGGCGCACCACCGTCGATCTCGTCGATCAGCTGCGGCATCGCGGCCACCGCGTCGCGGACGACCGCCACGATCTCGGGCGAGCGCGCGAGCGTCTGGCTGATCACGCGATTGAGCAGCGATTCGATGCTCCACGAGAACTCGGCGACCCGGCGCGCGCCGACCATGCGGCCACTGCCCTTCAGCGTGTGGAACGAGCGTCTCAGGTCGCGCAGCGCGTCGGCGTCCAGCGGGTTCTGCTCCCATTGCGGGAACAGCGCGCGCAGGCGGTCCACGTTCTCGCGCGCTTCCTCGACGAAGAGCTGCAGGAACTCGAGGTCGGCGGTCGTCGGCACAGCCGCCGCGGCGGCGGCCTGTGGCGGCACTGCCGCTGCAGGCTCGGCGGCAGCCGCCTCTTCGGCGGTGACGGGTGGAATGCGCTGCGTTCGATCGGCCTGAAATTCAGTCGGCGCCGTCGCTTCGCGCCAGGACAGCACCCTCGCCGTCGCCGGCTCGATCTCGGCGAGCCGCGCCGCGGCGGCGTCCAGGATCTGCCACTGGTCGGCACGGCCGGCCTGCAGCGTCTCCATGTAGTACTCGACCGCGACGACCGCGTCGGCGAGCCGTTCGAGCCGCGCCGGCGTCAGTGACGCCGCGTCGGGACGCACGATGCTGCCGAGCGCGCGGCCGACGCCTTCCATGATCTCGACCGCCCGCTGCTTGCCGAGCATCAGCAGGCCCGCCGTGATGCCGCGCACGAGTTGCGGCACCTGGTCCAGGCCCTGGGCCTCCGCCGGCGCGGACAGCGAGTGGGTGACCGCTTCCTTGATGCGCGCCATGTTCACGATGCACTCGCGCAGCACAGCTTCCTGCACGAGGCGGAACTCGTCGTCGGTCGGTTCGCCAGGCTGCGCCTGGCCAGCGTCCCTCTCGGGCAGGATCAGGCGCACGAGCTGCGAATCGAGGCTGTCCTCGACCGCGATCAGCGCGGCGGCGATGCCCAGCAGTGCGGTGTCGTCCGGCGGGATCCGGCGGTCGACGATGGCCTTGAGCGACTCGAGCTCGCCTTCGACGCGGGACCGCAATGCACCCAGCCCCAGCACGCCGAGCGTGTCGCTGATCTTGCGCAGCATCTCGAGTTGCGGCGCGAGGTCGTCGACCTGCGTCGCGCCCTTGCGCACGAAGATGTCGAGCACGTCCTTGACGCGCGTGAGGTCCTCGCGAATCGCGGCGGCGACCGTGCGCATGAGCCGCACGCTCGGCGCCGAGAGCGTATCGGCCGATTCCGTCGCCTCGACATCCTGCGCCTCGACCATGTCTTGCAGGCCGAACGACTGGCGCACCTCGCTCACGACCGGCCCGGCCGTGGTGCTCCGCGCCACGTAATACAGCAGGTTGTTGAGCACGTCTGTAGGAGGCGTTTCGGCGTACCGGTTCTCGCCGGAGTCGGCGAGCCGTCTCAGCTCGCGGTCGACATGGCCGAGCAGGCGCTTGACCGACACGTTCGCGTCGATGCCGCCGGAACGCAGCGCCTCGATCACGGCCTGCACGACCCACCAGAGCTGGTAGAGGGGCTGGGTCGAGGCAGCCTGCTCGAACTGGGAGGCGATCTCGGACAGGTGGTGCAGGTTCTCGTCGACGCGCTCGCCGCGGATCCAGCCGAGCAGCGCGAGCTGGAAGCGCGGGCGCAGCTTGCGTGCCAGGTCGGCGACCTCACGGTCTCCGGCGAACGGCGATGAGGGGCGCGCCTGCGCGTCGGACCGCAGGTTCAACAGCAGCAGCGTGCCCTCGGAAAGCAGCGCGGCGCCGCGCACGGCGCGCAGGTCGTTCAGCAGCGGCAGCAGGATGATCGGCAGGTCCCGCGCGCCGTTCGCGACGCGCTCGACGTACGACGGCAGTTGCTCCATCGCGCGCATGAGCGCGTCGAGCCCGTCCGCATCGGCCCGTCCGTCGCCGGAGTGCGCGTCGACGTAGCGCGCGACGTGCTCCATTTCCTCGCCGAGCAGCGAGCCGCCGTACACTTCGGCCAGGCGCAGTGCGCCACGCGCGAGGTGGATGTGCGCCGCGAAGCGGTGCAGCGCGCCGCGGTCCTCCGGCTTCTCGGCGAAAGCTTCGAGTGCGACGCGGGCTTCGTTGAGCTCGGCCGCGATCTCGCGCGCAATCACCTGCAACGAGGCGTGGGCCTCGTCCACCGTCGCGAGCGGCAGGGGTTCGTTCATCACGTCGGGGCCGCCGCTCGGTCAGCCGGCCACGCTGCCGATGCGTCGCACGTTGCTGCTCGCTTCGGGCGGGGTCGGGGCGATTCCTTCCTGCCGCGGGGCCTGGTATTCGCCGGTGGCACCGTTGGCCAGCGATCCGGGCAGCCGGAACCCGGAGACCGACTTGCGCAGCTGCGCGGCGAGCTCGGCCAGCTTGCCGATCGAGGTCGACGTCGCCGTGGTGCTCTCGGCCGTCTGCGAGCTGATCTCGCGCAGCACCTGCATGTTGCGCGAGATGCTCTGCGACACGCCCGCCTGCTGCCGCGAGCTCGCGGAGATGTTCTGCACGAGGCTGGCGATCTGGTTCGACACCTGCTCGATCTCCTCGAGCGCCGCGCCCGCGTTCTCGGCGAGCAGCGCGCCGCCGACGACGTCGGTCGTGGTGCGCTCCATCGAGACCACGGCCTCGTTGGTGTCCGCCTGGATCGTGCGCACCAGCACCTCGATCTGCTTGGTCGCGTTGGCCGCGCGCTCGGCGAGCCGCTGCACTTCGTCGGCCACGACCGCGAAGCCGCGCCCCGCCTCCCCGGCCATCGACGCCTGGATCGAAGCGTTGAGCGCGAGGATGTTGGTCTGCTCGGCGATGTCGTTGATCAGCTCGACGATGTTGCCGATCTCCTGCGAGCTCTCGCCCAGGCGCTTGATGCGCTTCGAGGTCTCCTGGATGTTCTCGCGGATCGCGTTCATGCCGTCGATCGTGCGACGCACGGCGTCGCCGCCCTTGTGCGCGATCTCGACCGAGTGGCGCGCGACGTCGGCCGACCGCTCGGCGTTGCCCGAGACTTCCTCGGTCGACGCCGCCATCGCGGTGATCGACTCCGAGGCCGCACCGATCTGCTTCGACTGCGCCGACGACGCCTTGGCCAGGTGGTTCGAGAGCGCCTGGGTCTGGCGCGTGGCGGCGTCGAGCTTGACCGCGGAATCGTTGATCGTGACGACGAGCTCGCGCAGCGCCTCGATCGCGTAGTTGATCGAGTCGGCGATCGCACCCGTGATGTCCTCGGTGACCGTGGCCTGCACGGTCAGGTCGCCGTCGGCGAGGCTCGAGAGTTCGTCGAGCAGCCGCAGGATCGCCTGCTGGTTGCGCTCGTTCTGGCGGGCCTGGTGCTCGGCCGCCTTGCGCAGCGCCGCGAGTTCCCGCTGCAGCCACGCGGCCGCCGCGAGCGCGAGCAGCGTGACGACGATGAAGAACAGCGGCAGCCACGGGCTCGCGAGGAAGCCGCCCGAGCGGATCGCGCCGCTCGTGTCGATCTTCGCGAGTCCGGCGCTCAAGCCCGCGCCGGTCTCGGTCAGCGCGTTGCGCGCCGCCTGCATCTGCTCGAGCTGGTCGGCGAGCGCGATCACGGCGCGCACCTGCTCAGCCTCGCTGCGGAACGCGGTCAGCAGCGCCTGGGCGGCCGTCGCCGCCTCGCCGGTCGCCGGCGCGATGCCGAGCGTATTCGCCTCCCCCGCCACGCCGGCTGCGACCTGCTGCATGAAGTCGACGCTGTCGGTCAATCGTCGCGCCGCCGCTTCGATCGGTGCGGTGCCGTCGGCGAGCGCCGAAAGGTCCTGCTCGACCGCCTGCGCCCGCAACTCGAAGCGCTCGAAACTGCGGTTGATGGAGTCGGGGCGGACCGGGCCCATGGTCTTGAGCACGCCGGCCGCCGTCGACAGCAGCCGCGGCGTGGATTCGCGCACGTCGGCCGCGGTCTTCTGCGCCTGCAGCGCGGCTTCGCGACCGTCGAGCACGGCCTGCGACTGCTCGAGCAACGCGGCCCAGCCGTTCTCGCCGCCGAGCACGCGTGCGCTTGGGCTTGCCAGCAGGCCGAGAGCAGACTTGCCCGCGTTGATCTCGTCGATGACCCGCTCGAGCCGGGCACGCGACGCGGCGAGCGCATCGAAGGCGGGGGCGGAACCGCGCACCGCAGCCTGCCCCTGCAACGGGATGTTCTGCGACAGCGACGTGAGCGACGCCATGTGCTCGCGCAGCTGGGACTGCTGCTGCATCGCGCGGCCGGTCAGCAGCAGGGCCAGCGCAGCCAGCAGGGCCGCGACGAGCGCCACCCCGAGCAGCGTCGGCTGCAGGCGAGCGGCGTCGATTCTGTTGGTCATGTCGTCACCCTGTCGGTCGTCGTGGGCCGCGGCTAGGACGCCGCGGCCTGCATGAACTGCTGGCTCTCGAGCAGCGTCTTGATGCTGAAGACGGGCCACACCTCGGTGCCCCGCTTGAACGCGCCGGCGAGGTAGCGCTCGCATCGCAGCAGCGTCGGCGGCAGATCGGCCGAGAACTCGCCTTCGAAGAACCGGCGGAATCCCATGACCTCGTCGACCACGAGGCCTGCGGGAATCTCGCGGTGGTTCGCGACGAGCACGCGGCTCGTCCGCGTCATCGAGGTGGCACCGGCGCCGAGGAATGCGCGGAGATCGACCACCGGCAGCAGCTGTCCACGCACGTTCGAGAGGCCGCGGATCCAGGAGCGCGCGCCGGGGACGCGCGTGATCGTGGGCGGGTACGAGAGCACCTCGCGGGTTTCCTCGCGTGCGAGCAGGAACGCTTCGCCGCCGAGGCGGAACGCGATGCCGACCCATTCGGGGCCGCTCGCGACCGCTTCCGGCTGGCCCTGCGCGGCGGCACGGGCGCGACGGTCGATCTCCCGCAGAAGTTCGTAGGGGCGCTCGCGCAGCGAACGCAGGCCAGTGGCGCCTTGCATGTGGCTCAGGTGGCGATCGCGGCCTGCGCCTTGCGCACGAGTTGCTCCGTGGCGACCGGCTTGACGATGTAGTCGACCGCGCCCTGGCGCAGGCCCCAGACGCGGTCCGATTCCTGGGACTTGGAAGTGACCATGATCACCGGGATCTTGCGCGTCTGCGGGTCGTTCGCGAGTTCGCGCGTGGCCTGGAAGCCGTTGACGCCCGGCATCACGATGTCCATCAGGATCAGGTCGGGGTGCATCTCGCGCGCGAGCCGCAGGCCCTCGCTGCCGTCGGCCGCGGCGGCCGTCCGGAAGCCATGCTGCTCGAGCGCCTTCTGCATCACGTGAACGTCAGTGGGGGAATCGTCCACGATCAGAACCAATGCCACGGGGGAACCTCCGGAATCAGGCGCGCTGGACGTGGGTTTCGATCGCGCTCAACAGCTCTTCGCGCGTGAACGGCTTGGTCAGGTAGTGCTCGGAGCCGACGATCCTGCCGCGGGCGCGGTCGAACAGGCCGTCCTTGCTGGAGAGCATGATGACCGGGATCGAGCGGAACACCTTGTTGTGCTTGATCAGCGAGCAGGTCTGGTAGCCGTCGAGGCGCGGCATCATGATGTCGACGAAGACGATGTCGGGCTGGTGGTCGGCGACCTTCGAGAGCGCGTCGAAGCCGTCCACCGCCGTGAAGACCTCGCACCCCTCGCGCGCCAGCAGCGTCTCGGCCGTGCGCCGGATGGTCTTGCTGTCGTCGATGACCAGCACCTTGAGGCCGGCCAGCCGCGGTCGGCTGTTGCTGGCTGCCGTGTTTTCCATGCCCTCTCGACCCTCGGAAGCGGATGCGCGTGCTGGCAGTGCGACGCTAGGCGCGAGGCTACCGCTCGCGCAGGCGTTTTAACATATTGGTCACCCCCCTGCCATTGGCGGCTTTAGATACCATGACGGCCATCACAGTGGCCGTCTGGACGGCCGCGCTCGACCGGAGCCTGCATGTCGAACCAGCCTTTGCGCATCGCCGTGGTCATGGACCCGATCGACAAGATCAAGCCCCGCAAGGACACCACGCTCGCCATGCTGCTCGCCGCGCAGAAGCGCGGCTGGGACGTCCACTACCTGGAGCTCGGCGGCCTCTGGCTGCGTGACGGCGTCGCGATGGGTCGGGCCCATCCTCTCACGGTGCGGGAGCACGACGAGGACTGGTTCACTCGCGGCGAGCCGGTCGTTTCCCGCCTGGGAGACTTCGCGGCGATCCTCATGCGCAAGGACCCGCCGTTCGACACCGAGTACATCTACGCCACCTACATCCTCGAGCGGGCCGAGGTCCAGGGAGCGCTCGTCGTCAACCGGCCGCAGGGCCTGCGCGACATGAACGAGAAGGTCTACACCGCCTGGTTTCCGCAGTGCTGCGCCCCGACGCTGATCACGCGTGACATGGGCGACATGCACGCCTTCCTGCGCGAGCACCGCCGCGTCGTCTGCAAGCCGCTCTACGGCATGGGCGGTCGTTCGGTCTTCGTCGTCGACCTAGGCGACAAGAATACGAACGTGGTCTTCGAAACGCTCACGGAGTACGGCACGCGCTACGCGATCGTGCAACGCTACATCCCCGACATCGTCACGACCGGCGACGCGAGGGTGATCCTGGTGGACGGCGAACCCGCGCCCTACGCTCTGGCGCGCATCCCGACCGAAGCGGACAATCGCGGCAACCTGGCCGCCGGCGCCAAGGGCGTGGGTCGACCCCTTGACGAACGCGACCGCTGGCTCGCCGCGCAGATCGGACCGGTTCTGCGCGAGCGGGGCATGCTGTTCGTCGGGCTCGACGTCATCGGCGGCTACGTCACGGAGATCAACGTGACGAGCCCCACCGGCGTCCGCGAGCTCGGCAAGCAGTTCGGCATCGACATCGCCGGCACGCTCATGGACGCCGTCGCGCGCCGGCTCGGGACAGCAGGCTAGGGCGATGACCGCGCGACCCTCGCGTCGACGACGCGACCCGTCCAGCGACCGGCTGGCGACGGCCGTGTTCGTCGCCGCGCTCGCCCACGGCCTGGTGATCATGGGCGTCAAGTTCAGCGCGCTGCCGCTCGACCAGCACCCGCTGCCCATGCTCGAAATCCTGCTCGTGCCGTCCGGTCCGGAGGCTCCCGGGTCGAACGAGGACGCGGCCTATCTCGCTCAGCGCAACCAGCAAGGCAGCGGCACGAGCGAGCAGGCGAAACGCAGCTCGCTGCCCGAAGCGCGTCCCCGGCCTCCGGACCCCGCCGCCGACGTGGCGGTCGACCCCGAGCTCGAGCCGGTCGCGCTCGAGGCGCTGCCCGGCCTGGAATCCGTGCTGGCCCGACGCGCGCTCGAAGCCGAGCGGCTGCCCGCCGGTACCGACCGACCGGAGAGCCCACCCGTGTTCCACGCACAGCCGGCGCCGCCGCCGACCGTGGGGCTCGACGCCGCGGCCAACGAACGCGAGTTGCACCTGCGCGGCCGGCGCTCGGCCGACGGCAAGCTGCTGGCGGACACGCGGGAGTCGGCGATCGCCACGTACCTCGACGGGTGGAAGCGCCGGATCGAACGCGTCGGCACGCTCAATTTCCCCAACGAGGCGCGTCGCCGGCAGATGTCGGGCAACCCCGTGCTCGAGGTCGCGATCCGCGCCGACGGGTCGCTCGAATCCGTGGTCGTCCGTCGCTCGAGCGGACACGCCGAACTCGACCAGGCCGCGGTCGGGATCGTCCGGCTCGCGGCGCCGTTCGACCCTTTCTCGACCACCCTGCGTGCGCGCTATCCCGTGCTCCGATTTGCCTACGAGTGGCAGTTCCTGGACGGACGGCTGGGCGGCGAAGGCGCGGTATTCACGGGCACCCCGTAGCGCGCGATACTGTCGCCACCGTGGCGGACTACCTCACCAACCAGTTCCTGATCGCCATGCCGGCGATGGACGACCCGAACTTCGCGCAGACCGTGACGCTCGTCTGCGAGCACAGCGACCGCGGTGCGCTCGGCATCGTGATCAACCGCACGCTGCCGATGACGCTCGGCGAGGTCTTCGAGCAGCTCGGGCTCGACGCGAAACGCTCGCGCGTGAACGACCAGCCGGTGTTGCGCGGCGGGCCCGTGCAGACCGAGCGCGGCTTCGTATTGCATTCGCCGGCGGGCAGGTGGGAATCGTCGTTGCCGTTTTCCGAGAAGATGCACTTGACGACGTCGCGCGACATCCTCGACGCGCTCGCGGCAGGCGAAGGCCCGGACAGCGCCGTGATCGCGCTCGGCTACGCGGGGTGGGACGCCGGCCAGCTCGAGGAGGAGTTGGCGCGCAACGCCTGGCTCACCGTCGACGCCGACGACCGCGTGCTCTTCGCGACGCCGGTCGAGCAGCGCTGGCAGGCGGCCGCGCGGTTGCTGGGCGTGGACCTGCGCTCTCTGAGCAGCGACGCGGGACACGCCTGAACCCCGACGATCCGACAATGCCCGGGACGCCCGGCCGTGCCCCGGCTGCGGGCGAGGTGCTGCTCGCGTTCGACTTCGGCACGCGGCGCATCGGCGTTGCGGTGGGCCAGACGCTGACCGGCTCCGCCACGGCCGTCGGCACGCTGCCCGCGAAGGACGGAACCGCCGATTGGTCCGCCGTCGATACGTGCATTGCGCGCTGGGCGCCGACGCGGCTGCTCGTCGGGCTCCCCTATAATATGGACGGTTCGGAGACCACCACGACCGCGGCCTGTCGCGCCTTCGGCCAGAAGCTCGCGCGGCGTAGCGGGCTGCCCGTGGATTACGTCGACGAGCACCTGACCTCGGCCGCCGCGTACGACGAGTTGCGCAGCGAGCGCCGGTCGGGTGCGCGGGCGCGGCGGATCCGACCCCAGGACATCGACGCCGGCGCGGCGCGGTTGATCCTGGAGACGTGGATGAGAGAGAGGAAGGGGAGATGCCGTTGAAGACCGACACCGGCCGAGACCTGCAACGCGACCACGCCGGGCGCCTGCGTCACCTGCTGACGCTCGAGGGCTTGCCGGCGGACGAACTCAAGGGATTGCTCGACTTCGCGCAGTTCTACGTGCGCCAGCCCGGCGACATGGCTGCCCGCGACGGCAGCCTCGCCGGCCGCACCGTCGCCAACCTGTTCTTCGAGCCCAGTACGCGCACGCGCGTCTCGTTCGAACTGGCGGCCCGGCGGCTCGGCGCCGACGTCGTCAACCTCGACCTGCACTCGTCCTCGCGCGTGAAGGGCGAGACGGTGCTGGACACGATCTACACGCTGCAGGCGATGGGCGTCGACGTGTTCGTGATGCGCGACTCGGAGCCGGGCGTGCCCGCCTTCGTCGCCGCGCACGTGCAGCCCCACGTGAGCGTGCTCAATGCCGGGGAGGCGCACGTCTCGCACCCGACGCAGGGCCTGCTCGACGTGCTGACGATCCGCCAGCGCAAGGGCAAGGACCTCCGCTCGCTCGGCGTCGCGATCGTGGGCGACATCAAGCATTCCCGCGTCGCGCGCTCGAGCGGCACTGCGCTGCTGACGCTCGGCGTCGGCGACCTGCGGCTCGTGTCGCCGCCGGCGCTGGCGCCCGACGACGACGAGCTCGTCGGTGCGAGGCGTTTCGCATCGCTCGAGGACGGCCTCCGCGGCGTCGACGTGATCATGGCGCTGCGCATCCAGAAGGAGCGCATGGACACGTCGCAGATCCCGGACGTCGACGCGTTCCTGCGCGAATGGGGGATCACGGAGCACACGATCCGCTACGCCAAGCCCGGTGCGATCGTCCTGCATCCC
>DASSJN010000234.1:0-16598 GCA_035691185.1 Steroidobacteraceae bacterium
GAATTCCGCGACGTAGGGCAAGGCTGGGCCGTTCCCGCGCGCCGCGAACCAGTCGCGCAGGTTGTGCGTGACGTGCCCCGAGCCGATCACGAGCACGTTGCTCGCGGCGAGCGGCACCAGTGCACGGCCGACCGCGAGGTGATGTGCCGTACCGAGCTGAGGTTGCACCGACAGCTGCACGACGGGCACGTCGCGGCCGGGGTACATCCACTTGAGCGGCACCCACGCGCCGTGGTCGATGCCGCGACAGGCGTTGATCGAGGCGCTGATCCCCGCCTCGTGCAGGAGCGCCGAGGCCTCCTGGGCGAGTTCCGGCGAGCCGGGCGCGTCGTAGCGGATGCGATAGAGCTCCTCCGGGAAACCGGCGAAATCGTGGATCGTTGCGAGCTGCGTGCCGCCCGTCAGCATCGGCAGCGCCGTCTCCCAGTGCGCCGACGCGATCAGGACGGCCCGCGGCTTCGGCAGCACCTCGACGATCGCGCGCCACGCCTGGCCGGCGCCGCCCGCATCGACCGCGTGCAGCGGCGAGCCGTGCGATACGAACAGCGTCGGCAGGCGTGTCATCGTGACGTCCTCCGTGAGTTACGCGGCCAGGCCTTCGGCCTTCAGCGTCGCCTGCACGGCCGGACGCGCGGCGACGCGCGCCTGGAACTGCCGCAACGCCGGCCACGGGGTCAGGTCGACCTTGTGCAACCCGCTCCAGTTCAGCACGACGAACAGGTACGCGTCGGCAATCGAGAACTCGTTGCCCGTCAGGTAAGGCTGCTTCTCGAGCGTCTGCGCGATCAGGCCGAACCGGTTGCCGAGCGCCTGCACCGTGCGTTCGCGCACGTCTGCGGGCGTCTTCGGGTTCCAGAGCGGGCCAAACCCCTTGTGGACTTCGGTCGAAATGAACGCGACCCACTCCATCAGCTTCCAGCGTGCCATGGAGCCGAACGCCGGCGCGAGACGGCCGGGCTTCTGGTCAGCCAGGTACTGCAGGATCACGCCGGCCTCGGTGATGCGCGTGCCGTCGTCGAGTTCGAGCGTCGGCACGTACCCCTTCGGGTTGATCGCCCGGTAGTCGGAGCCGTCGGGCAGCGTGTGTTTGACGAGGTCGACTTGCACGGCTTCGTACGGCAGCCCGAGCTCGTGGATGGCGATGTGCGGGGCCTGCGAGCAGGCGCCGGGCGTGTAATACAGCTTCATGTTTCTTGCTCCTCTCTGCGGGGCCGGATGGCCATGGAGGGCATGATCGACCTGCGTCGCCGGTTGATAAACGGGGTCCGCCGTGATGGATTGTTGTGATTTGTGCAACAATCCAGACCATGGATCGTCTGCTGGCCATCCAGGCCTTCGCCAAAGTCGTCGAAGTCGGCAGTTTTGCGCGCGCCGCCGAGCGGTTGGGCGTCTCGACGTCCGCGGTATCGCGTCAGGTCGCGGAGCTCGAAGCCCACCTCGACGCTCGATTGCTCAATCGGACCACGCGCCGGTTGTCGCTGACCGAAGCCGGACAGTCGTTCTACGAGCACGCCGTGCAGCTGCTGGCTGACCTCGACGATGCGGAAGCCTCCGTGCGCGTGGCCGCGACCGCACCGAAAGGCACGCTCCGGCTCACGTGCGGGGTGAGTTTCGGCATCCACTATCTCGCACCGGCGCTCGCCGATTTCGCGGCGGAACACCCGGACGTGGTGTTCGACGTCGATGTCTCCGACCGCGCCGTGGACCTCGTCGAGGAAGGATTCGACCTCGCAGTGCGCATCGGCAACATCGGGCAGCAGGGCATGGTCTCGCGACGGCTCGAATGGACGCAGATCGTCTGCTGCGCGGCGCCGGCGTACCTCGAGCGATGTCGCGTGCCGCTCACGACGCCCGCCGACCTGACCCGTCACGAATGCCTGAGCTACGCGAACGTCGGTCTGCCCAACGCGTGGCGTTTCACTGACGCAAACGCCGCCGGCGAGGAAGTGACCGTGCGGATTTCGCCGCGTCACCGCGCCAACAACGGCCAGCTGCTGGCATCGCTGGCGACACAGGGCCTCGGTGTCGTCTACGCGCCGGACTTCATCGTCGCGCATGAAATCCGGGCGCGACGACTCGTGCCGCTGCTGCCCGGGTACCGGCCGCCGCGCTCACCGATCGCGGCGGTGTATCCGAGCCGCCGTCACCTCTCGGCCAAGGTACGTGCGGTCGTCGATTACCTGGCGCGCCGGTTCGAAGTGGAACATCCGTGGCGCCTGGCGGAGCACGAGACCGGCGACGGTCAGTGATCGTGAGACGGGCCGGACCCCTCCCTGGGCCAGCTCGGATCGTCGAAGTACTTGCCGTACGCGAGCAACGCGGCATGTACTCGCGCCGCGCCATCGTGTCGTGACTTCCCGGCGTCGCTGCCTTTCATCAGCGCCACGCCCTGCAACAGGTCGCCGACGACGTAGTGCAGCTGCGCGTCGGCTGCGGCCGGCAACTTGCAGTTCGCGACGATCGAATTGACTTCACGCTCGATGCGTCCGGCGAGCGCTTCGTACTGCGCGTCGGACTCGCGGCCCTCGTGGATGGCGGGATGGTCGGCGTCGAAGGCCGTGCGGATCGCCGCCATGCCGGAGCGCAGCGGGGCGTCGGTCGGCCAAGGCTTGCCCGCGTCCAGTTCCAGCTTGCTCACCAGCGCCGTGTCGGCAGGGTGCGAATGCTCGTGTTCCTGCGCCGGCTGACCGCTTGCTGCAAGCGCTAAGCCGAGCAGCGCGGCGCCGGCGATTGCGAAGGGGAACCTGGATGTGCTCATGCGGGGCCTCCTGGCCGGATGTCGAGGATCGCATTGTAGGTGGCGGCGCCCGCCGACACCTTGACTTAGAACAAGCGTTCGAGCATCGCGGTCAGCAGGCGCCATGCGTCGTCGATGTTGCGCCCGGTCCGCGCTGCGAGCCAGAACAAACCGCCGAGGTACGCCGCCGAGACGAGCGTGAACACGTAGCCGAGCAGCACGATCACGCCGTCGCGCTCCGCCATGCCGAGGCACAGGCAGATGATCGCGATGGCCGGCAGCGTATTGCCGAGCGGCACCAACGGCAACGGCGCCATCAACAACACGACCACCACCACCAGCACGCCGCCGTTCAGGCGGTTGATGGCCGCGGTGGCCGTCATGTCGAGCACGCGAGGGCGCACGAGGTGCTCGAAACGCGCGGCCGCGCGCGCGGCGCGCTCCAGCACGTGCAGCACCGCTTGCGTCGGCAGCGAGCGATCGAGCAGGCGGTCCGGCAGCCACGGTACGCGGTTCATGACGACCGCCCAGCCGATCAGCAGCATCGGCGCCCCGAGCGCAGTGCTCATGAACGGCAAGCTGACCGGCAGCAAGAACGGCATCGCCAGGATCGCGCAGAAGACGAGCAATCCCTGTTCGCCGACGAGGCCCAGGAGTTCACGCAGCGTCACGACGTGGCCTGAGACGGCGGCGCGCGTCGTCTCCAGCGCTTCGGACAGTCGGACCTCGGGATTGCGGAACTGGACGGCGGTCATGGCGCGTAGGTTACCGGGCGCGCGACCGGATCACGGCAAACCGTTCTCACATGCAGAAACGACGAGGCCCCCGCGAAGGGGCCTCGTCACGACGACGGCGTCGGTCCGCCGGCCCCCGGTCAGGGCGCGAACGGCAGCAGCACAGTGTCGATCACGTGGATCACCCCGTTGCTCGCGTTGATGTTCACCAGCGGCGTGCCCTGGTAGACGACAGGCCTCACGACCTGGCCCGCGACGTCGTTGATGGTCAGGTTCGGGTTCGTGACGATGTACTGCTGGTTGAGCATTTCCACCATCTTCACCGAGCGCTCGTTGAAGACGCTGTTGGAGAAGCGCCGACCGTCGGTGACGTGGTACGTCAGTACCTCGAGCACCGCGGCCAGCGGCAGCTTCGGATCGTCGGCGCACAGCTTCGCCGGGGTCGGCGTCTCGGCCGGGAAGAGTGTCCGGAGCAGGTTCTCGAACGCGGCGTCGCTCGGGGCAAACACCGTGTACTTGTCCGTGCCGGTCAGCAGCGCGACGACCGCGCCGTCGAACGCGTCGCAGGTGGCGGCGGCGAGCAGGTAATCGAATTCCCCGAGCGGCCCCTGGTTCACGGCGCTCGCGGTCTCGACGATGTTCAGGGTGCCCGGCTTGCCGGGAACGGGACTCTGCGCCTGCGCTACGCCCGCCGCACCGAAAGCGAGGGCGCCGGCCAGGGCCAGGACTCGAACGATTCTCTTCGACACAACGCGATCCTCCTTGCTCTGATCTGGGTTCGTGCCGAACCGTTTTCGGGCCGGAAAGAGCGCTGGTTTCGCGTGTTATCGACAATCCGCTGTACAGTGTTCACCCGCATTTGATGATCCGGAGACAGTCGGCCGGGTCGATGACCGACGCGCCGCGGCATCCGCAATCGTCGGCCGCTGCGGGCGGTTTGCCGGCCCCGGGGAAGCTGCATAGAATCACCGTCCGGTGCGGGTGTAGTTCAATGGTAGAACTGTAGCTTCCCAAGCTACTAACGTGGGTTCGATTCCCATCACCCGCTCCACTTCACGCGTGACCCGGGCTTCCTGCCGTGCGATCGAGCTGAGCCTACCTCGCGTACCAGGCCCTTACGACGGCGTGATCGCGCACGGCGTCGTGCACGCCCATCAGCTTCGGATAGCCGGCGAAGATCGTCGCGGGGATGTGGTCGACGGTGCCGCTGCTCAACCAGCGAACGACCATGTGGAGCTTGAGGTCCGCGACGCTGATCTTGTCGCCGCCGACGAACGGTCCGCGGCCGATGTTCCGCTGGGCGAACTGGCCCCACTGCGGCAGGTAGTCCACGACCAGCGCTTCTCGCGCGGTCTTCTTCTCGGCGTCGCCCATGCGGATGGTCGGGGACACCTTGGCGCGCAGATCCTCCGCGTGCTGCATCAGTCCTTCGTGACGCGCCGCCTCGAAGTCGTCCGTTGGGTGCAGGCCGTGGCGCCTGCCGATCAGAACCAGGATCGCATTCGATTGGGCGAGCGGCGGGTGACCCGGCAGTTCCAGCACGGGCAGGGCTCCGTAAGGCATCTTCGGCTTCATCGCCGGCCAGTCCTCACGGTTGATCCGCACGTCATCGAAGTCGACGCCGGCAACGTACAGGGCGAGGCGGCATTCCTCGCCGCGACTGACGGGGGCGTCGAAATAAATCAGTCGGGGTTTACTCATGGCGCAGGAGCATACCAATACGGCGCCCGGATGGCGTGCGCACGTAATCCCGCACGGAGGCGCGCATAATCACGTGCAGGTCGTGGATCGGTTGATTCCTGGCACCCGCTCCATCCTGAGCCGAAACCGTAAAGGCGCTACGCCATGACGACGACGAACATCGGTCGGGTCGCCGCGAGCCGGCGGTCCAGTCTGTGGCATCTGGCAATCCCGGCCGCGGTCTTCGCCGTGGTTGCCTGCGTCCTGCCGGACACCGCCGTTCGCGCGGCGGACAAGGCACCGCTCAGGATCGGAATCATCGGGACCGGTCACATCGGCGGCAGTCTCGCCACGCTTTGGGCGAAGGCCGGGCACGAGCTCGTGATCTCGTCGCGCCACCCAGAGGAACTCCAGGATCTCGCGCGCTCGCTCGGGCCGACAGTCCGCAGTGGCACGCCGCGCGAAGCCGCTGCCTTTGGCGACGTGGTGCTGATTTCCGTGCCGTACATGGCGCTGCCGCAGGTCGGCCGCGACTATCGCAGCGAACTCGCGGGCAAGGTCGTGCTCGACACTGGAAACCCATATCCGCAACGGGACGGGGCGATGGCCGATGAAGCGCGACGCCAGGGAACCGGCGTGGCGTCCGCCGAGTACCTGCCTGGCACCAGGCTCGTGCGCGCGTTCAACGCGATCAACTGGAACGATCTCAAGGGGGAGGCGCATCGCGCGGGCGAGCGCGTCGCGATTCCGCTCGCGGGCGACGACAAGGAAGCGCTCGCGGTCGCCGCGCGGCTGGTCGCCGACGCCGGATTCGAGCCCGTCGTGGTCGGACCGCTGTCGCGCGCGCGGGAATTCGATGTGGGCACCAAGGTCTACACGCAGCTGCTGACCGCAAAGCAACTGCGCAAGGAGCTGGGGCTCTCGCCCGCCCCGTGAGAGGGCCGTGTGTCGCTGCATCCGCGTGCGCGTTCTCGCGCTTGAACGGCGAGCGGCATCCGGTACGTCGCATGTTCCGACA
Organism: Steroidobacteraceae bacterium; assembly: GCA_035691185.1. Lineage (GTDB taxonomy): Bacteria > Pseudomonadota > Gammaproteobacteria > Steroidobacterales > Steroidobacteraceae > RPQJ01. The sequence continues at coordinate 6,170 of DASSJN010000234.1, forward strand.
AGGTCAACAAGTACGTTCAGGAATCCGCCTGGAGCTCCCTCGTGCGGGGGCCTTTCAGGCTCCGATCCGCCGGCCGCTCGATGGCTTCCAGCAAACTAATATCCAGCTGCGGGATCTCCGGGACGCTCTTCGCATTCTCGACCAGCGGCTGGAGCTGCTCATGCAGTTTCAGCGACAGCGCGTGCAGGTCGCGATAGCGGCTCACCACGGTCGCGCAATTACGCAGCACGTCCGCCAACCTCTGATCCTGCTGACGCTTCTCGGTGCGAAGCGTATTCAGCGCGGACTCGATCTGGCGACGCGCATCCGCTTCTTCCTGCCTCTGTTTCTTGAGCGTGTTCATTTTCTTCAGGACGTTTGCGGGCGTGTCGGCCAGCGCCGTGTTGATCGCCTTGAGCGATTTTTCGCGCTCCGTCAGGCAGTCCTTGACCTTCTGCAGCGCCGTCGCGGCAGCATCGCGCTGGTTGGCCATCTGCTGAACCGCGCCGTCGTACGCGGCTTTCGCCTCGTCAGCCGCTTTCTGCGCAATTACCAGGTCCTGACCGCTAGCGGCTACCCTCTTCTCGAGCGCAGTGATGGCGACCGTCGCCTCCTTCTTCGCGTTGAAGAGTTCGGTATCCGCCTTGGCGACCCTCTTGAGCGCGGCTTCCAGTGCCTCCTTCAGCTCTTCCTGCGTGCACTCCGGGTCGAGCCTGAGCGCGTCCGTGGCCGCTCGCATCAGGATCTGCTTGCTGATGGCGAGCTCTTTCCAGACTTTCAGTTGAACATCTTGTTGCGCTTGACTCACATCGTTCCTCATGGGCCACGGAATGCATAACTCAGGCCGCGAAGTGTAAATCAGAGCCAGGCAAAGCGCGTCGGGTTGGATCCGAATCCGTTCGGTGTGTTGAGGGCTCGATCCCTGCGATTCGGCGCCGGCGAATGCGGCAGTTACCGTCTTCCACAACGCGTGCATTCGGACGGATCATCGCGCCATGGACAAGACCTTCATCACCGCAAGCGACCTGCTGCAGGATTCGTTCCGGCTCGCGGCCCAGATCCACCGCAGCGGGTTCCGACCGGACTTCATCATCGGCATCTGGCGCGGCGGCACGCCGGTCGGCATCGCGATCCAGGAATACTTCGAGTACGTCGGCGTGCGTTCGGACCACATCGCGGTGCGCACCTCCGCCTACGTCGGCATTGGCGAACGGGCGAGGACGATCCGCGTGCACGGGCTGCACTACATCATCGAAGAGGCGGACGCCGGCGATTCACTGCTGGTCGTGGACGACGTCTTCGATTCCGGTCACAGCATCGAGGCCCTGCTGGCCGAACTCGCGGCCAAGATGCGGCTGAACATGCCGCGGCAAATCCGCATCGCGACACCGTGGTACAAGCCGGGCAACAACCGCACGAGCCTCGTGCCGCACTACTACCTGCACGAGACCGACGCCTGGCTCGTCTTCCCGCACGAACTCGGCGGACTGACCTACGACGAGATCAAGGCCGGCAAGCCGGAACTCGCGCCGGTCGTCGAACTGCTGCGACCGCCGAAAGCCTGATCGAGCCGGACGCCTGCAGCGGGGCGTCGAACGCGGCCCGGGTCGATCCGCGGGCGGTCGGAGAAGGCCCCCGATGGAGCCCGGCGGCGCGGTGAGAGCTTCGGTCACACACAATGGCCGCCGTCGACGGGTTCGAATAGAGTCGCGCGCGATTTTGGTTGCCGGAGGATGTCCGTCGGCAAGCCGACACCCTCCTGCAGGCCACCCGATGACGTTCCTCGACCGCACCTTCCAGCTCAACGAGCGCGGAACCACTGTCCAGACTGAAGTGGTGGCCGGGTTCACGACCTTCCTGACCATGGCCTACATCGTCCTGGTCAATCCTTCCATCCTGAGCACCACCGGTATGCCGGCCGCAGGCGTCGCCGCCGCGACCTGCCTCGCCGCGGGCATCGGCTGCCTGCTGATGGGGCTGGTCGCCAACTATCCGATCGCGCTCGCGCCGGGCATGGGCCTGAATGCGTACTTCGCCTTCACCGTGGTGCAGGGCATGGGGGTGCCGTGGCAGACGGCCCTCGGCCTCGTGTTCATCTCCGGCGTCCTGTTCCTGGTGCTGACCTTCGCCGGCGTGCGACAGCTGATCGTCAATGCCATCCCGCGTGCGTTGTTCTCTGCGATCGCCGCCGGCATCGGCCTCTTCATTGCGTTCATCGGCCTGCGCGGCGCGGGCCTGGTGGTGACCAATCCTGCCACCGTGGTCGGACTGGGCGACATTCACGCGCCTGCAACTCAACTCGCGCTGCTGGGTCTGGCGATCCTTTCGGTCCTGACGGTGCTGAAAGTACGCGGTGCGATTCTCATCGGCATCGTCTCGACAGCCGTGCTCGGCTGGGTCCTGGGCCTCGCGGCGTGGGTGCCGCAGCCCTACGACGTCGAGCAGATGACCGGGACCGCGTTCAAGCTCGATATCCTGGCCGCGCTCGGCATCGGCGGCCACGGGTTCGGCCTGGCGCTGCTGGAGATCCTGTTCGTCTTCCTGTTCGTCGACCTGTTCGACAACGTGGGCACGCTCGTGGCGGTCAGCAAGAAGGCGGGACTGGTCCAGCCTGATGGCACGATCCCGCGCCTGAACCGCATCCTGTTCGCCGACGCCAGCGCCACGGTCGTGGGCTCGCTGGCGGGCACGTCCACCGTGGTCAGCTACATCGAAAGCGCCTCGGGCGTCTCGGCGGGTGGGCGCACCGGCCTGACTGCGGTCGTCGTAGGTCTTCTCTTCCTCGCAACCCTGTTCGTCGCCCCGTGGGCGCAAGTGATCCCGGCGGCCGCTACGGCGCCGGCGCTGATCCTCGTGGGCGGCATGATGATGTCCCCGTTGATGGAGATCGACTGGGACGACCCGGTGGTCGCGATCCCCGCATTCCTGACCTTGATCACGATCCCGCTGACGTTCTCGATTGCCAACGGCCTGTCATTCGGCGTGATCGCCTATGTCCTCCTGAAGATCGCCGCTCGTCGCGTCAGCCGCGCCGACTGGCTGCTTTTCGCGCTCGCGGCCTTGTTCGTGGCGCGATTCGTTTACATGGCCTTCGAGGCCTGACGTCCCGCGCGGGTGCGGCCCGGCGCCACGTGATTCTTCGACGGACTGACCTTTACCGCGGAGCCACGCCTCCCCGCGCGAACTCCGCCGAGGCGCGCCACCCGAAGGTGCTCAAGGCCGCGCCCGCGGACCCCAAGCCGTTCATCAACTGGTCCGACAACAGTCTGACGCTGCTGCCTTATGGGTGGGGATTCGAAGTCGATCCGGACGAGCAGTCGACGTTCACGTACGAGCATGCTCACGACTCGAGAATCGGCGACCTCTTCATCTTCGTCGACTCCGTCAGGTTCCACGGCACTCCCGACGGCGCCGCCGACCGCACGTGGTACGGCGAGATCAGCCCTCGGCTCAGCCTCGGCAAGACGCTCGGCAAGGACCTGTCGTTCTCGCTCTTCAAGGACGTGCTGATCGCTGGCACGTATGAGCGCGGCGAGGATGCCGACCTGTCCGAAGCGGCGCTGCTCGGAGTCGGCTTCGACCTCGACGTGAGCGAGTCGGGTCCAATCGGCGGGCTCGGCCAGTTCAAGTACCTCCAGCTGAACGTGTACGGTCGCAGCGAACTCACGGAAGGCACGAGGAACGGCTTCCACGACGTCCAGGTCACCATGGTCGCCGGCCGCCCGTTCTCGGTTGGCAGCGCTCGATTTCTCGCGGACGGCTATTTCGACTGGGTGGTCGGCCTCGGATCGGAGGACTGGAACTATCACGTCAATCCGCAGGTTTCGGTCGACGTCGGCAACTTCTGGGGCGCGCCCGACAAGCTGTTTGCGGGTGTCGAGCTGGACCTCTGGTGGAACAAGTACCAGATTCCCAATTCACCCGCGTTCGACACGAATCAGTCTGCCGTCAGCCTGATGCTCAAGTATCACCTGTGACCGGTTGACGGTCGCAGGCGTATCGCGGCCCGGCGAAGGACACCGTGGCATGACTGACGTGCGCGCTGCGCTTCGATCAGCGGAGCAGCGCTCGTCGTCGCGCCAGGCTCTCGGCTGGCCAGTAGCGCTCGCGGTCGTAGTACTCGACCACGGACGGGACGCCCGCGGGAATCACGACCCAGGGCTGCTTCGACGCCGTGAAAATGTGGATGTCGGGCGGCAACAGGTCGGGATTGTCGAGGGTGCCGACGCGGACGAACTTCAACAGCGGTCCGGCGCCGGCATAGTGGCTCCAGACGGCAATCCTGCAGGTCGGGCACCTGGCGATCGCCTGCCCGCGGCCGCTCGCCGACGGCGTGTCGACGAGTTCAGGCGGCTGACCGATTACGATCACTCGATCTGCCTCGATCAGTGCGTTCAACGCGAAGGAGGCGCCCGACTCGCGCTGGCACCAACGGCAGTGGCAGCAATGCACGAACAGCGGCGTGCTCTGCATCCGATAGCGCACGGCACGGCAGTCGCAACCACCCTCGGCGGGAAATGCGGTCGGGTCAGTCATCTCCGTCCCCTTCGCCGGGCGCGTTGTGACACACGGCCTCGATGTTGTGACCGCAGGTCCGATGACGAATGCGCCGCAATAGTCCGGATGATAGTGGATTCGCAGTCCCGGCGGCCCGTTGTCGTGACCACCGGTGGCGGCTCCGCTACGATGCGGCTCCGACATCTGCCGTCGTCATTGCAACCGATATCCATCATGCCCAACGGCGCCGAAGCCCTGATGCGCACCCTCGTGGATGCCGGAGTCACGGTCTGTTTCAGCAACCCCGGAACGTCGGAGATGCACTTCGTTGCCGCGCTCGATGGTGCACCGGAAATGCGCGCCGTGCTCTGTCTCTTCGAGGGCGTCGCCACGGGTGCCGCCGACGGATATGCGCGGATGGCTGGAAAGCCGGCGGCGACGCTGTTGCATCTCGGCTGCGGCCTGGGCAACGGGCTTGCCAATCTGCACAACGCACGCAAGGGTCGAGTGCCCGTCGTCAACATCGTCGGCGATCACGCCACCTATCACGTCAAGTACGACGCCCAACTGCAATCGGACATCGAGACCGTCGCGCGCAACGTCTCACCCTGGGTGCGCACCTCGCGGAGCACGGCGGCCTTGTGCCGTGATGCCGTCGAGGCCATCGCAAGGTCCGTGGGCCCGCCGGGGCAGGTGGCCACGCTGATATTGCCGGCCGATGTGTCCTGGAGCGACGGCGGTGTACCGGCAGCGCCGCCGTCGATCATGCCGCCACCGTGCAACGCGGACGACGCCATCGCGGCGATCGGACGCCTGTTGCAGGCCGGCGGCCGGAATGCATTGCTGCTCGGCGGACGCGCTTTGCGCGAACCCGCCCTGATGGCGGCCGCGCGCGTCGCGGCCAGGGCCGGCGTGAAGCTGCTCGCTGAAGTCTTTCCGACGCGGATCGAGCGTGGGGCCGGCCTGCCGTCCGTCGAGCGCATCGCCTACCTCGCCGAACTGGCCTCGGTGCAGCTCGCGGAACTGGACAACCTGATCCTGGTCGATGCGAAGTCACCGGTGTCGTTCTTTGCGTACCCGGGCAAGAAGAGCGACCTCGTGCCGGACACCTGCGCGGTGCATGTGCTGGCGAGCCCCGAACAGGATGTACTCGGCAGCCTGGAGAAGCTGGTCGGGCACGTCGGTGCCGGCGACACCGCACCCGCTCTTCAGGCCCCGATGCGCCCGGGCCGTCCACGCGGAAAGTTCACCGCCGACAAGGTCTGCAAGGCGATCGGCCACCTGCTGCCCGAGAACGCCATCGTCGTGGACGAGGCGCAGACATCGGGGGTCATGCTGCCGATCATGACCGCCGGCACGCCTCGTCACGATGTGCTCGCCCTCACGGGCGGTGCCATCGGACAGGGCCTGCCTTGCGCCGTGGGCGCTGCCGTAGCATGCCCGGATCGTCCGGTGCTGGCCCTGATCGGCGACGGCTCGGCGATGTACACGATCCAGGCCTTGTGGACGATGGCGAGGGAGAGGCTCAACGTCGTCGCTGTCATTCTGAACAACCGCTCGTATGCCATCCTCAACGTCGAGCTGCAGCGAGTCGGCGCCGCTTCGACCGGTCCCAAGGCGAAGGACCAGCTCGACCTCAGCGAGCCCGCAATCGATTTTGTGCAGATGGGCCAGGGCATGGGCGTTCCCTCGGTGCGCGCAACGACGACAGCGGACTTCGTCACCGCGCTCGAGCGCGCCTTCCGCTCGCCCGGCCCGCACCTGATCGAGGCCGTGGTGCCGAGTTCGATCGCGGGCCTGAAGCTCAGGCTGCTACCTTACGTGCTGGGTTCGCTCGAAGGCCTCCCGGCACCAATGGGGCGCGCTATCAAGCGCAAGCTGGCGCCTTAAGCGAACGGCCGGAGGCGGGTCCGAAACGGAACTCAGCGAAGCAACCCTCGACGGCTACTTCGGCGGCGGCACGGGCATGTAGATCGGTCCATCGCCACCGTAGGCCTGTACGTAATACGTCTGGCCACACTGGTAGTAGTTCACGCCGCTGACCTGCGTCACCGTCGGATTGCAGGGTAGCGTCGCGGTCGAGGAGGACGAAGAGTCGTCATCGTCATCGTCATCGTCGTCGGACGCAACGGCGGCGCCAACGACTCCGCCGATCACGACGCCGACGGCCACGTCCCAGTTGTCCCAGTCGTCATCGTCGTAGTAACCACCGTAAGGCGGGTAATACACGTTGATGTCGTCGAACGCTTCCTGCCGATTCTCCTGTCGCTCGGTCCTTCCTTCCTGCCGGTTCTCCTGCCGCTCGGTCCGTTCCTCGGGCCGGGTTCCCTGCGGTTGGGCGTCATTGCCCGGTCGGGTCTGCGCATCTTGCGGACGCGCGGCCTGGCGCTGTTCGGCAGCCCCTTGCGCCGGCTGCGGCCGGCTGGCTGGAGGCGAACCACGTTGCGCCGGTGCAGCGCTCGGTGGGCGACTGCGTTGAGACGAGAAGCCGCCGCCGGCCGCCGGGCCCTGGCGCGAAATGCCGCCGCCGCCCCGACCGGCTCCGCCGCCGCCACCGCGGCGTTGTGCATCAGCGATGCCAGCCTGGACCATCAGGAAGATGAAGGACAACACGACGGCCCATCCCCTGGTCTTCGAGCGGCTATTCATGGCTGTGCCTCCGTGTCGCCGCGCTGCGCATTGCTGGTTCGGGTCGGCGGCAACTGCGAGGCGAACACGATGCGCCGCGCGCCAGCCGGCGGCGAAAAGCGAAAGGTATCGGGCCCTCCTGACATTTCGGTCTTCCAGTTCTGGAAGTCCGCGCGGTACTGCGGCTGGCCAGGCTCGTCGACATACGTCAGGACCACCCGCATGGGCAAGGGTCGGTCGCCCTCCGCGATCCACAACTGCACGTCAACGTTGCCCACGCGGCCGGCGATGTGATCAGTTGGCACGGGAAGCAATCGGGTTCGCTCTATGTGGACGACACTCTGCAGGCGGCGCGCAAGTTCGCTCGACGAGCGGTTCGTGAAGAGCCGCGCGAGCGGCAGGCGCATCTTCAGGTCCCGTACGAAGTAGACGATCGCGTCGTCGAGGGACCCGGGTTGCGGCGCCTGCGCATACACGTTGGCCCTGTCGTTGAACAGGGTGATGTGCTTGCCGTCGAAGACGAGCAGGTCCACGTCGCCATCGCTGCTGCGATGCCTGACGCGCAGCCGATCCGGCCGCTGCAGCGCGAGTTCGCGTTCCTCGAGGAACTCGAGCTTCTGGCCGGAGTCCTGCAGGACGTCATAGCTACCGCGACAGGTCACCTGATAGGCAGGCAATGACGCGAGGAACTTCGTCATGGCCGACAGGCGTTCGGCCGCTTTTTGCTGGGATTCCACCGGGGAGAGCTCCGCTGGCGCCGGTAATTCTGCGGCGTGGGACGTCATGGCCAGCGCAATTGCAAGGAACAAGAAGGCACGATGCTTCGCTCTGGTCATGTCTGTGCTCCTCCGGATACCGGCGCCAGCTCGCGGTGCGCGACCGACGAACTGCCGTGTGGAAGGCGTGGAGAATACGCCGACCCGCCGCGGTCACGCGAGTTGCGCCATCAACGGTTCAATTCGTGCGCATCCTGGACGGACCCCGGCGGCTGGCGCGCCCGCCTGGCGACGCTCGCGGTATAGTCGCGGCCCCCGCGGCTTCCGCGCGATCACTTACCATCACTCCCGATTGTCGGCAGTGATCACTCGCACCGTGGCTGGTGCCGGGGCTCCTCTTCGGAGGGTCGTACACTTCAATCCCCAGAGGTACTTGATGCGCAAGTTGTGCTGCCTGCTCCTGGCCTTTCTTCCGCTGGCGGGCTGTCAGCGCGAGTCGCAGTCCAACGGTGCGGGAGTGTTACGCAACGGCGAGCTGGAGCAAGCCGAAGGTGGTGCCATAAGCACCGCGCCGATCGTCGTCGAGCCAGCTTCGGCCCCTTCGCCGCCCCTGGCGTCGACGACACGACCGTCGCGCAGCGAGATCGATTGGTCGCCACTGCAGTTGGAGCACGCGACCATCCACGTGAGCTGCAACCTGGACTACCAGCGAGGTGAAGACGTTCCGCTGACCGATATCGGGAAGGAGAGCCTGCATCAGGCATTGACGCCGTGCGCCGAGCAGCGACTCGTGCGCATCAGGTATCAGGGCAAGATCGACCATGGTTTCGTGTCCGTGATGGAGCGCGTTACCGTCACGGCGGACGAACTCGGCATCGACAAGCGAGTGCTCGACCTGGATTCCGCCGGTGGGCAGGTCGAGGAGGCGATTCGTGCCGGAGATTTCATCGCTGAGTCGCACTGGACCATCTGGGTCCGTGAGGGCGCCATCTGCCACAGCGCTTGCGTGCTGATTCTCGGCGCCGGTGACACGCGCATGATCGCCGGCAAGGTGGGCATCCATCGCATCATCCGCATGAGTTCCACTGCCAGCACGCGCGCAGAGCTCAACGCCGAATTGAATGCCGTGTACCTGCGTGTGCGTGAGTACCTCGAAAGGAACGGCGTGGCGGTCGCTGTGGCCGATCTCATGATGGCGGTGCCGAACCGCCGGCTGCGCCTGCTCACCAGCGACGAACTGCACCTATACGGCCTCGACGGCGTAAATCCTGTCCAGGACGACCTGGATCGCCTGCGCCTGATGCGCAAATGCGGCGAGGATTTCGTCAGACGCCGTGATGGATTCCTGCGCGCGTTCGAGCGCCGATGTCAGTCCGACGGCGACGATCTCAATGCACTCAACGAGTGCGGCCTCGAGCTGCGCACGAAGTTCGGTTTTCCAGACAGCGTCTGCTCCGCCGAAAGTCCCTTGTCCGAATTCGATCTCGCCATGGCTGCAACGGGGCGAAAAGAGCCTCAGGAGGGCGGTGAGCCGCCGCCCCAGGTCTCCCCGGAAGAGGCGCCGAGTGACTGAATGATCGGCCCAGGGCGGAGCGGACACACGCTGTGGAATGTTGCCAGGAGTCAGCGCAGGATTCGGAGCTGGGCAGCCCGGAGGCCGCCAAGCGACGCCCTGAACCGCCGCCGGTCCCGCGATGAACCTGTCGCAGAAACAACGAGACGTACTTAATCGCTATGGCCTCGCCATGGCTCTGACGGGGCTCGCGCTGCTCATCCGCGCGGTGTTGCCGGTGCCAGTGGGCACGACGATCTACCAGCTTCCACTGGCGGCGGTGGTCCTGAGCGGCTGGCTCGGCGGGCGCGGCCCGGGCCTGCTCGCGACCTCGTGCAGCGTAGCGGTCTTGTGGTACTGGTTCATCCCGCCGGTGGGAACGTGGGAGATATCGCCCGGCTTCATCCTGGCCTTGTGCATCTTCGTCGCGCTGTGCCTGCTGCTCACGGAACTCGGCGAAGCCCGGTGGCGCGTCAAGCGCGCGCTGGAGGCGAGCGAGCGGCAGTTCCGGCTCATGGCCGAAACGGTTCCGGAAGTGCTCTTTCTGCAGTCGGTCCAACCGTCGCAGCTGCTGTACGTGAGCCCGCGATACGAGGAAATCTGGGGCCGCGCGGTCGGCGATCTGAAGAACTCGACGACGGCCTTGCTCGAGGGCGTCCATCCGGACGACGAGCGCACCGTGCGCTCGGCATACCAGCGGTGGCTTTCCGGTGAGGAAAGCAGCCGGCTTGACGCGACCTTCCGGATCGTCCGCCCCGACGGCGAGACGCGCTGGATCCGCGGCCGGGGGACCCTGATTCGCGACGAGCAGGGCAAGCCGTACCGCGGCAGCGGCGTTGCTGCCGACATCACCGATGAAAAACGCACGCAGGACGCGCTTGCGGCGGCGCAGGCGGAGCTGCGCGCGCGACAGGAAATGCTCGACCTTGCGCAGAAGGCGGCACGCGCAGTGGCGTTCGACTGGCACATCGGCGCGCGTGAAAGCGAGAACTCCTGGTCACCCGACCTCGAGGCGATGTATGGCCTCGAGCCCGGCGCGTTCGATCGAACGTTCGAG
>DASSJN010000235.1:0-2168 GCA_035691185.1 Steroidobacteraceae bacterium
ACTCCCGAAGCCGTGCACGCGATCGTCGAAGGCATGAAGTGGCTCGGCCTCGATCACGACGAGGGCCCGTTCTACCAGACGCAGCGCATGGGCCGGTACAAGGAGGTCATCGAGCAGTTCCTGCGCGAGGGCAAGGCGTACCACTGCTACTGCTCGAAGGAAGAACTCGACGAGATGCGCGCGGGCCAGACGGCGCGCAAGGAAAAGCCGCGCTACGACGGCCGCTGTCGGCATCGCACGGCGCCGGCGCCTGGCGTCACCCCCGTGGTGCGCTTCCGGAATCCGGACGAGGGATCGGTCGTCGTCGACGACGTCGTGCACGGCCCGATCACGTTCGACAGCGGCGAACTCGACGACCTGATCATCGCGCGGTCCGACGGCACGCCCACCTACAACTTCTGCGTCGTCGTCGACGACTACGACATGCAGGTCACCCACGTGATCCGCGGCGACGACCACATCAACAACACGCCGCGCCAGATCAACATGCTGCGCGCGCTCGGCGTCGAGCCGCCGCTCTACGCGCACGTGCCGATGATCCTGGGGCCGGACGGCACGAAGCTCTCGAAGCGTCACGGCGCCGTGAGCGTGCTGCAGTACCGCGACGACGGTTTCCTGCCGGAGGGCCTGCTCAACTACCTCGGGCGTCTGGGCTGGTCGTACGGCGACCAGGAGATCTTCACGCTCGAGGAGATGACGCGGCTGTTCGACATCCACGACGTGAACAAGGGCGCCTCGGCGCTGAACGTCGACAAGATGCTCTGGACCAACCAGCAGCACATGATGCGCGCGACGCCCGAGCGACTTGCGACGTACCTGCAGCCGCAGTTGGCGATGCTCGGCATCCAGACCGACGACCTCGCGAAACTCGCCGCCGTCGCCAAAGCGCAGCAGGAGCGGGCGAAGACGCTCAAGGAAATGGCAGGGAACAGCACGTTCTTCTTCCGCGAGGTGGTGGCCTACGACGAAAAGGCCGCGAAGAAGAACCTGACCGCGGAGACCGCGCCGCTGCTGAAGGCCGCTCGCGATCGCCTGGCCGCGCTCGAATCGTGGGTGGCGCCGCGCCTGCACGAGACCATTCAAGCCGTGGCGGCAGAGGCAGGGGCGGGGCTGGGCAAGATCGCCCAGCCCATCCGCGTCGCCGTGTCCGGCGGCTCAGTCTCGCCGCCGATCGACGTGACGCTGGAAATCCTCGGGCGCGAGACGACCCTTCAGCGGCTGGATCGGGCCATCGCGCACTGCGGGTGACGCCCCCTGCGGTCTACAGGGATTTGCTGACCTCCGGCGAGAACGCGCTGGCGCGGCCATCGACGGCGATCGCCTGTACCGCGAAGTACCAGGTTCCGTGTGGAAGATTCTCGATGACCGCACTGGTCACCGCGCCGCTCCCGACCGACAGCGTCGTGTCATAGCTGCCCGGCGCCGGCCCGTAGGCGATCTTGTAGCCGGACAGCCCGTCGATCGGCGAGCCGTCGATGTTGTGCGTCGGCGGGGTCCAGTGGAGCGTCGCTGATCCTGTGGTCGTCGTCGACGATGTTGCGGTGATGGTGAACGCCGGCAGTGCCGACGTGAGCATGCCGTCCGTGACCTTGATCACGATGTTGGACCACGATCCGGTCGAGCCAGGAGTGCCGGCCAGTCGACCGGTCGACGTGGAGAAGGTCGCCCAGGCCGGCTTGTTGGCCACACTGAACGTCAGCGGCTGGCCATTGGGGTCCGATGCGGTCGGCTGGAACGCCCACGCCTGGCCGACCACCGCCGAGGTCGACGGAGTGCCGCTGATCCGCGGGGCCGCGTTGGCGCTGACGGTTATCGAGAAGGCCGGGAGCGAGCGCGTGCGGTGCCCGTCGGACACACGAATCCGGATGTTGCTGTACGTGCCGGCGGCCTGGGGTGTACCTGACAGCGTACCCGTGTCCGTCTGGAAGGCGGCCCAGGCAGGCTTATTGAAGATGCTGAATCGCAGCGTGTCGCCGTTCACATCACTGGCGGTCGGCCGGAACCAATACGGGTACCCGACGATAGCTACCGTGTCGGGTGTGCCCGAGATCGTCGGCGCGGCATTGGCCGCGTGCGTTTGCGGCGACGTACAAAGCCCGACCAGCATGAGAAGGAGCGGGAGCAGCGCGGTACGTCGCCCCCCGGCGAATAGGGTCTGGAACATGACG
>DASSJN010000236.1:0-36953 GCA_035691185.1 Steroidobacteraceae bacterium
ACATGGGTCCGATGCTGGTCGGCACCGTGCTGCTCGCGATCGTCGCCAATTCGTACGAACTGCTCTGCACCGCGGGCTTTCCGATGGTGTACACGCTGACATTGACCCGGGCGCACGACCTGGCGACGTGGCAGTACTACGTCTGGCTCGCCGTCTACAACGTCATCTACGTGGTCCCGCTGCTCGCGATCGTCGTCGTCTTCACGAAGACCATGGGCGCGCGCAAGCTCAGCGAGGCGGAGGGGCGCCTGCTCAAGCTGGTGTCCGGCTTCATGATGCTCGGGTTCGCGCTGGTGCTGCTCTTCGCGCCCGCGATGCTGACGAACGCGCTGGTCTCGATCGGCGTCCTGGCGCTGGCGGTGCTCGCCTCGATCGTGATCGCGAAGCTGGCCACCCCCAGGGCGGCCTGACCGACCGGCGGATCTGGGCCCGGCCAGGGTTCTGCTCGACCGGGGTCCGACCGCGATTCCGATAGACTCGCGGGACGATGACCACCGCCCCTGCCGGCCCCCTCGTGCAGCTCGCCGAGCGCATTCGCACTGCGCTCGGCCCGGGCGGCACGCTCGAGTCCCCGGCGGACGTCGAGAAATACCTCACCGATTTCCGCGGCCTCTACCACGGCGCGGCCTTGCTGGTGGCCTGCCCGCACGATACGGCGCAGGTGGCCCGTCTGCTCGCGCTGTGTCACGAAGCGCGGGTCGGCGTCGTGCCGCACGGCGGCAACACGGGCTACTGCGGCGGCGCGACGCCGAGCGCAACGGGCGACCAGGTGGTGCTCTCGTTGCACCGGATGAACCGCGTGCGCGCCGTCGATGCGGCGAACTACTCGATGGTCGTGGAGGCAGGTTGCGTGCTGGCCGACGTGCAGGCCGCGGCCCGGGCCGCGGGACGCTACTTCCCGCTGTCGCTCGGCTCCGAGGGGAGCTGCCAGGTCGGCGGCAACCTGTCGACCAATGCCGGCGGGCTCGCGGCCGTGCGCTACGGCGTCGCCCGCGACCTGGTGCTGGGCCTCGAGGTCGTGCTGGCCAGCGGCGACGTGATTCACGGCCTGAGCAGCCTGCGCAAGGACAACACCGGTTACGACCTGCGCGACCTCTTCATCGGCGCCGAGGGCACGCTCGGCATCATCACCGCGGCGAGCCTGAAACTGTTCCCACCGCCACGGACGGTCGAGACCGCCTTCCTCGCCGTCCCCGGCATGCACGCAGCCGTCGCCGTGCTCGCTCGGCTGCGCGAAGCGACCGGGGACTGCGTCACGAGCTTCGAGTACCTGCCGCGCATCGCCGTCGACTTCACGACGCGCCACGTGCCCGGCGTCAGCGACCCGCTCGGCGGGCCGTGGCCGGCCTACGTGCTCTGCGAAGTCTCGACCGCCCGTGATGACCCGCAGCTCCGCGCACTGCTCGAGGCCGCGCTGCATGCCTGCATGGAGGACGGCGACGTGCTCGACGCGACGCTCGCCGAATCGCTGGCGCAGCGGGAGTCGCTGTGGAGATTGCGCGAGTCCGTGCCGGAAGCGCAGAAGCACGAAGGCGCAAGCATCAAGCACGACGTGGCGGTGCCGGTGGCGGCGCTGCCCGAGTTCCTCGAGCGCGCCTCGGCCGCCGTTGCCCGCGTGGCGCCCTCCGCGCGGCTCGTGGCCTACGGCCACGTCGGCGACGGCAATCTGCACTTCAACTTGAGCGAGCCCGCGGGCGGCGGCGACCGTGCCTCGTTCCTCGCCCTGCAGGACGCCATCAACGACGCGGTCCACGACTGCGTGCGCGACTTTGGCGGCAGCATCAGCGCCGAGCACGGCATCGGCCGTCTCAAGCGCGACCTGCTGGCGCGTTACAAGGACCCGGCAGCGCTCGCGACCATGCGCGCGATCAAGCGCGCACTCGACCCCAGCGGCATCCTGAATCCGGGCAAGCTGCTGCCGGACTGACCCCGACGAGGCTCGCGACATGGACACCGTTCGCCGCGTCCTCCGCTCGAAGGTCACCTGGGTCGTCGCGGGCATCGGCCTGCTGATCGGCGTCTATGCCCTGCTCGGGTTCCACGCGGCGCCCCGGCTGGTGCGCGGCCAGGCCATCGATTTCGTGCGCGAGACCTACGGCCGCAACCTCGAACTGGGCGATATCCGCATCCACCCGTTCAAGCTGCAGGCCGAGGTGCACGATCTGTCGCTGCCGGATGCCGACGGCTCACCGATGCTCGCCTTCCGACGACTGTTCGTCGACTTCGAGGCCGTCTCGTCCGTGTGGGAGCGCGCATTCGTGTTCCGCGAGGTCACGCTCGACGCGCCGGACGCGCGCGCGATCCTGCGCAAGGACGGCTCGCTCAACCTCGCCGACCTCGTGCCGCCGGACGACGAAGAGGCAGACGAGGGTCCGCTGCCCGCCGTCTGGATCCAGTCGTTCGCGCTGACGGGTGGAACGGTCTACCTGCTCAACGACCTGCGCCGTCGGCCGGTGCAGCGACATTTCTCGCCCGTGACGTTTTCGCTGCAGGATTTCCGCACGACGCCCGAAGGCGGCGGCTTCCGCCTCGCCGCACGCAGCCGGCAGGACGAGCTCTTCGAATGGAAGGGCCGCTTCGCGCTCGAGCCACGGATCAGCTCGACCGGCGAGTTCTCGATCACGGACCTGCGCGTGCCGGGCCTCGCCGAATTCATCGGCGACGACCTGCCGTTCCGGCTCCCGCGCGGCGAGATCGACCTCGGCGGGAGCTATGAGCTCGACGTCGGCGACACCGTTTCGCTCGATGTCGCGCTGCCGCGGATCGTGATGTCCGATCTCGCCTTGCGCGCGCGCGGTGTCGAGGAAGATTGGGTCGCGATCCCGTCGATCGAGATCTCCGACACGAAACTCGCCGTGCCCGCCTCGACCGTGGCGGTCGATCGCGTCGCGGTGCAGGGGCTCACCGCGAAAGCCTGGATGGACGCCGACGGCACGCTCTCGATCGATCGACTGTTTGCCGCGGCGCCGGCGACCGCTACGGAGCGAGCGACCTCGACCGCGTCGGCGACGACCGCGACGACGACGGTCACTGCTGCTTCGGGCGACACCAGCAATGACCTGCGCCTGACCGTCGGCCGCGTCGAGCTGCGCAGTGCTGCACTGGATTTCGAGGACCGCACCGTCGAGCCCGCGGCGCGCTTCGTGCTCTCGCCGTTCGACGTCTCGGTGCGCAACGCGAGCCTCGACCTGACGCGACCGCTGCCGGTCGAATTCGCGACGACCGTCAACGGTGCCGCGCGACTGTCGGGCGCCGGCGAAGTCATGCCCGGGGACGCCGCCGTCGACGTCGCGATCGAGCTCGCGGGGTTCGAGGTCGCCGACCTCCAGTCGTACGCGAACGGCGCCACCGACCTGACGATCCGTCGCGGCACGATCGACGCCCGCGGACGCTTCACGACGATGCCGCCGGGCAGCGGCAAACCCGAGCTCGGCTTCACCGGCGACGTCGCCATCGCGGGTTTCCGTTCGACGGACAACGCCCTCGAGCAGGATTTCCTCAACTTCGAGCGCGTCGAGCTCGAGCAGCTGCGCTTCGCACTCGCGCCCGACGTGCTCAGCATCGACCGCGTGCGGGTCGTCCGGCCGTTCGCCCGCGTGATCGTGAGTTCGGACCAGGTGCTGAACGTCGCGGCCGTGTTCGATCCGGAGGGCACCGCCGCCGCGCTCGCGCAGCGCAAGGCCGAGGCCGCGCGCAAGTCCGCGGAGTCCTCGCGCCGGAAGACGCGGGCGGAGGTACGGGCGGAGAAGCGTGCTGCGGCGGCCGCGGCGAAGGCGCGCGCCCAGGCGCCTCCGCCGCGCGCGCCGGAACTGCGCGAGACGGGCATGCCGATCCGCGTCCGCGAAGTGAGCGTGGTCGGCGGCACCATGGATTTCGCCGATTACAGCGTGCAGCCGAACTTCGCGGCGGCCGTGCAGGCGCTCGGCGGCAAGGTGACGGGGTTGTCGAGCGACCCGAACGCGCGCGCGACCGTCAAGCTCGCGGGCAACGTGGGTGAGTTCTCGCCGGTCCACATCGAGGGCACCACGCAGCCGTTCGCATTCGACCGCTACACCGACATCGGCCTGCGTTTCGAGAACATCTCGCTGCCGGTCTTCAACCCGTACTCCGGCAAGTTTGCCGGCTACAACATCGCCAAGGGCAAGCTCACGACGGACCTGCGCTACCAGATCGACGCGCGCAAGCTCGATGCGCAGCACCGGATCCGCATCGACCAGCTCGAGTGGGGCGAGGCCACGGCCGCCAAGGGCGAAGCGACGCTGCCGGTCAAGTTCGCAACCTCGCTGCTCAAGGACGCCGACGGCGTGATCAGCCTCGACATCCCGGTGTCGGGCACGCTCGACGACCCGGCGTTCCGGGTCGGGCCGATCGTCTGGCAGGTGATCAAGAACCTGCTGACCAAGGCCGTCACGGCGCCGTTCAAGGCGCTCGGCGCGCTGTTCAAGGGCGCCGAGGAGGCCCAGTTCGTCGACTTCGCGCCGGGCGGCTCCGAGGTCGACGCGACGACGACGGAGCGCCTCGGCGCCCTCGGCAAGAGCCTCGCGCCGAAGCCGGACCTGCGGCTCGAGGTGCCGATCGGCGTCGACGCGGGCCTCGACGGCCAGGCCCTCGCACAGGCGCGCTACGAGCAGGAATTGCAGGGTGCCATGCGTGCCGTGCTGCTCGGCAAGCGGCGCCGTGCGGACGCAGCGCCGGCGTTACCCGCCTTCGACACGCTCGAGCCCGACCGCAAGGTCGACGTGCTGACGTCGTTGTACCGGCAACTTGCCGGCGCGGCACCGGCGATCCCAGAGGTCGCCGTGGAACCTGACGGCAACCTGTCGCGCAGGGAGCGCAAGGCGCGCGAGGTGCAGGCATCGCTCGACTGGCTCGAGGCGGAGTGCCGCAAGCGTGCCCTTGCCTCGCCCAGCGACCTCGAGCGCCTCGGCCAGCTCCGCGGCGAGGCGATCCAGAAAGCATTGCTCCTCGACACGGGCCTGGCACCGGGTCGTGTCTTCCTGACCCGCGCCGGCAAGGTCACCGCGAATGCGCCGTACGTGCGCTTCGAACTCGCGGTGAAATGACGCGCATGAGGCCTTCCTGCGCCGTGCTGGCGACCAGGCGGCCGGCACGGTCGAAGAGACGGCCGAACGCCATGCCGCGCGCACCGCTGCTGCTCGGGCTGATCGTCGCGTAGAGCAGCCAGTCGTCGATCCGGAATGGCCGATGGAACCACAGGCCGTGGTCGAGGCTCGCGAGCAGGACCTGCTCGCGGTGATACGAAAGGCCGTGCGGCAGCGTCGCCGTCTCGAGCAAGTTGTAGTCCGAGACGTACGCGAGCAGGCAGCGGTGCAGTGCGTCGTCCGGTGGGCAGGCCCCGGCCAGCCGGAACCAGACGTGGCGCACGCCCGGGCGCGGCGCACCGTCCGCGACCACACCCTCGACCGACCGGAACTCGAACGGACGGTCGCGCTCCCAGAACCGCCGCTGCTGCTCCGGCATCTCGTCGAGGTGAGTGCGCATGGTCGCCGTCAGGTCCGGGAGCCGCTCCGGCGGCGTCACCTCCGGCGCCGGCACCTGGTGATCCGGTCCCGGTTCGTCGACCTGGAACGACGCCGAGAGGTGGAAAATCTGCTGGCCGTGCTGAATCGCGACGACGCGACGGTTGGTGAAGCTCGCGCCATCGCGGCTGCGGTCGACTTCGTAGACGATCGGCGCGGTGAAATCGCCGCGGCGCAGGAAGTACGAGTGCAGCGAGTGCACGCGCCGTTCCGGCTCGACGGTCCGGGTCGCCGCCATGAGCGCCTGGCCGAGCACCTGCCCGCCGAAGACCTGCGGGCTGCCGATGTCGCGGCTCTCGCCGCGGAACAGGTTGATTTCGAGGCGCTCGAGATCCAGCAGCCGCAGCAGGTCGGCGAGGACCTGGGTCACGCGTGGCTCACTCGGCAGCGACGCCGAGTCGCTTCTGCATGATGGGGCTCGTCGTCGTGTACTGCAGGTGCACCTTCTTGGCCGGGTTGAGGTGTTCGGCGATCGCGAAGGCCGCGAGCGCCGCCTCGTGGAATCCGCTCAGGATCAGCTTCTTCTTGCCCGGGTACGTGTTGATGTCGCCGATCGCGAAGATGCCGGGCACGCTGGTCTGGAACTTCGCGGTGTCGACCCTGATCGCCTTCTTCTCGAGCTCGAATCCCCACTCGGCGATCGGGCCGAGCTTCGGGTGCAGGCCGAAGAACGCGAGCAGGTGGTCGGCCTCGACGTCCTGCATCCGGCCGTCGGTGCGCTTGATCGTGACGCCCCTCAGGCGGCCTCCGTCGGCCTTGATCGCCGCGGCGACGCCCTCGACGTATTCCATCTTGCCGGCCGCGACGAGTTCCTTCATGCGCGCGACCGACGCCGGCGCGGCACGGAACTCGCTGCGCCGGTGGACGTGCACGATGCTCTTCGCCTTGCCGTTCAGGTCGATCACCCAGTCGAGCGCCGAATCGCCGCCGCCGAAGATGACCAGCCGCTGGCCGTGGAAGTCCGCGGCGCTCCGCACGCGGTAATGCACCTGCGCGTCCTCGAACGCGTCGCAGCCCTCCAGCCCAAGCCGGCGCGGCTGGAACGAGCCCAGCCCCGCGGCGATGACCACGGCCTTGGCGAGGAACGCCGAGCCGGCGGCGGTACGGAGGAAGAAGCGCCCGTCGTCGCGCCTCGCGAGCTCGGTCACCTCCTCGCCGAAGTGGAACACCGGGTGCATCGGCTCGACCTGCTTCATCAGGCGGTCGACGAGTTCCTGCGCGCCGCAGACGGGCAATGCGGGAATGTCGTATATCGGTTTGTCCGGATACAGCTCGGCGCACTGGCCGCCGGGATGCCGGAGGGTGTCGACGATGTGGCTCTTGATGCCGAGCAGGCCGAGTTCGAACACCTGGAACAGGCCTGCAGGCCCGGCGCCGATGATCAGCGCGTCGGTCTCGATCGGGGCGGTGGTCTGGGCGGCGTCGGGGCGGGAAACGGACAAGGCGGAACCTCCGTGAGGGACGCGCAATCTTAACGGAAGCCGACCGCGCTTCCCCACGGTCGCACCGCTCTGGAGGCAGCTTGCTATATTGGTGCATTCGGCATGTACCGATTGCCCGAACGCGTCCAATTCCCATCCTTGATGCACGTCAAGGCAGGCCGCCCGCGTCGAGCGCATGCTCGCGTCGCAGCCGCACGCAGGAACACAGATGACCCAGCAGATCCGGTTCGACGAAGACCTCGTCCGACGTTACGACCGCTCCGGCCCGCGCTACACGTCGTACCCCACGGCCGTGCAGTTCACCGACAAGTTCGGCATTCCGGAATATCGCGCCGTCGCGCTCGCGAGCAACCAGGACCCGATCCCGCGCCAGCTCTCGCTCTACGTCCACATCCCGTTCTGCTCGAGCCCGTGCTTCTACTGCGGCTGCACCAAGGTCATCACGCGCAACCATGAGAAGGCCGAGGCCTACCTCTACCGCCTGCACCGCGAGGTCGAGATGCAGGGGGAGCTCTACGACCGTGACCGCGTCGTCGAGCAACTGCATTTCGGCGGCGGCACGCCGACGTTCCTGACGTCGCTCGAGATCGAGCGGCTGGTCGAGAAACTCGGCGCGCATTTCCAGCTCTCGACGCACCCGGACCGCGAGTTCTCCATCGAGCTCGACCCGCGCACGATCACCTCCGACACGCTGCGCGACCTGTACCGGATCGGCTTCAACCGCTGCAGCCTCGGCGTGCAGGACTTCGATCCGGCCGTGCAGGAGGCTGTCAACCGCATCCAGTCGGTCCCCGACACGCTGCGGCTGATCCGCGAAGCGCGTGAGTTCGGCTTCAACTCGGTCAGCGTCGACCTGATCTACGGCCTGCCCAGGCAGTCGGTGGAGGGCTTCGGCAGGACGCTCGACACGGTGCTGGCGGCGCGGCCGAACCGCTTTGCCGTCTACGGCTACGCCCACATGCCGCAGATGTTCAAGCCGCAGCGGCAGATCAAGGTCGAGGACCTCGCCACGCCCGAGACGCGACTCAAGCTGCTCGGCCTCACGATCGACAAGCTCTCCGAGGCCGGCTACGTCTACATCGGCATGGACCACTTCGCGCTGCCCGACGACGAACTCGTGCTCGCGCAGCGCAACGGCACGCTGCACCGCAATTTCCAGGGTTATTCCACGCGGGGCTACCTCGACCTGATCGGCCTCGGCGTGAGCTCGATCGGCAAGGTCGGCGACAACTACATCCAGAACCTGAAGACGCTGCCGGAGTACTACGGGGCGCTCGATCGCGGCGAACTGCCCGTGCACCGCGGCTACGCCATGACGCGCGACGACATCGTCCGCCGCGACGTGATCCAGCAGATCATGTGCTACGGCGTGCTCGACTTCGACGCGACGGCCAGGCGTCAGCGCATCGACTTCCGGCAGTATTTCGCGAGCGAACTCGCAGCGCTCGAGCCGATGGTGGCGGACGGTCTCGCCGAATGGGCGGAACCGGGGCTGCGCGTGCTGCCGGCCGGCCGGCTGCTGCTGCGCCACCTCGCGATGGCGTTCGACGCCTACCTGCCTGCCGTCCAGGCCTCCGGTCAACGCTTCAGCAAGGCCATCTGACCGCCGCCGGCAATCCCGCGTCACCGCCGGCCCGGCGTCCGGGCCGCCCACTCTGGTCGTGCGGGACGATTGCGCGCACACTCGCTGCCCCCAGGGGTGCGATGACCGGTCGATGAAGTCAGAGGGATCGGCCCGGACACTCGGCGAACGCGCCCGGCTCAGCCTGGAACGCCGGCTGGACCGCGAGCCCACGCGTGCGGAACTGATCGAGAGCAACGCACACCTGCAGTTGCTGCTCTCGTCGGTCGCGCAGGCCGTCTGGGAAACGGACGCCGACGGCACGGTGGTCGTCGATTCACCGTCGTGGCGCGCCTACACGGGGCAAAGCCGAACGGAATGGCTCGGGGACGGCTGGGCCGACGCCATTCATCCCGACGATCGCGCATACGCCCTGGGCCTGTGGCGCGAGGCCGTGCGGACGCGGTCGGTCGTCAATGCCGAGTTCCGCCTGCGTCACGCCACGAGCGGGTGGCGCTGGACGAACGTCCGCGCGGCCCCGGTCTTCGCCGCCGACGGCACGCTGGTCAAGTGGGTCGGCCTGAACATCGACATCGACGCACGCAAACAGGCCGAGGCCGAGCGCCGTGCCGCCGAGGACCGACAGGCGCTGCTGTTGCGGCTCTCCGACGAACTGCGCTCGCTCGACGACGCGGACGCCCTCCAGCGCACGGCCTGCCGGCTGCTCGGCGAACACCTGCGCGCCGACGGCGTGCATTACGGCGAGGTCCGCGCGGAGGACGGCGTGGTCGTCGTCGGCCCCGGCTACGACGGGGACGGCGCGCGCAGCCTGACCGGGACGTATCCGTTCGACAGCTTCCGCGACACGCCTCGGCTGCTCGAGGGCCGTACCATCGCCGTGGGCGACGTCGCGACGAGCGCCGATCTGTCGGAGACGGCACGGCGAACCTGCCGCGCGCTGCAGATCGCGTCGTTCGTCACGGCGCCACTGGTGCTCGACGGCAAGCTCGCCTGGACGTTGAGCGTGCTGTCGCGGACGCCGCGCGCGTGGACGAAGGACGAGGTTTCACTGGTGCGCGAAGCCGGCGAGCGCACCTGGGCCGAGGTCGAGCGGGCGCGCGCGCAGTCGGCGCTCGCGCAGGCGAATCGCCGCAAGGACGAGTTCCTCGCGACGCTCGCGCACGAACTGCGCAACCCCCTCGCCCCCATCCGCAACGGCCTGCAGATCGCGCGGCTGTCGAGCCGCAACGACGTCACGCTGCAACGGATCGTGGAGATGATGGACCGGCAGCTCGCCCACCTGGCGCGGCTGGTGGACGACCTGCTGGACATCGCTCGCATCAGCGCCGGCAAGATCGCGCTGCAGCGCAAGGCGGTCGACCTCGTCGACGTGATCGCGCGCAGCATCGAAAGCGTGCGGACGCTGATCGACGAGCACGGGCACGCGCTCGAGGTCGAGGCACCGGCCGGCGCGGTGATCGTGGACGGCGACCCGCAGCGTCTCGCCCAGGTCTTCACCAACCTGCTGTCCAACGCCGCGAAGTACACCGAGCGCGGCGGTCGGGTGCAGGTGCGCGTCGAAGCCACGCCCGACGAAGCCGTCGTCCAGGTGATCGACACGGGCATCGGCATTCCCCCCGAGGAACTGCAGCAGGTCTTCGACCTGTTCTCGCAGGTCCGCCTGCACCACGTCCGCGCCGAAGGCGGCCTCGGCATCGGCCTTGCGCTCGTGCGCAGGCTCGTCGAGATGCACGGGGGCTCGGTGGCCGCGCACAGTGAGGGTCCGGGTCGCGGCAGCACCCTGACGGTGCGCTTGCCGCGCGTCCAGGTCGAGCCGACGGTCGCCCGCGCGGGCCCCGTCGCCGAGCCACCGCCGGCCGTGCGCGGCTGCCGCGTCGTGGTGGCCGACGACAACGTCGACGCGGCCGAATCGCTCGGCGTCCTGCTGCGGCTCGAGGGCCACGCGGTGACGGTCGTGCACGACGGCGAGGCCGCCGTCGCCGCGGCGCGCGACCGGCGACCCGACGCGGTGATCCTCGACCTCGGCATGCCCGGTGTCGACGGTCTGGAGGCGGCCCGGCGGATTCGTGCCTTGCCCGAGTGTGTCGCAACGCGACTGATCGCACTCACCGGCTGGGGACAGGACGCCGACCGGGAGCGGACTCGCGCCGCCGGATTCGATCACCACCTCGTGAAGCCGGCCGACCCCGCGCTCGTCGCCGAATTGCTCGGCACGCGCGGCGACTGAGCGCTGCAGGGGGCGTCAACTCGCGGCGGCGGTGGCAGTTTCCGACGCGGGCGCCGTCGCGAGGACCTCGACGAGCTGTTCCATCGCGACCGGCTTGACCAGGTGCGCATCGAACCCCGCCGCGCGCGAACGGCGACGGTCGTCGTCCTGACCCCAGCCCGTCATGGCGATGACTTTCGTCCGCGCGGCCCAGGGTTCGGCGCGAATCGCTTTCGCGGCGTCATACCCGTTCATGCCCGGCAGCCCGATGTCCAGCAGCACGACGTCCGGCTGTTCCTCGCGCGCCAGTCGCACGCCCTCGAGCCCGTCGTGCGCCGTGCGACACTGCATTCCCATCAGGCGCAACAGCATGGCGAGGCTTTCGGCCGCGTCCTCGTTGTCGTCGACGACCAGCACGCGCCGGCCGCCCGCGACGGTCGGGGCCGGCCCTCGCCCGGCAGGCATGCGGCCGCCCGCGTCGGCCAGCAAGGGCAGGCGGACGACGAACTCGCTGCCGAGGCCGGGCCCGGCACTGTGGGCCTCGACGCAGCCGCCGTGCAGCTCGACGAGTTGCCGGACCAGCGTCAGCCCGATGCCGAGCCCGCCGCGCGAGCGCTCGAGCGAGCGGTCGACCTGCGTGAACATGTCGAACACCTTCGGCAGCATCTCGCGCGGGATGCCGATGCCGTTGTCGCGCACGGTCACGGCAATGGCCGATTCGGACCGATGGGCGACGACCTCGATGCGGCCGCCGTGTGGCGTGTAGCGCGCCGCGTTGTTGAGCAGGTTGCAGAAGACCTGTGACAGGCGCACGAGGTCGCCGTGGACCCAGAGGGGGCCCGGCGGGAGATCGACGTGCAGTTCATGGCCGAATTGCGCGATCAAGGGCCGGCTCGACTCGATCGCCCCGTTCAGTGCCTCCGCGAACTCGATGCGCTCGCGCTGCAGCGCGATCTTGCCCGTGCCGATCCGGCTGGTGTCGAGCAGGTCGTCGATCAGGCGCGTCATCTGCTGCATCTGCCGGTCGATCACGTCGCGCGCCCACTGCACCTCGGTGGTGGCGGGCCCCTTGAGCTTCAGCACGCCGAGCGCATTGCGCACGGGCGCGAGCGGGTTGCGCAACTCGTGTGCAAGCGTTGCGAGAAACTCGTCCTTGCGCCGATCCGCTTCACGCAGCGCCTCGATCGCGTAATGCGACTCCGTCACGTCGACGAAGACGCCGACGAAGCGCACGGCCCGGCCCAGGTCGTCGTAGAAGAATCGCCCCGCGGCCCGGACCCACACGATCGAGCCGTCGGCGCGTCGCGCGCGATACTCCTGGCGGAACAACTCGCGGGCAGCCAGCGCCCGCAGCCATTCCTTGCGCACCTGCGGCAGGTCCTCGCGCCATACGACCGATTCCCAGAGCTCCTGTGGCGGCAGGTGCGCCATGACCGGGTCGTACCCGAGCATTCGAAAATAACTGTCGGAGCGATTGTTGTCCCCGGTACGCAAGTCGAGGTCCCACGTGCCGGCGTCCCCCGCCGCGATGGCGAGCTGCACGCGCTCCTCCGAGGCGAGCAGGTCGGACTCGTGCTTCGCGAGCACCTGCAATCCGCGCCAGAGGATCACGCCCAGCAGCGCAATGAGCGCGAGCACGAGCAGCGAGGTGCCAAACGAGGTGTCGTAGAACCTCGCGCGCTCGCCCATGAGCGTGATCCAGCCCAGCAGGATCGGCGCGACGACGACGGCCGGGACGGCCCGGCGCGCGACGACTCCGACCGCGCTCGGCGAGATCAGCCAGCGCATCGGCCGGTGCTCGGGGTGCAACGCGATCACGCCCATCGACAGGGTGACGACGAACCACGCCGTCTGCATCGCGATCGCGGTGGCACGCGGCACGGTGAACAGCACGTCGGCGCCGTACAGGTAGCCGGTGATCGAAAGCACACCCAGGCCGAAGGTGGCCAGCGCCATCAACGGCACGCGCCGGCGCAGGTGCCGCGGAGCCAGGCCAGAGAGGACCAGCGCCACGCCCAGAAGCGTCAGCGAGATGCTGCCGGGGATGCCCATGCGACCGACGTACGCGAGCCCGCCCCGACCCCACGGGCGATCGAACGTCAGCAAGGTGTCGATGCCGAGGCCAGTGCCTGAAATCCACTGGAACAGCGTCGCCGTGCCCAGCGCCGCGACGAGGAGGCCCAACACCGCTCCCGTGCGACGCCAGCCCAGCGCGAGAAGTACCAGCGCCAGTCCGGCGCCCGCGACGCCGACGGCCGTGTTCGGCTGGGTCGAGAGGCCATTGCCGAACCAGTCGGTCAGTCGAGGAACGTCCAGTACCCAGCCCAGCAACGACAAGGCGCCGCCGAAGGCGGCGACCGCCCCGAGGGACGCCGAAAGGATCCGGGGCCAGCGGGAACTGGTTCTTGTCGTTGCCGGCATGGGGCCAATGATGCTCCCATGCCCGGTTCGTCGGCTATGTCAGCGGAGGACTACGCGACTCGGCCACGAAGACGGCTGATTCCGGCCCTTGTCCGGCCCGCAGCGACGGGCGACCATCGCGGCCTCCCTCCGGAGCACCGGGACAAGATGAACGTCACGCTGGGCATGGTCGGACTGGGCCGCATGGGCGGGAACATGGGTCGTCGCCTCGCGCGGGCCGGTCACACCGTGGTTGCGTGGGATCGCGCCGAGGCCGCGCGCGCCGCGCTGGCCGACGAGTCCGGCGTCGTGGCGGCGGCCACGCTGCCGGAACTTGCGACGAGAGTCCCGGCGCCGAGGATCGTCTGGCTGATGCTTCCGGCCGGCGCGCCGACCGAAGACACGCTGCACGCCCTGATTCCCTTGCTCGGGCGCGGCGACGTCGTCGTCGATGGCGCCAACGCGCTGTACCGGGACAGCCAGCGCCACGCACTGGAGCTCGCAAGGCACGAAATCGGCTTCGTCGATGCGGGCGTGTCGGGCGGCGTGTGGGGGCTCGGGAACGGTTACGGACTCATGGTCGGCGGCGAGCCCGCGGCGGTGCACGCCGTCGAGCCGGTGTTGCGCGCGCTGGCGCCGTCGCCGGAACGTGGCTGGGTGCACTGCGGCCCGGCCGGCGCCGGGCATTTCGCCAAGATGGTCCACAACGCCATCGAGTACGGGATGATGCAGGCGTACGCCGAGGGCTTCGCGCTGCTGCGCGCCAAGACCGAACTCGCGCTCGACGTGCCGAGCATCGCGGAAGCCTGGCGTCACGGCACGGTGATCCGCTCCTGGTTGCTCGACCTCACCGCCGAATTCCTCGCCGAGGATGCCGACCTCGCGTCGATTGCGCCCTGCGTCGCCGATTCCGGCGAAGGCCGCTGGGCTGCGCACGAGTCGATCGACCTCGGCGTCCCGACGCCCGTCATGACGCTCGCGCTCATGGAACGGTTCACGAGCCAGGGGCGAGCCGACTACGCGAACCGGCTGCTCGCCCGCATGCGTCAGGCCTTCGGCGGCCACGCGGTCAAGCAGGGGTAGTCCCCACCTCTCCCGGCGCGGCCGCGCGGTCGGCGACCACGACGCTGTGCTCGCGCGCGACGCGCACGGCCGGCGACGTCCCCGTGCCGTCGAGCAGTTCGGCGAGCGCGCGCGCCTTGGTCGGTCCGGTGACGAGCCACAACCGCTCGCGCGAGCGTTGCAGCACGCGATACGTCAGCGTCATCCGGCGCGTGCCCTGGTACGGCCGCGTGGTCGCCACGTCGCGATCGACGACCTCCAGCACCGGGTCGTGCGGCACGAGCGAGGCCGTGTGACCGTCGTCGCCGAGCCCTAGCTGCACGATGTCGAGGCGACCCTCCGCCCCGAGGCGCCCGGCGAGCAACGCGCCATAATCGTCCGCCGCCCGCTCGAGATCGTCGCGCTCGACCGGCATCGCCAGCAGGTTGTCGCGCGGCAGCGAGCCCGCGTCGACCAGCGTCGCCTGCAGGGTCGCGAGGTTGCGACGCGGGTCGGCGGCCGCAACGCAGCGCTCGTCCACCTGCGCCACGACGATCGACGTCCAGGGCAGCGGCGCAGCGGCGAAGTGCTCGAACGCGCGCCGCGGCGAGCGGCCGCCGCTCAGGGCGATGCACGCATTGCGCCGCTCGGCCAACGCCGCGGCGCAGGCGCGGGCAAGTTCACCCGCCGCGCATCGGGCGGCTTCTTCCGCGTCCTGCGCGACTATCAGCCGCACGGCGGCAGCAGCGCGGTGTCGGAAGGCGGGTCGTACCAGCCGCCGTGGCGGTCGACCATGCGCACCGCGGTCGCCGGGCCCCACGTCCCGGGGGCGTACGGCTCGGCCTGCGGCCCGCTCGCGAGCAGGCGGTCGACGATGCTCCATGCGACCTCGACCGAGTCCTGCCGTGCGAAGAGGCTCGCATCGCCGCGCAGCGCATCGCCGAGCAGGCGCTCGTAGGGCAGCATTTCGTCGGCGTGCGCGTTGCACGCGAACAACTCCGTCTCCTGGCCCACCATCGCCTCGCCCGCGGACTTGGTGCGCGCGCCGAGCGCGATTGCGACGCGATCGGGCCCGAGCCGGAAACGCAGATAATTCGTGCGCGGCGGCAAGGGCTCGTCGAACAAGCGCTGCGGCGGCCGCCTGAACGTCGCCATGACTTCGGTGGCCGTCACCGGCAGGCGCTTGCCGGTACGCACGAAGAACGGCACGCCGGCCCAGCGCCACGAGTCGATCTCGAAGCGCAGCGCGGCGTACGTTTCGACGTCCGAACTGGCGTGCACGCCCGGCTCGCCGCGATAGCCGGCGTACTGGCCGCGCACGATGTCGCGACGCTCGGGTGCGCGCACGGCCCGCAACACTTTCATCTTCTCGTCGCGCATCGCCTCCGCCCCGGTTCCCACCGGCGGCTCCATCGCGAGGATCGCGAGCACCTGCAGCAGATGGTTCTGCACGACGTCGCGCACGGCGCCGAGTTCCTCGTAGAGCCGCCCGCGTCCTTCTACCCCGAACTGCTCCGCCATCGTGATCTGCACGTGCTCGACGTGCGTGCGGTTCCAGATCGGTTCGACGAAGGCGTTGGCGAAACGGAAATAGAGCAGGTTCTGCACCGGCTCCTTGCCGAGGAAATGGTCGATCCGGTAGATCGAGTGCTCGTCGAACACCTGGTGCAACGCGCGATTGATCGTCTGCGCGCTCGGCAGGTCGCGCCCGAGCGGCTTCTCGACGACGACGCGCGCATTGCTTGCGCAACCGGACGCGCCGAGCTTCCCGGCCACGGCTGCAAACAGGCTCGGCGGGATTGCAAGGTAATGGCACGGCCGCTGCGCCGTGCCGAGGGCCTCCCGCAGCGCGACGAACGTCGCGTCCTCGCGATAGTCGCCGTCGACGTAGCGGAACTTCGCCTCCAGCCGGCGCAACGCCGCGGCGTCGGTCGTGTCGCCGTGCCGGGCCAGGCTCGCCCGCATGCGCTCGACGACATCCGCCGCCGCGAGGCCGCCGCGGGCGACGCCCACGACGACGTCGGGGAGCCGGCCGCGTCGCTCGAGATTCTCGAGCGCCGGAAAAATCTTCTTGAACGCCAGGTCTCCGGTGATGCCGAAGACGACCAGCGCGTCGGAATAATCGCCGTTCATGCCTGCAATCCCTGCCGTTGCGCGGCGGTCACGGGTCGAGCATATCGGCGGCGCCCCGTCTCGTCACGGCACATCCGACGACCGCGCCGGCGCTGCCTGCGGCGATTACGTACCCCGGTGCAGGATGCAATTGACCTCGGTCAAGGCGAGCGGGATGGGCGCCGGCCACCATTCGTGCCGAGCCGCGGCAAGACCGCGGACCGTCATGGAGTAACGCAATGTCTGATAACCGCAACCTCTGGAAGGTCCTGGGAGCGATCATGCTGCTCTCGTTCGGGATCCTCCTGTTCCTGGGGCGTGAGATCTACCTCACGGCACCTCCCGTGCCGTCGGCCGTGCAGACGACGACGGGCGCCACGCTGTTCACCAAGGACGACATCCAGACCGGCCGCGAAGTCTGGCAGACCGTCGGCGGCCAGCAGCTGGGCTCGATCTGGGGCCACGGCGGCTACGTCGCACCGGACTGGTCGGCCGACTGGCTGCACCGCGAAGCCACCGGACTGCTCGAGCTCTGGGCGACGCGCGAGCACGGCAAGTCGTACGACGCGCTCGATGCCGCGCAGCAGGGCGCGCTGAAAGCGAGGCTGCAGCAGGAAATCCGCACCAACTCGTACGACGCGACCACCGGCGTCGTGACCGTATCGGAAGATCGCGCCGCGGTGATCGCGCAGGTTGCGGATCACTACGAGGGCCTGTTCGGCTCCGCCCTCGAACTCAACACGCTGCGTTCGCAATACGCGATGAAGCAGGACACCGTCGTCGACCCGCAGCGTCGTGAAGCGCTCACGGCGTTCTTCTTCTGGACCTCCTGGTCGACCGCGACGAACCGCCCCAACGACGACGTCACCTACACCAGCAACTGGCCGTCCGAGCCGCTGATCGGCAACGTGCCGACGGCCCCGACGTTCATGTGGACGTTCGTCAGCATCTTCATGATGCTCGCCGGCATCGGCGCGCTCGCTTGGTATCACGCCTCGATCCAGGGCAAGGAACCGCACCCGGTCGTGCCCGACAGCGACCCGCTCAAGTCGCTCAAGCCGACGCCCTCGATGAAGGCGACGGCCAAGTACTTCTGGGTGGTGACGGCCCTGATCGTGCTGCAGGTCGTGCTCGGCGGCATCACGGCCCACTACGCCGTCGAAGGCCAGTCGTTCTACGGCATCCCGCTCTCCGAGATCCTGCCCTACTCCGTCACGCGCAGCTGGCACTTGCAGCTCGCGGTGCTCTGGATCGCGACGGCGTGGCTCGCCACGGGCCTCTACATCGCGCCGGCCATCTCCGGGCACGAACCGAAGTTCCAGCGCGTCGGCGTCAATTTCCTGTTCACGTGCCTGCTCGTGATCGTCGTCGGCGCGCTCGGCGGACAGTGGTTCGCCGTGATGCAGAAGATGGGCCTCGGCGCCAACTTCTGGTTCGGCCACCAGGGTTACGAATACACCGACATCGGCCGCTTCTGGCAGATCTTCCTGTTCATCGGGCTGATGCTGTGGCTCGTGCTCGTCGGCCGCGCGTTGTGGCCGGCGCTCAAGCGCCGCGACGACAGCCGCTCGATCACCATGCTGCTGTTCCTGTCGACGATCGCGATCGGCCTGTTCTACGGCGCGGGCCTGATGTGGGGCCGCAACACGCACCTGTCGATGGTCGAGTACTGGCGCTGGTGGGTCGTGCACCTGTGGGTCGAAGGTTTCTTCGAGGTCTTCGCGACCGCCGTCATCGCCTTCCTGTTCACGAAGCTGGGTCTCGTGCGCGGCAAGTCGGCGACCAGCGCCGTCCTGTTCGCGACGGTCATCTTCCTGACCGGCGGCGTGCTCGGCACCATGCACCACCTCTACTGGACGGGGACGCCGACCAGCGTGCTCGCATTCGGCGCCGCGTTCTCCGCGCTCGAGGTCGTGCCGCTCGTGCTGATCGGGTTCGAGGCCTACGAGAACTACAGGCACAGCAAGGCGAGGCCCTGGATCGCGGCATACCGCTGGCCGATCCTGTTCTTCGTGTCGGTGGCGTTCTGGAACCTGGTCGGTGCCGGCCTCTTCGGCTTCCTGATCAACCCGCCGCTCGCGCTGTACTACATGCAGGGCCTCAACACGACCCCGCTGCACGGCCACACCGCGCTGTTCGGCGTGTACGGCATGCTCGGCATCGGCCTGATGCTGTTCTGCCTGCGCGGCCTGAGCCGTACGGCGTTCTGGGACGAGAAGCTGCTCAAGGGAGCGTTCTGGACGCTGAACATCGGCCTCGCTGCGATGGCGCTGCTGTCGCTCGCCCCGGTCGGTCTGATCCAGGTGCACGCGGCCGTGACGCACGGCTTCTGGTACGCGCGTTCGGCCGAGTTCCTGCAACAGCCGCTGATGCAGACGCTCGTGTGGCTGCGGATGCCGGGCGACGTCATCTTCAGCGTCGGCGTAGGCATCCTCGCACTCTTCGTCTTCCGGCTGTTCGTCGGCAAGAAGAAGCAGGACACCGTGGCGGTGGGGCCGCCGGCCGAAGCCGAACAGGCCGCCGGCTGAGGAGCTAAGCTTCTCGTCCCGGGGCAGCGGGCGTCCGCAAGGGCGCCCGCTGTCTTTTTGCACCCGCCCTCGGATATTTTCTGCCGCACGCATGAACGCACCGACCGCCTCCCCGACCCGGGTGCCGCTGCTCGCAGCGCCGCACCGGACGCTCTTCTTCGCCGGCCTGCTGAGCCTGCTCGCAGCCACCGCGGCGTGGGGCCTGCACCTCGCCGCAAGGTATTACGGCACACCCGCGCTCGCGCTCGTGCTCCAGCCCGCGCCGATCTGGGCGCATGCGTACCTGATGCTGGTCGCCGTGTTCCCGACGATCTTCTTCGGCTTCCTGTTCACGGTGTTCCCGCGCTGGATGAACGGCCCGCTCGTGACCCGCCGCGAGTACGCCGCGACCGCGTTGCTGTTCGTGGCCGGCACGTCGTCGTGGCTCGTCGGCACCGTTGCCGGGTCGCCCTGGCTGCTGCTCGCGTGCGCACTGCACGGGGTCGCGCTCGGTGTGGCGTTGTTCGCACTGTTTCGCGTACTGCTCGCGGCGCCGCAGGTCGTTTCACACGCCGTCGTCGTGCTCGTGGCCCTGTGCGTGCAGTTCGTCGCGCTCGTCGGGTTCGCCTACGGTATCGCCGAGTCGAACGATTTCGCGCTGCATTTCGCCGTGCGCGCCTCGCTCTGGGGCGGCCTGCTGCCGGTGTTCTTCGCGGTCTGCCACCGCATGATCCCGTTCTTCTCGCAAGGCGTGATCCGCGACTACGTGCCGTGGCGTCCGACGTGGGTCCTCGTCTCGGTCGTCGCACTCGCCTACGCGCGGCTGCTGCTCGGCACGACCGGAGCGCTCGCGCTGCTGCCGTTCGTCGATGCAGCGCTCTTCCTGCTGACCGCGCTGTGTGCGCTGCGCTGGACGTCGCTCCGCGCGCGCGGCAACCCGCTGCTGTGGTCGCTCTATGCCGGGTTCGCCTGGCTGCCGCTCGCGGCGCTGCTGCAGACCGTGCGCGACGCGAGCTTCACGCTTACCGGCGAATGGGCGCTCGGCCGCGCCCCGATCCACGCGCTCGGCATGGGATTCTTCGGCGGCATGCTGGTCGCGATGGTCACGCGCGTGACGATGGGCCACTCCGGCCGGCCGCTGCACATGGACCGGCTTACGCTCGCGTGCTTCCTGCTGCTCCAGGTCGGCGCGGCAAGCCGCGTGCTGAGCGAGGTGACGTCGGCGCCGGTGGCCGTGCAGTGGTTGCTGCTCGCCAGCCTCGCGCTCTGGCTCGGCGCCATCGCGGTCTGGGTCGGCCGCGTCGGCGGCATTTACCTCGCGCCGCGCATCGACGGTAGGCCCGGCTGATGGCCGAGTGGTACGTCGCGCTGCGCCAGGCGCACATCACGTTCGCGGTCCTGTCGGTGTCGATCTTCGCGTTGCGCGGGCTTCTGATGCTCGCCGCTTCGCCGCACGCAAACTCGGCCTGGCTCAGGTATCCCTCGTACACCGTCGACACGCTGCTGCTGACGGCTGCGCTGATGCTGACCAACGTGATCCACCAGTACCCGTTCCAGGCCGGCTGGCTCACGACGAAGGTCGGGCTGCTCGTCGTGTACGTCGTGCTCGGCAGCGTCGCGCTCAAGCGTGGCCGCACGCGGCGCCTGCGCGTCGGCGCGCTCGTCGCGGCGTTGCTGACGGTGGGCTTCCTGTTCACGGTCGCGCGCGCGCACCATCCGCTCGGCATTTTCGCCACGCTGTGACCAAGCACGGTCAATAGGTACAAGCCGGCATCGTCCAGGGTTGGAAGTTTGCGTGTCGGCGGGGGCCTACACGCGAGCTCGCGCCGTGGTGCAAACTTCGCGTCATGACGGTCAATGACGCGACGACGCTCGCCGGCATCCGTGCGCACCACCTGTTCGCGGGGCTGGCGCCACAGCAACTCCAGCGCCTGCTCGCGAGCGCGCACGTCGAGGACGTCGAATCGGGCCAGGTGATGTTCGACCGCGGTCAGCCCGCGAAGCACTTCTACATCGTGGTGGAAGGCCAGGTGAACCTCGTCCTCTATTCCAGGACGGGCGAGGAGAAGATCGTGGACATCCTCGGTCCCGGCCAGAGTTTCGCCGAGGCCGTCATGTTCATGTCGGGGCCGCTGTACCCCGTCTCCGCGGTCGCCGCCGGGCCGTCGCGGGTCGCGCGCTTCTCCAGCACCGAATACGTCGCGATGCTGCGCGAAAGCCCGGAAACCTGCCTGCGCATGCTCGGCCACCTGAGCCAGCGCCTGCACATGCGCATCCGCGAGATCGAGTACCTCACGCTGGAAAGCGCCACCCATCGGCTGGTGCGCATGATCGAGGCCCGCCTGCCGCCAGGCAGCGACGGCCCTGCCGAGGTGCAGTTGCAGGAGTCGCGCCAGGAGATCGCCTCCCGGCTGTCGATGAAGCCCGAGACGCTGTCCCGCATCCTGCGCCAGCTCTCGGACAGCGGCACCATCGAGGTGCACGGACGCAACCTCGTCGTGCCGAGCCGTGCCCGGCTCGTGTCCATCCTCGACGCGCAGGGCTAGCGGCCGCGTCCACAACTTGCCGGGCCGCGCTTGACTCGGGTCAAGGCGCCCCTGTCGGCCCGCTCCTACACTCCGGTTCACGCAGCGGTCGCAAGATCGCTTTCAGGGACCGACCAGGAGACGAAGAATGGCTTCCCACGTACCCGGACGCAGAACCCTCCGCCTCGGCGGCTGGCTCGTAGCGCCACTGGCCGTGACGCTCGGCGTCGCGGCATTCGCACAGCAACCGTCCACGAGCGGCAGTTCGCCGCAGGTTCACCAGGCCGAAGTCGCGGCGGGGGCCGCCCCGAGCGCCGAGCGCCTGAAAGCCGGCGAGGACGTCTACAAGATCGCCTGCATTGCCTGCCACCAGGCGACGGGTGAGGGCATGGCGGGGGTCTTCCCGCCGCTCGCCAAGTCGGACTTCCTGATGCGAAAACCCGACCGGGCGGTCGGCATCGTCGTCCGCGGTCTCACCGGCGAAGTCACCGTCAACAATGTCAAGTACAACTCGGTCATGCCGGCCATGACGCAGTTGAGCGACCAGCAAGTCGCCGACGTCGTCACCTACGTGCTCAACTCGTGGGGCAACCACGGCGGCGCCGTCTCGGTCGAACGCGTCGCCGCCGAACGAGCGGCGGCGTTGAAGGAAGGCATCACGCCGATGTCGCCGACTCAGCACCCGACCACCGTCGGCGAAACGCAGTACGCGGGCACCTCGTCGCCCGCCGGCGCGGCAGGCGCACAGGTGCGCGTCACGCCCGGCGCGCCCAACATGACCCTGGACGAGTTCGACCGCGCGCAGAAGATCTACTTCCAGCGCTGCGCGGGCTGCCACGGTGTGCTGCGCAAGGGCGCGACCGGCAAGCCGCTCACCCCGGACATCACGCAGCCCAAGGGCACCGAATATCTCAAGGTGTTCATCAACCAGGGCTCGCCGGCCGGCATGCCGAGCTGGGGCAAGTCGGGCGAACTCTCGCAGGACGAAGTGGACGTCATGGCCCGCTTCGTACAGCACGAGCCGCCGCAGCCGCCGGAATTCGGCATGAAGGAGATCAAGAACACCTGGAAGGTGCTGATCCCGGTCGACAAGCGCCCGGCGGCGCAGCAGAACAAGTTCAACCTCGACAACATCTTCGCGGTGACGCTGCGCGACACGGGCGAGGTGGCGCTGATCGACGGCGACACGAAGAAGATCATCAACGTGATCAAGACGGGCTACGCGGTGCACATCTCGCGCCTGTCCCACTCGCGCCGCTACGTCTACACGATCGGCCGCGACGGCAGGATCGACCTGATCGATCTCTACATGCCGATCCCCGACCGCGTGGCGGAAATCAAGATCGGGCTCGAAGCACGGTCCGTCGAGACGTCGAAGTACAAGGGCTTCGAGGACAAGTACGCGATCGCGGGCTCCTACTGGCCGCCGCAGTACACGATCATGGACGGCGCGACGCTCGAGCCGCTCCGGGTCGTCTCGACGCGCGGCATGACCGTCGACACCCAGGAGTTCCACCCGGAGCCGCGCGTGGCGGCGATCGTCGCCTCGCACGAGCACCCGGAGTTCATCGTCAACGTGAAGGAGACCGGCCAGATCCTGCTCGTCAACTACGAGGACATCACCAACCTCAAGACGACGACGATCGGCGCCGCACGCTTCCTGCACGACGGCGGCTGGGACGTCACCAAGCGCTACTTCCTGACAGCGGCGAACCAGTCCGACAAGATCGCGGTGGTCGACTCGCGTGAACAGAAACTCACGGCGCTCGTCGACGTGGACAAGATCCCGCACCCGGGCCGCGGCGCGAACCTGACCGATCCGCAGTTCGGGCCGGTCTGGGTCACCAGCGCGCTCGGCAACGAGAAAGTTACGCTGATCGGCACCGATCCCGAAGGCCACAAGGACCATGCGTGGAAGGTCGTTCGCGTGCTCAAGGGCCAGGGCGGCGGGTCGCTGTTCGTGAAGACTCACCCGAAGTCGAAGAACCTGTGGGTCGACACGCCGCTCAACCCGAACGAGAAGATCGCCCAGAGCATCGCGGTGTTCGACGTCACGAACTTCGACGCCGGCTACAAGGTGCTGCCGATCGCCGAATGGGCGAAGCTCGGCGAGGGCCCGAAGCGCGTCGTGCAACCCGAGTACAACGCAGCCGGCGACGAGGTCTGGTTCTCCGTCTGGAACGGCAAGAACCAGAAATCGGCGATCGTCGTGGTCGACGACAAGACGCTCAAGCTCAAGAACGTCATCGACGATTCGCGGATCGTGACCCCGACCGGGAAGTTCAACGTGCACAACACCGGCGAGGACGTCTACTGAGCGAACACCCTCACCTCTCCCGGCCCACGGCCAGCCGGGAGAGGTCGTCGCAGCCCTGACGCAGGCCGATGTTTTCCTCCCTAGCGCTGGCAAGCGCATTGCGGGCCCCGTGTCGACCAACCGGGGCCCGTTTTTTTACTGTCCCGTCACCAGGCGTGCCACGGCCGAGATCTTCGCTTCCCGTTCGACGACGGGCGCCGTGCTCTCCGCGACATAGGCCGCAACCACGACCGGTGCGGCGCCCGGCGGCCAGAGGACGCCGACGTCGTTGGCGCCGGTGTCGCTGGTGCCGGTTTTCTCGGCGATGCGCCAGCCCGCCGGCAGTCCCGACCGCAGCCTGCGGGCGCCCGTCGAGTTCGCCTGCATCCAGCGAACCAGCCGGGTGCGCGAAGCCTCGGTCAGCGCGTTGCCGAGCAGCAGCGTGCGCACCGTCTGTGCCATGGCGCGTGGCGTCGTCGTGTCGAGCAACCGGTCGGCGTGGCCGGTGTTCAGTGCGGTCTCGGTGCGGTCCAGGCGCGTGACCGTGTCGCCGAGTCTGCGCAGGTAGGCCGTCAATGCCGGCGGCCCACCGAAGCTCGAGAGAATGAGGTTCGCCGCGGTGTTGTCGCTGGTCGTGAGCGTCGCCTCGCACAGCTCTGCCAGCGTGAGGCCGGGACCGTCGACGTGCTTTTCCGTGACGGGCGACCAGCTGACCAGGTCGGCGGGGGTGTATCGGATGCGGCGCTCGAGCGTCTCTTCGCCTGCATCGGCGCGGTGCAGCACCAGGGCGCATGCCAGCGTCTTGAACGAACTCAACATCAGGAAACGCTCGTCCGACCGGTGGCCGAATTCGCGGCCGGTGGCGGTGTCGATCACGTGGATGCCGACGCGGTCCCCGTCCTCGAGTTCGCGCAAGGTCACCTCGAGAGGCTGTCCACGGTCGGCCGCGACCGCGAGCACCGCTCGGCCGCACGCAGCCGATGCGCCGACGAGCGCTGAGGCGAGAAACGATCTCCGGTCGATCACGCTGTCCTCGGCGTTGACGCTGCCCGGACGCGCATCTTAATCGCGCGCGCCGGCGAGGACGACGGTCAGAACGCGTAGTGCAGGGTCGCCGAGGCGTTGAAGCCGGGCTGCGTGTAGTACGGCACGAGGACGTCGTCGGTCGTGCGGCCGCGTACGTCGGCCCACTCGATGTATTCCGCGTCCGTCAGGTTGAACAGCCCGAGGTTGAGCCGGAACCGCTCGGAGAAGCGCCAGTGCGCCAGCAGGTCGAGCGTCGCGTAGCCGTCCGTGCGGTAAAGGTCGGCCAGGCTCCTGTCCACCTCGCGCTGGGCCTCGACCGCGGTCACGACCAGTTCGCTGCCCCAACGCTGCGACGGCGCGTCGTAACGCAGCGCGAGCACGAGCCGCGGCGGGTCGATCGAGTTGAGCGGTTCGTCGCGCACCAGGTCCTTGCCCTGCGTCCACGACGCTGCGAGCCGGCCGGACCAGCCTTCGAGCGCCGGCGACCACGCGCCGAGGTCGGCGAGCGACGACAACTCCGCGCCGTAGATGCGCGCCTCGGCAACGTTCTGCGACTGGAACAGAGTGACGCCGGTCGCATCCGCGCCGATGTTGACCTTGGACTCGATGAAGTCGTCGTACTCGGTCTGGAACACGCTCGCGGTCAGGCTGAGCGCGGAGTTCCTCACGCGCAGGCCGAGTTCGTAGCCGTCGCTCGTCTCCGGATCGAGGTCGGGGTTCGGCACCGCGCGAATGCGGAACAGCGGAATCTCGAGGCCGATGTTCACGTCCTCGGGCGGCGGCGAGCGGAAACCGTGTGCGTACTGGAAGAACGCGGTCAAGGCATCGTTGATGTGCCAGGTCGCCCCGAGCTTCGGCGCGAACGAGGTCTCCTCGACGCTGACCGCCGGCGCGGACGGATTGTCCTCGCGGTAGATGCGGTCGACGTCGGGTGACAGTTCGTAGTAATCGATGCGCAACGCGGGCACGAGCGTCCAGCGTGCGTTGGCCGGCCGGATCTCGTCCTGCACGAACACGCCGACCTCGGTCAGATCGGTGAGCGGCATGTCGCGCAGCGGAAAGTCCTCGCCGAGGATCGACGCAGTGGTCTCTCCCGTGTCGATCGTCGTCTGCAGGCCGTTGCGCAGTTCTTCGAGCCGCGTCCGCGTCGCTTCGACCCCGTAGACGAAATCGTGCGTAAGCGTGCTGGAACCGAGGCTCTTCGCAGCGGTGAACTCGGCGCCGAACGTCGCTTCGTCGTAGGCGAACGAGCGGTCCAGGTCCACCGCCGGCGAGCGCGGCGGCGCGGCGCGGCGCACCTCGTGGGTGTCCTGGTCGGTCTCGGTGCCCTGCCAGTAGGCACGCCAGTCGGCCGAATCGAACCAGCCGCCACCGGCCCCGAGCGCGTGGTCGATGCTGACGCGATGGCGCTGCATGCGGTCGTCGCCCTCGAGCAGCGTCGTGTTGACGAACCGGCCGACGCCCAGAAAGGCGTCGACGGCGGTCTGCTGCTCCAGACGGCCGCCTTCGAACGCGAGCGTGAGCGGCCCGCCGGCCACGTCGGACAGCACGTATTTCGCCAGCACCGCGTCGCTCGTGTACTCACGCGGGTCCGGCTCGACATCCGCCGCGGTGTCGACCTCGTGCCCTTCGCGGCGCACGTACCCGAGCAGCCAGTCGCCGGGCCCGGCCTGCCCCGCGAGCAGCGCCGCGGCGTGCCAGCCCTCGTCCTGCGAGTCGTAGCCGGCTTCCGTTCGCAGGCCGAGTGCCTCTCGGCCCTGCGATAGCAGATGCCGGGGCGCGAGCGTCCTCATCGCCACGATGCCGCCGATCGCCTCGCTGCCGTACAGCGACGAGGCCGGGCCGCGCAGGAACTCGACCCGCTCCACGAACGCGGTGTCCAGGAAGGCGCGACCGCTGTCCGCATAGCTGCCTACCGCGAAGCCGCCGGCCGCCGGGATGCCGTCGATTTCGACCGCGACGCGGTTGCCGCCCAGACCCCGGATCGAGAGGGAGTCGAGCCCGAATCGGAACGGGTCGTTGCGCACCGTCAGGCCGGGTTCGTAGCGCACGAGTTCGCGGATGTCCGAGGCGAGCGTGGCCTCGATGCGGGCCTGATCGACGACCGTCACGGTGGCGGCCACGCGGGTCACGGGCGTGATGCGTCGCGCATAGACCGTCACCGTCTCGAGCGGATCGTCGGTCGCCGCAGCGGGCTCGGCGGCGGTCGTGGCAGCGCCGGCGGACAGCAGCACGCTGGCGAGCGCAAGTCGCAGGACACGCGACGGCCGGACGGAAGCGGGAGCGGGAGCGGTGCGCATCGGGTGGGCTCTTGTTCGTGTCATTGGTGCGGCCAGCCGCGACCGGAGCATGATCGCAGCCTGAGCCCGGCCCGGCGCGGGGGCCATGACCCAGATCAAATCCAGACGGTTGATTGTCCTCCCCGCGGCGTGCCGCTGCCGTCAGCGGCGGCCGACAGGACCACCCAGAACCGCAGGGCATGACCTGAGACCGCGCGTCGGCGATGCTGGGCCGTGGCGGCCGCTTCGGTACACTCCGCGCGCGCCCTCAAGGACTTTTCACTGGAGCCGATCCCGACCATGAAGCTCGAGACCCTCGTCGTCCACGCAGGCTTCGCACCCGACCCGGCCACCAAGGCCGTCGCGGTGCCGATCTACCAGACCACGTCGTACGCCTTCGACGACACCCAGCACGGCGCGGACCTGTTCGACCTCAAGGTCCCCGGCAACATCTACACGCGCATCATGAACCCGACCACGGACGTGCTCGAGAAGCGCGTCGCGGCGCTCGAGGGCGGCGTGGGGGCGCTGGCGCTGGCGTCGGGACAGGCGGCGGTCACGTACGCGATCCAGACCATCACGGAGGCCGGCCAGAACGTCATCAGTTCGTCCGCGCTCTACGGCGGGACCTACAACCTGTTCGCACACACGTTCCCGCAGTACGGCATCCACGTGAAGTTCGCGGACCACCGCGACCCCGCGTCGTTCGAGCAGCTCATCGACGCGAACACGCGCGCGATCTTCTGCGAGTCGGTCGGCAACCCGGCCGGCAACGTCACCGACTTCGCGGCACTGGCCGAAGTGGCGCACCGCCACGGCGTACCGCTGATCGTCGACAACACCGTGCCCTCGCCGTACCTGTGCCGTCCGTTCGAGCACGGCGCCGACATCGTGGTGCATTCGCTCACGAAGTACCTCGGCGGGCACGGCACGAGCATCGGCGGCGCGCTGGTCGACTCGGGCAGGTTCCCGTGGGCACAGCACGCGGACAGATACCCGCGGCTCAATACGCCCGACGTCTCGTATCACGGCGTCGTCTACACGGAGGCCTTCGGCCCGGCGGCCTACATCGGCCGTGCGCGTGTCGTGCCGCTGCGCAACATGGGCGCGGCGATCTCCCCGTTCAACAGCTTCCTGATCCTGCAGGGCATCGAGACGCTCGCGCTGCGCATGGACCGCATCTGCGAGAACTCGCTTGCCGTGGCGACGTTCCTGCAGGAGCACCCGAAGGTGCGCTGGGTCAACTACGCGGGGCTGCCCGACCACCCGAGCCACGCGCTCGCACAGAAATACATGGGCGGCCGCGCCTCTGGCATCCTCACGTTCGGCATCGAGGGCGGCCGCGCAGCCGGCGCACGGTTCCAGGACGCGCTCGGGCTGTTCGTCCGGCTCGTGAACATCGGCGACGCGAAATCGCTGGCCTGCCATCCCGCGAGCACGACGCACCGGCAGCTGAACCCGGCCGAGCTGGCCAGGGCCGGCGTCAGCGAAGACATGGTGCGGCTGTCCGTGGGGATCGAGCACGTCGACGACCTCCTCGCCGACCTGGAGCAGGCGCTGGCTGCTGCGTAGCGTCGGGTGTCTAGCTAAGATCGGCGGATGACCGAACACACCACCGACTTCGCGCTGGCGCGCGAGCTGAGCCCGCGCCGCAACACGACCACCGCGACGGCCATTCCGGCACTCGTCGAAGAGCAGTTGCGGCATTTTGCGATCGACCCGCAGAGCGAGTTCGGCCGGCGCATGGGCGAACTCGCCTTGCACCTCTACGCCGGCAACGCCGCGGCGCACCAGCTCTGGGACGTCGCCGTGCGCGAGCTCTCGGCGCTCGACCAGCGCGACCGCGTGGCCCGCTTCAACGCCAAGCGTTTCCTGTGCTTCCAGCTCGCCAAGATCCTCGACACGCTGCAGAATCCGCTGCGCAAGACCTACCAGTCGTTGCTGCACGATCCGACGCAGGCGGCCGCGAAGGGCCCGTACCCGATCTTCGACAACGTCGCGGCGATCTTCAGCGCGACGCCGGTCATCGCGCGGACCGCGACCTACCTCTATGCGTGCACCGAGTGGGTCGAGGACGCGTTCAAGGGGCGCGAGCCGCTGCTCGAGATCTACTCGCGCCTGCTCAACCCGACGTCGATCAGCCTCGCGAACCACATCGTCGACCTGGAGGCCGGCCCGCTCGCGGGCGAGTACCTTGCCTGGAACTTCAATTCCGGCATGGCTGCGATCGACACGACCCTGGCGAACCTGGTCGGGTTCCAGGACGTCGTGCTCGCCAGCCGCAACGTCTACGGCGGCACGTACCAGCTGCTGCACGACTGGTACGGCAAGAAGAGCAACCTCGACCTCGCGGTGGAGTGGTTCGACGGATTCACGGTCGAGGAGTTTTCGCGCGCGCTCGGGGGCGTGC
Source organism: Steroidobacteraceae bacterium (assembly GCA_035691185.1). Classification (GTDB taxonomy): domain Bacteria; phylum Pseudomonadota; class Gammaproteobacteria; order Steroidobacterales; family Steroidobacteraceae; genus RPQJ01. Next base: position 29,367 of record DASSJN010000236.1, read on the forward strand.
GTGCCAGGCACCGGGCGCGGCTCGAACGCGGGCGTGGCATCTACGTGTTCCTCGAGTCGCCGTGCAATCCGCACGGCTACGTGCTGGACGTGCCGGCGATCTGCCGCGCGGCGCACGAACTCGGTCTCACCGTGATCGTCGACGCCACGGTCGGCACGCCGGTGCTGCAACCGGTGCTGCGTCGTGAAGACCCGATGGAGCGGCCGGACTTCGTGATCCATTCGTACACCAAGGATCTTGCGGGCGCCGGCACGACCACGGCCGGCGTCTGCATCGGACGCAACGAGCGCATGTTCATTCCCAAGGGCGAGTCCGTCACCGCGCCCGGCCCCGACGGCAAGCCGCGCACCTTCGTCTGGGACGAGAGCCTGTTCTGGAACGTGTACTACGTGAAGGGCGCGTTCCTCGACGCGGACAAGGCGTTCGAGGTCATCAACGGCACGCGCACCGTGGAGTTGCGCGTGCTGCACAAGGCGATCAACACGACGGTGCTCGCGCGCGCACTCGCCAGACATCCCGCCATCGGCGTGCGCTGCGGCGCGGTCGAGGGCAACGAGAACTTCGCGCTGCGCGAGCGGCAGATGTTCCTCGGCCTGCCGGCGCCGCTGTTCACGATCGACCTCGACACCGACATGGGACGCCGCGTCGGCCGCCACGCGTTCCAGCGCTTCTTCGACTGCCTCGAGCCCGCGTTCGGGCTGCAGGTCACGCTCGGGCAGTCGAACACCGTCGTCGTCTGCCCGGCGCTGACCAGCCACTCCGAGCTCTCGGAACAGGCGCTGCGTGACGCGGGGATCACGCCGACGACGATCCGGATTTCCGTGGGCGACGAAGACCCGCGCGCGCTGCTGGCGCACCTGATGAAGGCCGCGGAAATCGCGATCGAGCCCGATCATCCGGGCTTCGCGTCGCACTTCGCACCGCCGCAGGAAATCGACGCGCTCTACGAGTCCGTGTATGTCGACGTGCACCGCCGGCTCGCGGCGAGCCGTCCGCGCATGACGCAGTTGTTGAGCTGAACGGGGGCGGCGGAGGACGGCGGCGCGGGCCCCGCGCGCAGCGTCAGGCGTCGCGCGACAGGGGCCTGACGACGGTTGCGTGCAGGAATCCTTTGGTCGGGGTGAACCCGATGCGGCGACGCGCCTGCTCGAGGCGTGCCGCCTCGTCGTCGCCGACGAGCCTGACCGCGGCCGGCACGTGCAGCGAGCCATAATGGCCCCTGCCGGATCCCTCGATTCCGCGGCGATCGCCAGACGGCTGCGCGGGACGTGCCTGCCAGTACCGCGGCGGCTCCGACCGGCGGGCGGGCCGTCGCGGCCGCGAGGTCCGCAGCAGCGGCGCGAGATTGTGCGGGCCCGGCACGTAGGCCGAGGTGTCGAACCAGGTCATCGAATCGGCCCAGGGGCGGCGGGACCACCAGCCCAGGGACACGTGCAGGTTCAGGCGGAAGAGAGTCGTGGCTCGCAAAGAGGGCATACTGACGGCGTGGTGCGCAAAGCGGCGGCGTCAGCTGACGATAACCAAGGCCGTCACGACAAACTGTGAGAAGCCTCCGGTTTCGCGTGGTCAGACGACGGCATGACCTGCGTCGGGCCGCAGCGTCCAGAGCACCCACTTGCCGAGCACGGTGGACACCGCGACCACCATGAATGCCAGCAACGTGGACTCCAGGTAGTGCGCCGGTGCGTAGTTCTGGTCGTCGGAGGCGAGCAGCACGAGCACGGGCGTGAACAGGAACCCCTGCAGCCATGCCCGCTCGCGTCCCGACATGACGAGGCCGAGCAACAGCACGATTGCGCATGCCGCACGCAGTGCCGGTTCGGCGATCGGTTCGAGCAGGGACAGCCCGAGCAGCGTTGCGGCGAGCGCCAGGGCGAGCCGGCCGACGGCGCGTCCCGGGGTGCTCGCCAGCCAGGGCTCGCCCAGCGCCGCCACGGTCAGCGGCAACCACCACACTTCGTCGATGGCCAGCGCTCGCGCCGTGAACCACGCGACGAGCACGAGTACGGCGAGCAGCATCGAATAGCCCAGGGCGGTCTGCGAGTTGACGGCGAGCGTGTGCGTCGTGAGCCCGCGCCCGACGGTCTGCACGATCAGCACGCCGTACGCACACCCCGCGAACATCGCGAGCGACTGCTGCGCGGCGACGGCGGCAGTGGCGGGTTCGCAGGCGCCGATCAGCACGGCAGCCAGCACGGCAAGGAGTCCGCGATGGTAGCCCAGCGAACTCGCGGCCCCGGTGGCGGCCGCGACCGCGACGATCAGCGCAGCCACGCCGTCGGTGAAGTTGGCGGTGATCGCGGCGGCGGCGTAGACGAGCGGAATCAGGACGCCGAACGGCGCGAGGTGCCGCGCCTGCACGCCGAGGTGGAACGCGAGCACGGTGCCGAGCACGCTGTAGTGCGCGAACCGGTCGTAACCCGTCGCATAGGCGGCCGTCGCCGGCAGGACCAGCAGGGCAACCAGCACCATGGCTCGCGCATTCATGTCCGGATACGCCTCCCCCGAGAGCGATTCCCCCACCCCGGCCCCGCCCGGCGCGCCAGAACGTGCAATTTCGCTGCCACCATTATCGTCTTGCGGCAAATCAGCAACTTACGGTCCGCTGCGCCGTGCGTCGCCGATGATATGTAAAAAAGGCCGACGAGATCTTCGCGGCATCCTCTGGCCGACCACCCGGCGGTGAGGGACACTCGCGGGCGACCGCGACAGGACCGCCATGCCTCGACTCCTTCCAGTGACGCTGCTGCGCCCGCTGCCTGGCCTTGCCCTGACCTGCCTGCTGACCGTGCTCGCCGGTTGCGGCGGGGGCGATGGTGGCGGCCGGCGCGACCCCGCGTTCGGGGCCTGTGGCGAGACCGCGCGCAAGGAGTGGGTGCTCGACGTCGCACGCGACTGGTACCTCTTCCCGGAGACGCTGCCGACGGCCGTCGACCTGGCCCGCTACGCCACGGCCGAGGACCTGCTCGACGCACTGACCGCAACGGCCCGCGCCCAGGGCAAAGATCGGTACTTCAGTTACCTGACCACGCGCTCGGCGGAAAGGTCCCTGATGGGGGAAGGCGAGTTCGTCGGCTTCGGTTTCCGCAATCGCACGGACGACGCGCATCGCGTCTTCATCCTCGACGTGTACGCTGCAAGCCCCGCGGCAGAGGCAGGGCTGCAACGCGGCGACGAAGTGATCGCCGTCGACGGTGTGTCGGTCGCCGATGCGCTGTCCTCGGGCGACCAGACGTTCTCCGACCTGATGGGGCCCGCGGACGCCGGCGTGCGGCGCACGCTCGCGATCCGGCGCGGCGCGTCCACGTTCGAGGCGACCATGGAGAAGCGCACGGTAACGATCGACCCGGTGCCGGACGGGTTCGGCGTCAAGGTGCTGCCGTTGGCCGGGACGGCCGGTGTCGGCTACCTGCACCTGCGCAGCTACATCTCGACCGCGGATTCGCAGCTGCGCGCGGCGTTTGCGGAATTCCGCGCGCAGGGCATCGACAAGTTCATCATCGACCTGCGTTACAACGGCGGCGGCTTCGTCAGCACGGCGGCACTGTTCAATGACCTGCTCGGTGGCGGCCGGACCGGTTCGGACGTGCAGTTCAGCATCGTGCACAACCCCGAGCGCTCGAACCAGAATTCGACCGTCCGGTTCCAGCCGCAGTCGGAGTCGGTCAACCCCTCGCAGATCGTGTTCCTGACGACGGAGGCGACGGCCTCGGCGAGCGAGATCAACGCCAACAGCATGTGGCCGTACGAAACGACCGCGATCGTCGGCAGTGACACGCTCGGCAAACCGGTCGGCCAGGTCGCATTCGATCTGTCGGGCTGCGAGGACCGCCTCCGCCTGGTCGCATTCGAGACCGTGAATTCGCTGGGCGAGGGCGATTACTACGACGGCCTGGCGTCCGTCATGCCGTATGCATGCGCCGCGCCGGACACCCTGGACGCTCCGCTCGGCTCGGTCGAGGACGACATGACCGCCGCAGCGCTGGACTGGTTCGCGACGGGCGCCTGCCCGCCCATGACGGGCGCGACGGGTGGACGGCTCAAGCCGTTCCTCGACGGCCAGCCCGCCTACCCGAAGCCGCGGCAGCCGACACCGGCCGAGCATTGGCTGCCCGGCATCCAGTGAGGCGACACGACCTCACCACGCCGGGTCGGTGATCGTGCGTTCCTCGATCGGGCGGCCGAGCGTGACGAGCACACTCCATTCCTGCGTGCTCGTCGTCGAGAACGACATCGCGACCGGCCCGAGCGGCGTGCGGCCGCCGAACAGCAGCGAGGCGCCGAGGATCGTCGGCTCGCGCACGTCGTCGATGCGGCCCGACATGTCGCCGGCGATCAAGCTCCCGCCGACATAGAACGAGTGTCCGAACAGCGGGCTGATGTCGGCGACCTTGACCAGGTAACTGGCAGAGGTGGTCCAGTACGACGTGCCCCGCAGCTGCCCCAGCCCGAGCCCGGGGAAACTGATCGGACCGCCGAGCGTGAACAGGTCGTAGAACGGCAGCTCGCCCTGGAAATTCGCCCCGCCCGCCGCGCGAGCCGTCACGAGATTGCTGTCGACGGGCCACGCCCGCAGCAGCACGCCTTCGAGCCGGTCGTATTCGCGACGCGAGCCGAGCTCATCCATCCCGCGGTAATAGCGCAGCCGGTGCAGCCAGCCGTTCGTGGCGAGCGCCTCGCGATCGCGGTCGTCGTACGTGAACGAGGCGAACACGCCGCCGTACGCCTCCTTCGGCAGGGTCGGCAGCCCGGGGAACGCGATGTCGCGCGTCGCGCGCTGGGAGCCGTTGCGCGCGCCGACACGCAACTCCGCGCTCGTGCCGAAGACACGGCCTGCGTCGAGGTACGCGTAGGCACCGTCGAAGTTGTAGCGGGTGGCCGTCTCGTCGTCGTAGTAGAGGTCCTCGGTCGAGCGTGACGCACGCACGCCCGGCTCGACGAACCAGCGGTGCAGCGGATCGAGCGGCTGGTACAGCGACAGGTCGAACACGGACGTCCGTCCGACCTGCACGAGGCCGTGCACCTCGCCGCCGCGCGTATTGATCCACGGTCGCAGGTAGTCCGCCGCGAGCACGAAGGCGTTGCCGCCGGCCGTGCCGACGCCGACGCCGAAATCGAAGCGCAGGATGTTCGGCCCGAGCGCCTTCTCGTTGACCTCGACGCGCAGGTCGGGACGGTCCGGGTCGCCGACGAGCGAGTACTGGACGCTGTCGAAGTCCCCGAGCGAGAACACGTCGTTGACGGCGTCGGCGAGCTGGCGCTGGTCGACGCTCTGCCCGGCCTCCAGGCCGAGGTGCGATTCGACGTACGTCGGCTCCACGCGCTCGACCCCCACGACCGTGACGTCGCCGAGTTCGACCTGGCGGCTGTCGGGACGACGCGTCGCCTCGCGCCAGGCGAGGTATTCCGCGGCGGGCAGCGAGTAACGACGCAGCGACTCGCGCTGCTGCTCTGCGGCGCGCCGACCGAGCGGAATGGTCTCCGCGACCTTGTCGAACGAACCGGTCCCGATCTCGCCCATCGGCACGACGATGCCGACGTCCTGCGGCCCGAGCGACTCGAGTTGCTGCCGCTCGTTGGCGCCGATCAGCACGTCGAGCGTGCGCGAGATCATCGTGATCGGCGACTGCAGCGCCTCGGCCGCCGGCGCCGGCGTGGGGACCGCCACGGCGATCACGACGTCGGCGCAGGTCTGCCGCGCGATGTCGACCGGGAGGTTGCGCGTGAGACCGCCGTCGCCGAGGGTGCGGCCGTCGATCGTGACGGGTGAGAAGACGCCGGGCACCGCCATGCTGGCCCGCATGGACTGCGCGAGGTCGCCCCTGGCGAGCACGACCATCTCGCCGGTCATCATGTCCGTGGCGATCGCGCGGAACGGGATCGGCAGGCGGTCGAAATCGGTGGTGCCCAGGCTGCGCGCCACGAGGTAGCGGATCGTCTGCTCGACGTGCTGCGTGTTGATGATGCCGCTCGGCGCGGCGACGCTGCCGTCGCGAAAGCCGAACTCGAAGTTGTTGCTGTAGGTGCGCCCGGCGAGCTTGCGCCGCATCGGCAGCTTCTGGCGCCATCCCTGGAAACCGATGGTCTGCTGCCAGGAGATCTCGCGGATCGCCCGTTCGACCTCGGCTGCCGTCATGCCGGCCGCAAAGGTCCCGCCGACGAGCGCGCCCATGCTCGTGCCGACGACGCAATCGATCGGAATGCGCATGTCCTCGAGCATCGTCAGCACGCCGACGTGCGCGGCGCCCTTCGCACCGCCGCCGCCCAGCGCGAGGCCGATGCGTGGCCGCGGCGGCGTCGTCAGCGCGGCCGTCGCTGCCGCCGGCGCGGCGGGCATGTCGGACGGGTCGGCGCCCGCCGGTCGCGGCGTTGCGACCAGGGCGCACAGGGATGCCGCCGTGACGGCCGCGAGCGGCGAAGGCGACGCCCCGCGTCGGCAGCGCGACGATCCGGCCTCGGCGCGTCGCGCACGCGACAGCCCAGCGTGTGACATCTGCAGCTCCTCGAGCCGGCTCTCGGGCCGGTGTGGCGGCGCATCCTACCGCAGCGGGCTCGCGTCCGCGGACGCGTTCCGTGCGTCCGCGAGGTGCAGCAATGCGAGGCATTCGACGTGATGCGTGCCGGGGAAGAAATCGTACGGAACGATTCGGTCGACCGCGTGACCGCGTGCCTCGAGCACAGTGAGGTCGCGCGCCAGCGTGCCCGCACTGCACGACAGGTAGGCGATACGCACGGGCCGCAACTCCTCGGCCACGGCGACGAGCAGGTCGGACTCGAGGCCCGACCGCGGGGGATTGACGTAGGCGACGCGTTCGCCCGGCGACGCCTGCCACCACTCGCGAACCTGCGGCAGGCGCTGCAGGCACGTTCCGCGCAACACCGTCGCCCGCGGCGCGTTGCGTCGTGCGCAAGCGACGGCGTCGCCGCCGAGTTCGATGCCGAGCGCCGCGGCGCCGGCCGCCGTCCATGCCTGCAGCGACGCGCCGACGCCGCAGTACAGGTCGAGCACCGCGTTACCGGTGCGCGGTCGCAAGTGCCGCGCGGCGGTCGCCAGCGAGTCCGCGTGCAAGGCGGGCAGCAGTTGCTGGAACGACGTCGGCCCGTGCACGAGCCCGCCGTGGCCGACCGATTCCGCCCTGCCCCACACGAGTTGCCAGCCCGAGCGCGCGAACAGCCTGCGACCGGCGGCCGGGTGGCAATGCACCCAGAGCCCGTCGAGTCCGGTGCCGGCGAGGCCGTCGAGCAGCGGGCCGAGCAGGGTCGGCACGATCGACCTCGCCTTCACGATCAGGGTCGCCTGGGCCCCGGCCACGTGCACGTAGGCGAGCGGCAGGTGCTCGAACGCCGGTAACCGCTCCCGCAGCAGCGCCAGCACGCGATTGACGCGCGGCGTGTGCACCGGGCAGTCGGGTATCGCGATCAGTTCGTCGCGACGCATCAGGCCGAAGCGCCACCCGGCCTCGTCGCTCCAGCGCGCCGTGAGCGTGACACGGTCGCGATAGCCGTAACGCGCCCGCTCGCCGGCCGAGCGCGCGGGTTGGAGCCGGTCCCGCCACCGCTCGAGCGCGCGCTCGAGGTAGCGCTGCT
>DASSJN010000237.1:0-15256 GCA_035691185.1 Steroidobacteraceae bacterium
GCCCTCGTTCGCCGTATTCGGCCCATACGGGTAGAACAGCGGTGCGGTCGGGCTCGCCGTGGTGTTGCACGGGTTGATCGACGTGCCCTGCGGGTACTCAGCCGTCCACTTGATCGTCAGATTCCCTGACGCCTTGTCGTCGACGACCTCGGTGATCGTCCAGTTGAACTTCGCACCTTCGGTGACGGAGAGGTCCTCGCCGCCGTAGATGATGCCGATGCGCTCGGTCTCGAGACCGTTGTGGAAGTCCGTGACCTTGAGCAGGATCCCTGCCAAGCCCGGACCGCCAGTAATGTGGCAGTCCTGGCAGTCCGTCGTTTCGTCCATGGAGTTGTGGAACGTCGCGCCCGAGGCCGCGAAGTTCTCTTCCCAGGACTCCATCGACTCGTGGCAGCTGAAGCAGTTCTTCGTCGTGACCTCCATCTTGTTGGCTTCTGCCAGCGCCCCACCAACGCCCAGCCCGCCGCTGTCCTTGCTGTGGCAGACGCTGCAGTTGGTCAGGTAGCTCGGGTAGGTCGCTGAAATGATGAAAGGCTCGCCGTCGTCTAACCAGGTCGTGCCATCCTTGTTCTTCAAGCTGTACTCGCCGCTCGGCATGAGGTGCGAGGCATGGAGGCTGTGACCCAGGTCCATGAGATACGGGGCGTTATTGACGTTCGTCGCGTCGTGACACACCGTGCAGGTCGCACCGCTGGCCGGGTAGCCGTAATGGAAGCCACCGTTACCGCCGTTGCCGTGGCAACCGGAGCATCCCGCGGAACTGACCAGCGCGTCGTCGGGCGCGCTCGGATAGTCGCCCACCACGACGGCACTGATTCGAGTTTCGGGGTCGGTGCTGTTCGCGACCCGGATCAGGTACCGTGAGTTACCGTAGGCGGCGCCGCCGTCGATCGTGGCCGTGTAATTGCCGTCCGTACCACCGGCCAACGTCACCGGCGTGCTGGGGGTACTGTCGGACAAGTCACTACGCAGCTCACCGTCGAACCGGTAATCGCTGCGCAGGACGAGGAAGTCCTCGGCGTTCGCGCCGTTGACCTTGATGTTGTAACTGATGACGAGGTCGGTATCGATCACGGTGAACGTGACGTCGCTGACCGCAATTTCCGGATTCACCTCGTGCATCTCGGCGACGCCGTAAGCCGAGCCGTCGCTGTGGCAAACGCCACAGGACTCTCGCGGCTCCGCCGAAGCGACTGGACCGGTGGGGCCCGTCGGACCCGTGGGGCCGGTTGGACCGGTAGCGCCCGGGTCTCCCGCAGGACCTTCAGGGCCCGTCGACCCGTCCTTGCCATCGTCGCCCGAGCAGCCGGCCATGCCGACGCCCAGCGCCAATAGCGCAAAGAGCGGCACGATGCCTCGTGCGCTCCGCAATTTTTCAAGTCTCATGTGTTGGCTCCCTCACCCGACTCGTGTCGAGCAGATAACGCGGACCGCGGACCGGTCCTAAATTGTCGGGGGCCATGGTATGAAACGCGACGCGCCGCAATAACTTCGGATTACCGCAGTTCTTCTGCGTCGTAGGGAACTTTTTCGCGGAGCGCCCAACACACGCCGGTCCCGTTGTGAGTGATTCGCAATCAGCGGCGATGCAAGCGCATTCCATGCCTCAGCGCCATCGAGGTAAATACGTAAGCCAAAAGTGTGCTTACGTGTGACGCCTCGGCGGGGCTATTGATAAGCGCGTAGCGCCTGGCTCACCAGATAAAGAAGATGTGGCCCCGAAAGCCCACCTCTCAGATCGAGGTCGACGGCGGGCCGGGAAGCCCGTCTGGTTCGCTTGGGTTACCCGAAGTCACCCATGATTTTGTCGATCACCCCGTACAGGTACTGCCGTAGTCGTGTCGATGGGGAATGATCGCGGCACTCGATGCGAAGCGCGAACGGGTGTATCTGGTCAGTGTCTGGTGTCTGGTCGGACGCGGCTACGCCGCACGCCGACGAAGTCGGCTTCCGACTAACCGCTAGACACTGCACACTAGACACTTTCTTTCTTGCATCAGCAGATGCGCGGCAGCGGATCATCCTCGAGCTCCTCGATCACGCGCTCGCCCCCGAGCGGGGTGCGCAGCACGACGCGCGACGGTTGTTCGCGCACCGTGCCGATGATCGCCGCGCCGCACCCCGAGGGCAGTGCGCGCACGGCCGCGAGTGCGGATTCCGCCTGGTCGGCGGCCACGACGGCGACGACGCGGCCTTCGCAGGCCAGGAAATACGGGTCGTAACCGAGCATCTCGCAGACCGAGCGAACCGAGTCGCGCACGGGCACCCGCGCCTCGTCGAGCCAGACGCCGAGCCCGCTGCCGTGCACGAGTTCGTGGGCGACGGTCGCAAGACCGCCGCGGGTCGGATCGCGCATGAAACGCAGCCCGGGGAACTGCGCCAGTGCGAGCGTGATCGGCAGCACGCTCGCGGCATCCGACTGCAGGTCGCCGCGGAGGCCGAACTGCTCGCGTGCGAGCATGACCGCAATGCCGTGATCGCCGACGGGACCGCTCACGAGAATCGCATCGCCTGCGCGAATTTCGCGCACGCCGAGCCTGAGCTTCGGGTTGCGCACGCCGATGCCGCTCGTGTTGAGATAGATGCCGCCGCCTTCGCCGCGCCGCACCACCTTGGTGTCGCCCGCCGCAACGACGACCCCGATCTCCGTCGCCGCGGCCGCGATGCTGGCGACGATGCGCTCGAGCACCGCGAACTCGAAGCCCTCCTCGAGCAGCACGCCCAGGCTCAGGTACTTCGGCACTGCGCCGGCGACCGCGAGGTCGTTGGTCGTGCCGTGCACCGCGAGTGATCCGATGTTGCCGCCCGGGAACTCGATCGGCTGCACCGTGAAGCTGTCGGTCGTGAACGCGAGTTGGCCGTCCGCGGCGTTCCACGGCAGCACGGCCGCGTCCGTGTCGGTGTCGAGCAGCGGGTTGGCGAGATGGCGCGCGAAGATCTCCTGGATCAGCTCGCGCATGTAGCGCCCGCCGTTGCCGTGCGCGAGCGAGACGTGGGTGTCCTGCATGTCTAACTTCCTGCTGCGCTTCCTGCTGCGGTCTCGTGCGGCGCCGGCACGCGGCCGATCATCGCGACCGGGATCTTCGCTTCCTCGTTCCACGCCTCGAGCTCGGCGCGGATGTGCTCGCGCATCTGCTCGCGCACGTGGTTCACCGAGTTGAAGAACTCGGCCATCATGAGCACCCAGCAGTACATGCCGCGATGCGTCAGGCGGATCGCGTCGGCGTCGTGGCGCGTGGCGCCGATCGCGCGCATCGCGAGCAGCTCCGGTGCCATGTACAGCCAGAACGCGGTGCCGTAGCGCCGTTCGATGTAGTCGCGCTTGAGCTCGCCGCCGAACAGGCGGACGAGGTAGTCGTAGCGCATGCGGTCCTTGCGTCCCACCGGTCGTCGCTGCGTGATGCCGCTCTGCCCGCCCTCGATCCGGCGGCAATAGTGGTTCAGCGAGAACGTCGTCGAGTAATACGCGCTGCCCACGTAGCTGAACGCGCCGCTGCCGACGCCCACGTAGTCCGCCTGGTCGATGATGTACTCGTCGAACATGCCCTGGTTGCGCGAGAAGCACCAGGCGGAAGCGGCGTGGTATTCGGCGTCGAGCAGGCGCTGCAGGATGCGCTCGTACATGGGGTGGCGCAGCGACGGGTCGTTGCGGCCCATGCTCTTTTCCATCTTGTGCCGCGCGGTCGGCGCGGTCATCAACGGATAGAACGAAATCTGGTCGACGCCGAGGCCGCTCAGGACGTCGAGGTCGTGCTCGAGCAACGCCAGTGTCTGCCCCGGCAGGTTGAAGATCATGTCGACGTTCAGCGTCGGGAACAGGCCCTGCACTGCCGCGAGCCGCTCCCGAATCAGCTCGCCGCTGCCGTACTTCTCGAGCCGCTCCATGCCGGCGAGCAGGCCGTCGTCGAAGCTCTGCACGCCGACCGACAGCCGCGTGACGCCGGCGTCGCGGTAACGCACGAGCGTCTCGCGAACGAGGTGGTTCGGGTTGGTCTCGATCGAGACGGCACGCACGGGCGAGAGCAAACGCAGCAGGTCCAGCGTCGCGATCAGTTCGTCCGCATTGACGGTGGGCGTGCCACCGCCGACGTAGACGTCGGAGAAGCGGAACCCCTTGTCGTGATAGAGCTGGATCTCGCGCCGCAGCGCGTCGAAGTAGCGGTGTGTCTTCGCTTCGTTGTAGCGGACGCGGTGGAACGAGCAGAACGGGCACAGCACTTCGCAGAAGGGCACGTGCACGTAGAGCTGGCATGGGAACTCCGGCGCCGCCGGCATGACCTCCGCACCGTCGTCCTCGGTAAAGCGCATCGACGCCTGGTATTCGTGGCGCAGGACGGCGAGCAGTGGACGTTCGAACCAGAGCATGATGAGGTCGGCCAGTCTAGACGTTTCGACCCGCGAAGTCGGCGACCTGGCCGTAACTCAGACCGCCGTCGTTGGCCGGGAGTTGTACGGGCAGCAGTACGCGGAACCCGCGTTGACCGAGCGCCGCGGCGGCCGCTTCGGTGAGCAGCCGGTTCTGGAACACGCCGCCGGTGAGGCCTACGGTCGCGACCCGGTGCGTCGCGTACAGACGCTCGGCCACGGCGACGATGGCGTCGGCCAATGCCGCGTGCACGGCCCCCGCGCGCTCGGCGGCGCCGACCTCTGCGTGCTGCAGCAGCCATGCGACCAGGGGCGCCCAATCGATGCGCAGCAACCCGGCCGCGTCCGGCGCGAGTCCCAGGCGAGGGTGCGTCGCGACCGGGCGTGCGACCGCCTCGAGCCACATGGGGCCCTGACCTTCGAAACTGGTCTCGCCGACGCCGAGAATCAGCGCGGCCGCGGCGTCGAACACGCGCCCCGCAGCCGACGACTGCGGCGCGTTCAGCCGTCGTTCCCAGGCGCTGCGGACGATCGCATCCGGCACGGGCACCGGGCAGTCGACGCCCATTTCCCAGCACACCGCGGCGGCGCTGCGCCACGGCTCACGTCCGGCGCGGTCGCCGCCCGGCAGGTGGAAGGGCCGCAGGCTCGCATGGCGTTCCCAGCGGCCCGGCTGCCCGACGAACGTCTCCCCGCCCCAGAGCGTGCCGTCGCCGCCGAGGCCGACGCCGTCCCACGCAAACACGATGGCGCGCTGCTCGTGGGCGCCGTGCTCCTGCACGAGCGCCGAGGCGTGGGCGTGGTGATGCAGCACCGCGTGCACCGGCAGGCCGCTTGCGCGCGCCCAGCGGGAAGTCGCGTAGTCGGGGTGCGCGTCGCAGAGCACCGCCTGCGCCTGCACGTCGTAGAGCCGCTGCAGGTCGGCGGCGACCTGCGCGAACACCTGCTCGCTGCGCAGCGTGCCCATGTCGCCGATGTGTGGCGAGACGACCACGCGCCGGTCCCAGGCCAGCGCGATGGTGTTCTTCAGGTGCGCGCCCGCGGCGAGCACGGGCCGGTCGAGCGTTCGCGGCAGTTCGAGTTCGAGCGGCGCGATGCCACGGCCGAGCCGGATCGGGCGGGCGCGCCCGGCGATCACGCGCACGACCGAGTCGTCGGCCGGGCGCACGATGGGCCGGTCATGGTGCAGGAACGCGTCGGCCACCCGCGCGAGCCGAGCGGCCGCCTCGCCCGCGTCGGTGAGCACGGGTTCGCCGCTGACGTTGCCGGACGTTGCGACCACGGGGCCGCCGAACGCCTCGAGCAGCAACTGGTGCAGCGGGCTGTACGGCAGGAACACGCCGACCTCGCGCAGCCCCGGCGCGATGCCCGCGGCGAGCCCGGCACCGTCCTCGGTGCACAACAGGACGATCGGCCGGCTCGGGTCGAGCACCGCCTCGCGCGCCGCCGGCTCGAGCGTGAATGCCGCCTCGATCGTGGCCAGCCCGTCGTCCCCGCCCCACGGGAACATCACGGCGAGGGGCTTGTCGGGGCGACACTTGCGTTCGCGCAACCGCGCGACGGCGGTCTCGCTGCGTGCATCGCAGAGCAGGTGGTAGCCGCCGATGCCCTTGACTGCGAGCACTTCGCCTCGACGCAGCACGTCGACCGCGGCCGCGATGGCCGCCGCGTCGCCGGTCGTTGCGGCGACACCGTCCTCGCGGGACACGAACCGCAGGTGCGGCCCGCAGAGTGGGCACGCGACGGGCTCCGCGTGAAAACGACGATCGAGCGGGTTCTCGTATTCGGTGCGACACGCGGGACACAGTTCGAATCCCCGCATGGTCGTGTTCGGCCGGTCGTACGGCAGCGCCTCGATCAGCGTGTAGCGCGGGCCGCACTGCGTGCAGTTGATGAACGCATAACGATGCCGCCGGTCGGCCGGATTCGCCAGTTCGGCGAGGCAGTCGGGGCAGCAGAAGAAATCGGGCGGGACCGAGACCTGCGGCTCCAGCGCCGTCGAGCTCGACGCGATGAGGAAGCCGCGCTCGACGCGTCCCGCGTGCGGTTTCGACTCAGTCACCTTCGGGCGCGCGAGCGGCGGCGCGCGCGTGACGACTTCGCGCTCGAAGCGCTCGAGCTGCGACGGAGTGCCGCGCAGCACGACCTCCACGTCGCCCCGCAGGTTGCGCACGTGACCGTCGAGCGCCAGCTCGTGGGCGAGCCGGTACACGAACGGGCGGAACCCGACACCTTGCACGCGGCCGCTCAACAGCAGCCGGCGCGCAATCTCGGCCGGGGCCGGATCGATCACGGAACGAACCTCGCGGCGACCAGTCGGGTCAGGCTTCGGCACCCGAAGCCTTGCGACCCTGCCAAACGTTCTCGCGCACGCCGTCGGCCCACCAGATCCGGCAGGCGCCCTCGTCCGAGACCATGCAGGGCCCGATCGGATGGCGCGGCGTGCAGGCCAGCCCGTACAGCCGGCACTCGTTGGGATAGATCCTGCCGAGCACGACGCGTGCGCAGTCGCAGCCCGGCGGCATTTCACCGGCGCGCTTGCGCGACATCTCGGTGTACGAAGGCAGCCGCTGGCGCGAGTCGTGCGAGGCCAGGTGCGCCTTGATCGCGTAACCCGACTTGGGGATCGAGCCGATGCCGCGCCAGTTCGCGTCGACCACGTCCATGGTCTCGTGGATGAAGCGCTGTGCGACCCGGTTACCGCCCGGGCGCACGACCTGCGGATAGCAGTTGTCGAGAAAGCACTTGCCTTCGAGTTTCTGGCGCAGCACCGAGTACAGCGCGGCGAGCAATGAGTCGGGCGTAAAACCGGCCACCGCCGTGGGAATATTGTGCTTGCGCGGCACGAACTCCCATTCCTCGGGCCCCATGACCGTGGACACGTGGCCCGGCGCGATCAGCGCTTCGAACCCCGGCTCGCCCGAATCCAGCAGCAGCGCGACGGCAGGCCAGGTCAGCCGACCGGACATCAGGAACAGCAGGTTGTCGGGTGCGCCCTGTGCCAGCAGCGCCGCCGCCGGCGCGGTCGTGGTCTCGAACCCGGCGGCGAGGAACACCACCTGGCGATCCGGGTTTTCCGTCGCGATCCTGGCGGCCTCGAGCGGGCTCGCGATGGGCCGCACGTCGGCGCCGCTCGCCTTGGCCTGCTCCAGCGAGCGCGGCTCGCTCTTCGGCGCATTGACCGGCACGCGCAGCATGTCGCCGTACGCCACGAGGATGACCTTCTCGTGCAGCGCGAGCTGGATCGCCTCGTAGATGTCCTCCTCGGGGCAGATGCAGACCGGGCAGCCCGGCCCCGGCACGAGTTCGATGTTCGACGGGATGGCCTTGCGCAGGCCTGCGGAGGTGATGGACCGCTCGTGGCCGCCGCAGACATTCATCACCTTGATGGATGGCGGCAGCGGCAACGCGCGGATGCGCTCGAGCCACTCGGCTCCGGTGGTCATGGTCGTTCCCCCCGCTCGTGTTCAGGCGGCCGCGGCGCGGCGCGAAGCGAGCTCGCTGCGCAGCCAGCCGAGCCAGGCGGCGAAACCTTCGCCGCCGCGCCTGCTCAGCTCCAGGATGCCGCCGGCGAAACCGACCTGGCGCAGCGACTGGCGCGCCCGCTCGACGCTGAAGTCCTCCAGGTGCGGCAACAGGTCGACCTTGCTGATCAGGGTGAGGTCGCCGGCACGGAACATGACCGGGTACTTGGCCGGCTTGTCGTCGCCCTCGGTCACGGACAGCAGCGTCACGTTGCGGTGTGCGCCCAGGTCGAAGCTGGCCGGGCAGACCAGGTTGCCGACGTTCTCCACGAACAGCACGTCGAGGCCGCCCAGGGGCAGTTCGTGCAGCGCGTCGTGGACCATCTGGGCGTCCAGGTGACAGGCGTTGCCGGTCGTGATCTGGACGGCGGGCACCCCGCAGGCGCGGATCCGCGCGGCGTCGTTCTCGGTCGCGAGGTCGCCCTCGATCACCCCGAGCTTCAGTTCACCCTGCAGCGCCCGGATTGTCGCCTCGAGCAGCGAGGTCTTGCCCGACCCGGGCGACGACATCAGGTTGACCGCCAGCACGCCGTGCGCGTCGAAATGCGCGCGGTTGTGGGCTGCCACCCGGTCGTTGGCGTCGAGGATCGCGGTGATGACCTCGATCGATTCGACGTGTCCGTGGGACGCCTTTGGCCCCGCCGGCTGCGCCGCAAACGGCGCCCGGGCGGCCGAGGGTCCGAGTGAACAACCGCAATCGCGACACATCGTCGTTTCCTCTTACACGGCCTCGGCGACCGTCTCGACTTCGATCTCGATGCGCTGCAGCAACATCTCCTCGCCGGCGATGACGTCGACCTGCCAGTCCCGGCAGGCCCCGCAGACCAGGCGGTTCGGCGCCGCCTCGGTTTCGGCGCGGCACGTCCGGCAACGCACCGTCACTGGAACGGATTCGACCACGAGCGTCGCCTCCTCCGCCACCGTCCCGGCAGCCGCCAGCGGAAAGGCGTGCTCGAGCAGCTTGCCTTCCACGCCCGACAGCACTCCGACAGAGACGGTGACGGACAGCACGCGCCGCCGGCCGTGCTGCCGCGAGACGCGTTCGACCTGGTCGATCAGCGCCTGGCAGACGGCGAGTTCATGCATGCCCGAGGATCTCGTCGAACAGGTCCCAGGTCGAGCGGGCTTCCTCCTCGCTCACCTTCTGTATGGCGTAGCCGACGTGGATGAGCACGTGGTCGCCCACCTCGAGCGGCTCGCCCTGGAGCATGAACAGGCTGACTTCGCGCTCGATGCCCTTCGCCTCGCAGGTCGCGGCGTAGCCATCGATGTGCTTGATCCTCATCGGTACGGCAAGGCACATTTTGTAAGTCACTCCTGCGGTTTTCGATCGTACCGCGTGCGGCAGGCTCGCAGACGCCGCACGCCTATAAAAATAGGTAAATGCCCTGAGTGCGGCTTCGCCGCCCCACGCTCTATAAAGTGGCGCGCCCGGCGGAGCCCGGACGCCCGCACTCGTGCGGTCAGCACACGTAATACGCCTGGCGGGGGCTCCTTGAAAAGCACTTTGATCCTCGGCATCGGCAACACCCTGTTAGGTGACGAGGGTGCGGGCGTCCATGCTCTCGAACGCGTCCGCACGCTGCTCGGCGATGCCACCGATGTGGAGCTGATCGACGCCGGCACGCTGTGCTTCACGCTGCTGCCGACGCTCGAGGCCTATCGGCGGCTGGTCGTGCTCGACGCCGCGCAGCTCGGCGCGCCCGCGGGCACCGTTGCTGCGTTCGAGGGCCCCGCGATGGACGAGTTCCTCGGCCGCCCGCGACGCAGCGTGCACGAAGTCGGGCTCTGCGATCTCATGGACATGGCGCGCCTGTCGGGCTGCTTCCCGCGGCAGCGCGTGCTGATCGGCATCCAGCCCGAGTTCGTCGACTGGAGCGAAACGTGCTCACCGCCCGTGGCCGCGGCACTCGATGAGGCCGCGCAGCGCGCGGTCGACTGCGTGCGCCGCTGGGACGCGGAACCGACCGCGAGGGCTGCGGCATGAGCACCGGCGACGCCAACGACAGCCTTCGATCGATCGGGGTGAAGGTCGAGCCGGTCTCCCCCGACGACATCGACGCCTTCACGCTGAACGTCCTGCCGTTGCTGCACGAGGTGCGCCACGCGCTCGAGCGCCTGCTCGAAACCGGCGAGCCGACCGTGATCGACATGGGCTCGATTCCGCTCGCCCCGGGCGAGTTCGAGAAGATCGACGGCGCGCTCGGCACGGGCGAAGTGAGGGCCGTGCTCGAGTCGATGGGGCCCAGCCAGATCTACGAGACGCAGTTCAGCGGCGTCTGGCGCATCACGCATTTCAACGCGGCCAACGAAATCGTGGGCCGTTTCATCGAAGTCACGCGCATGCCGGAAATCCTGCTCGCGCAGGAAACCGACGTGCGTGTCGGTCTTGATCTCCTGACTCGGAAGCTCAGCGGGGAGTCCGACTGACCCGTTGCGGGCCGGCCGCATTCCGCCGCTGACGATCACTCCAACGAAGAGGTTCGTGGGCAATGCGCAAAGAACAAACCCTGGGTGAAGTCCTGGCGGCGAAAGGCGTCTCGCGGCGTGGCTTCATGAAATTCGTGGCGGCCACGACGTCGCTGATGGCGTTGCCCCCGGCGATGATCCCGAAGGTCGCGGCGGCGCTCGAGAACGCCAGGCGGCCGTCCGTGATCTGGCTTCCGTTCCAGGAATGCACGGGCTGCACCGAGTCGCTGACGCGCTCGCACGCGCCGTCGCTCGAGGGCCTGATCTTCGACACGATCTCGCTCGATTACCAGGAAACGATCATGGCGGCGGCCGGCCACCAGGCCGAGGAAGCGCTCGCCGAGGCGATGAAGCTGAACGACGGCAAGTACCTGCTGGCCGTCGACGGCTCGATCCCGACCAAGGACAAGGCCTTCTCCTGCATCGGCGGCAAGAGCAATTACGACGTGTTCGTCGAGGCTGCCAAGGGCGCGGCGGCGATCGTCTGCGTCGGCACGTGCTCGTCGTTCGGCGGTATCCCGGCGGCGCAGCCGAACCCAACCGGCGCCAAGTCGGTCACGGAAGTGCTCAAGGAAGCCGGCATCGACAAGCCCGTCATCAACGTGCCGGGCTGCCCGCCGCTCCCGAACGCGATCACCGGCGTGCTGGCGCAGTACCTGACGTTCGGCCAGCTCCCGGAGCTCGACCACCTCGGCCGGCCGAAGGCGTTCTACGGCCAGAACATCCACGATCGCTGCTATCGCCGCCCGTTCTACGAGCGCGGCCAGTTCGCGGAGACCTTCGACGACGAAGGCGCGAAGAAGGGCTGGTGCCTGTTCAAGGTCGGCTGCAAGGGCCCGGTCACCTACAACGCCTGCGCCACGATCAAGTGGAACGGCGGCACGGGCTGGCCGGTCGAAGGCGGCCACGGCTGCCTCGGTTGCTCCGAGCCCGGGTTCTGGGACTGGGGCGGCTTCTACAAGCCGCTGTCGCAGGGCCAGTGGGGCGGCTGGAAGACGCTCGGCGTGGCCGCGGCCGCGGGCGCAGCGATCGGCCTCGCGTCGGTCGCCGTCACGCGCAGCCGGCAGGCCAAGGCGCGCCAGGAGGCAAAGGTATGACGTTGCTCGAATTCGCCCGTGGGCCCGGCATGCAGTGGGCCCTCGTGATCTTCCTGGTCGGCGTGGTGTGGCGGCTGGTGGGCTCGTTCCTGCTCGCGCGCAACCGTGACCTGTCGAAGCCGAAGGGCACGGCCTACGCGAAGGCCGGCGTGCGCGCGATGATCATGCGCTCGATCCCGCCGCACGAGCTCGAGAAGAACATCCAGTTCCAGCACCTGTCGGGCTACGCCTGGCACCTGGGGTTCTTCGCGACGCTGCTGCTGTTCGGCCCGCACGTGCCGTTCTTCAAGCAGTTCCTTGGCTTCGGCTGGCCGACCCTGCCGAACATCGTCGTGCTGGTCATCGGCGGCTTCACGCTCGCGATCCTGATCGCGCTGCTGATCCGCCGGGCCATCCACCCCGTGATGCGGCAGATCTCGACGCTCGACGACTGGATCAGCGTGTTCCTCGTGATCATCCCGCTCGTGACGGGCTTCCTGAGCTACTCGCACGTCGAGATCGGGGCGGTCCGCTACGAGACGATGCTCGCCCTGCACATCCTCAGCATCGAAGTGCTGCTCGTGTGGTTCCCGTTCAGCAAGCTGATGCACATGTTCTACACGTTCCCGAGCCGCTACCAGGTAGGCGTGGCCATGGAACGCAAGGGAGTCAAAGCATGAGCGCCGTCGCAACCGAGATCCAGAGGCTCCGCGAGGAGCTGCGCGACCGTGGCGCGACCGTCAAGACCACGGAACTGCCGGCGGCCGAGCGCATCGAGCGCGTCAAGGACGTCTTCCGCCGGCGCATCGACGCGAACATGGCGACGTACCTCGAGACCTGCCTGCACTGCGGCATGTGCGCGGAGGTATGCCATTTCTACGAGGCGACCGGCGAAGGCAAGTACACGCCGATCTACAAGGTCGAACCGCTGCGCCGTTTCTATCGTCGCGAACTCGCCCCGATGGGCTGGCTGCGCAAGCTCGTGCTGCGCGACATCACGCCCGCGGATCTCGACGAGTGGCAGAAGCTGGTCTACGACGCATGCACGCAGTGTGGCCGCTGCGACATGATCTGCCCGATGGGCATCTACATCTCGCCGATGATCGGCGTGATGCGCGAGGCGATCGCCGCGGCCGGCATGCAACCCGCCGAGAACAAGGCGCTCGCGAAGGAGGTGCTCGAGAACGGCACGCTGATGGGCATCGGTCCCGAGGACTACCGCCAGGTCGCCGCGGACCTGCAGGCCCAGGGGATCGTGGTTCCGCTCGACAAGCCCAAGGCCAGCGTGGTCGTGCTGATGAGCGCGATGGACGCGATGTTGTTCAGGGGCGCGATCGGCGCCACCGCGCAGATCATGAACCGGCTCGGGCTGGACTGGACGATCCGCACCAACGCCGGCGACGCCGCCGTGTTCGACTGGACGTCCGGCGACGAGCGCGCCAAGGCCGCCGTCCTGCGCAAGATCGTCGCCGAGACGATCTCCGCGGGCGCCAGGACGCTCCTGGTGCCCGAGTGCGGCCACGGCTTCGCCGCGCTGCGCTGGGATGCCGCCAACGTCGTCGGCACCGAACTGCCGTTCGAGGTCATGGCGATCTCGGAGTTCCTCGGCCGCGAGATCGAGGCGGGGCGCCTCAAGGTCAAGCCGCTGCCGGCCGGCAAGAGCGTGACGTACCACGACCCGTGCAAGGTCGGCCGCTGGAGCGGCGTCTTCGACGAACCGCGCAACGCACTGAAGGCCATCGGCGTCGAGATCCGCGAAATGGAGTCGCACGCCAAGACCAACTACTGCTGCGGCGGCGGCGGCGGCGTCGTGCTGAACGAGCGCGCCAACAAGCTGCGGGCAGGCGCGTTCCACATCAAGATGAAGGAAGCTGACGCCACGGGCGCGGGCTCGGTCGTCACGGCGTGCGGCCACTGCCGCATGACGTTCATCGCTGGCGCACAGAATGCGAATTGGCAGAAACCGATCGAGAGCCTGGTGGAGCTCGTCGCGGCCAACCTGGCCTGACGGGCATGGCTCGAGAGACAACCGGAGAATAATCGATGACCGAGCGAGTCGTTGTTGATCCGATCACCCGTATCGAGGGTCACCTGCGCATCGAAGCGCAGATGGACGGCGATACGATCGCCCAGGCCTACTCGTCCGGCACGATGGTGCGCGGCATCGAGATCATCCTGCAGGGGCGCGATCCGCGCGATGCCTGGGCCTTCACCCAGCGCATCTGCGGCGTGTGCACGCTCGTGCACGCGATGGCCTCGATCCGCTCCGTCGAGGACGCGCTGCAGATCGAGGTGCCGAAGAACGCGCAACTGATCCGCAACCTGATGATCGGCGCGCAGTACGTCCACGACCACGTGATGCACTTCTACCACCTGCACGCCCTCGACTGGGTGGACATCGTGTCGGCGCTCAGCGCGGACCCGGCGGCCACCTCGACGCTGGCGCAGAGTCTGTCGAACTACCCGAACTCCTCGCCGGGCTACTTCGCCGACGTGCAGAGGAAGGTGAAGACCTTCGTCGAGCAGGGCCAGCTCGGCATCTTCAACAAGGCGTACTGGGGTCACCCGGCGTACAAGCTGCCGCCGGAGGCCAACCTGATGGCCGTGGCGCACTACCTCGACGCGCTGGCCTGGCAGCGCGACGTCGTCCAGCTGCACACGATCTTCGGCGGCAGGAACCCGCACCCGAACTTCGTCGTGGGCGGCACGCCGGCGGCGATCGACCTGAACTCCGACTCCGCGATCAACCAGAAGCGGCTGTCGCAGGTGCAGGACGTCATCAACAGGATGCGCACGTTCACCGACCAGGTGTACGTGCCGGACACGCTCGCGATCGCCTCCTTCTACAAGGACTGGGGCGCGCAGGGCGAGGGGCTCGGCAACTTCCTGTGCTTCGGGGACCTGCCGATGCAGGGCGGCAGCCTGACCGACACGAAGTCGTTCCTGTTCCCGCGCGGCGCGATCCTGAATCGCGACCTGTCGACGGTCCACGAGGTCGACCTCAAGGACCCGGGCCAGGTGCAGGAGTACGTGGCGCACTCGTGGTACGACTACTCGGGCGGCAAGGACAAGGGCCTGCACCCGTGGGAAGGCGAGACGAAGTTCAACTACGACGGCCCGCGCCCGCCGTACACGCAGCTCGACATCGACAAGAGCTACAGCTGGCTCAAGTCGCCGCGCTGGAAGGGCAACTCGATGGAAGTCGGCCCGCTCGCCCGCGTGCTGATGCTGTACGCGACGGGCAACGAGCAGGCGAAGGCGCTCGTCGACATGACCCTGTCGAAGCTCGAGGTGCCGGTGCAGGCGCTGTTCTCGACGCTGGGCCGCACCGCCGCGCGCACGCTCGAGACCAAGATCGTCGCCGACAACATGCAGTCCTGGTACGACCAGCTGATCGCGAACATCAAGGCCGGTGACACCGACACGTTCGACGAATCGAAGTGGGAACCGAAGAACTGGCCGAAGAGCGCGAAGGGCGCCGGCTTCATGGAAGCCCCGCGGGGCGGACTGGCCCACTACATCGTGATCGAGGACGCCAAGATCGCCAATTACCAGGCGGTGGTGCCGACGACCTGGAACGCCGGGCCGCGCGACGCCGAGGGCAAGCCGGGCGCGTACGAGGCCGCGCTGCAGGGTCACAAGATGGCGGATCCGAACCAGCCGATCGAGATCCTGCGCACGATCCACAGCTTCGACCCGTGCATCGCGTGCGCCGTGCACGTGACCGACCCGGACGGCGAGGAGATGGTGCAGGTGAAGCTCACGCCGAGCAGCGGCGGCTGAGCGGCACGCGCCGCCGGCCTGAGGCCGGCGGTTCGTGTC
>DASSJN010000238.1:0-8344 GCA_035691185.1 Steroidobacteraceae bacterium
GAGGGCTACACCGTCCCGCCCGGCGAGGCCTACGCGGCGGTCGAGGCCCCCAAGGGCGAGTTCGGCGTGTGGCTGGTCTCCGACGGCGCCAACAAGCCCTACCGCGTCAAGTGCCGCGCGCCGGGCTTCCCGCACCTGGCCGCCATGGACGAGATGGTCGCCGGCCACATGCTGGCCGACGTGGTCGCGGTGATCGGCACCCTGGACATCGTGTTCGGAGAGATCGACCGATGAGCGAAGCCCACACCCCTCACGACACGGGCGAGGCGCTCTCCGCGCACGTGCGCGAGGAGATCGACCACTGGCTCGCGAAGTTCCCGCCGGACCGCAGGCGTTCGGCCGTGATCGCCGCGCTGCACGCCGTCATGCACGAGAAGGGGCACCTGCCGACCGAGTCGATGGATGCCGTCGCCCGGTACCTCGGCCTCCCGCCGATCCAGGTGTACGAGGCCGCGACGTTCTACTCGATGTTCGAGACGAGGCCCACGGGGCGCCACCACATCTCGGTGTGCACGAACATTTCCTGCATGCTCTGCGGCGGCGAGTCGATCCTCGAGCACATCCAGCGTCGCCTCGGCATCAAGGTCGGCGAGAGCACGCCCGACGGCCGCTTCTACCTCAAGCAGGAGGAGGAGTGCCTCGCGGCCTGCAACGGCGCGCCGATGATGATGGTGAACCACGTGTATTTCGAGAACCTGACGCCCGAGAAGGTCGACCGGATTCTCGACGACCACAAGTAAGCAACCGCATCCCTTTCGCGCAGGAGCCCGGCGTGGCCGACTGGACCGATCGCATGAACCTCGTCTGCTTCGAGCCGCTCAAGTACGAGCGCTCGTGGGAGCTCGAGACGTACCTGAAGATCGGCGGCTACGAGGCCTGGAAGAAGATCCTCGCGGACAAGCCGCCGCGTGAGCAGGTCATCGAGGTCGTGAAGTCCTCGGGCCTGCGCGGCCGTGGCGGCGCGGGCTTCCCGACCGGCCTCAAGTGGTCGTTCATGCCGCGCAACTCGCCCGTCCAGAAGTACATGGTCTGCAACTCCGACGAGTCGGAGCCCGGCACCTGCCACGACCGCGACATCCTGCGCTACAACCCTCACGCGCTGATCGAGGGCATGGCGATCGGCGGCTACGCGACGAACTCGACCGTGGGCTACAACTACATCCGCGGCGAGTTCATGGCGGAGCCGTTCCCGCGGTTCGAGGCGGCACTCGAGGAAGCGTACGCGGCGGGCCTGCTCGGCAAGGACATCCAGGGCTCAGGCATCGATTTCGACCTGTACACGTTCATGGGCGCGGGCGCGTACATCTGCGGCGAGGAAACCGCGCTGCTCGAGTCGCTCGAAGGCAAGCAGGGCCGGCCACGCTTCAAGCCACCGTTCCCGGCGAATTTCGGGCTCTACGGCAAGCCCACGACGATCAACAACGCGCAGAGCTTTGCGTCGGTGCCGACGATCCTGCGCAAGGGCCCGGACTGGTTCGCGGGCCTCGGCCCGCCGAACTCGGGCGGCACGGTGATCTTCTCGGTCACGGGGCACGTCGAGAAGCCGGGCAATTTCGAGTTGCCGCTCGGCATCCCGTTCCCGGAACTGCTGGAGATCGCGGGCGGCATGCGCGGCGGCCGCAAGCTCAAGGCCGTGATCCCCGGCGGCTCTTCCGTGCCGGTGCTGCCGGCCGACAAGATCATGGCGGCCACAATGGACTACGACTCGCTCAGGAAGGCGGGCTCGTCGCTCGGCTCGGCCGCGGTCATCGTCATGGACGAGACCACCTGCATGGTCAAGGTGCTCGAGCGTCTCTCGCGCTTCTACTACATGGAGTCCTGCGGCCAGTGCACGCCGTGCCGCGAAGGCACCGGCTGGCTCAACCGCACGCTGAGGCGCATCCTCGCGGGGCAGGGGAAGCAGGCCGACGTCGACATGCTGGTGGACGTCGCCAACAAGATCGAGGGCCACACCATCTGCGCGCTCGGCGACGCCGCCGCGTGGCCGGTGCAGAGCTTCATCCGTCATTTCCGGCACGAGTTCGAGCACTACGTCGAGCACGGCCACGGCATCGTCGAGGCGCGGAAGACCGCGGCCTGAGCCGAAGAGCACCATGAGCGAAGAGCTGGTCAACATCGAAGTCGACGGCGTGCCGGTCAAGGCCCGCAAGAACGCCATGATCATCCAGGCGACGGATGCGAACGGCGTCTACGTCCCGCGTTTCTGCTACCACGACAAGCTCAGCATCGCGGCCAACTGCCGCATGTGCCTGGTGGAAGTCGAGAAGGCGCCGAAGCCGATGCCCGCCTGCGCGACGCCGGTCGCCGAGGGCATGAAGGTGTTCACCCGGTCGCCCAGGGCCATCTCGGCGCAGAAGGCGACGATGGAGTTCCTGCTCATCAACCACCCGCTCGACTGCCCGATCTGCGACCAGGGCGGCGAGTGCGAGCTGCAGGACCTCGCCATGGGCTTCGGCCGCGACGTTTCGCGCTACGCCGAGCGCAAGCGCGTCTTCAAGGACCAGAACCTCGGTCCGCTCGTCTCGACCGACATGACGCGCTGCATCCACTGCACGCGCTGCGTGCGCTTCGGCCAGGAGATCGCCGGGGCGCCGGCGCTCGGCACGATCGGCCGCGGCGAGATGACGATGATCTCGACCTTCATCGAGCAGAACATCGAGCACGAACTCTCGGCCAACATCATCGACCTCTGCCCGGTCGGAGCGCTCAACAACAAGCCGTATCGCTACCGTGCGCGCGCCTGGGAGATGACGCAGGCACCGCTCGTATCGCCACACGACTGCGTCGGCACGAACCTGCACGGGCACGTGCTGCGGGGCCGGCTCATGCGCGTAGTGCCGCGCGCGAACGAGGCAATCAACGAGACCTGGATCGCCGACCGGGATCGCTTCAGTTACGAGGGGTTCTACGCGCCGGACCGTGCGACGAAGCCGCTGCTGAAGCAGGAGGGCACGTGGCGCGAGGTGGACTGGGAGACCGCGCTCGAGGCGGCCGCGAACGGCCTGCAGCAGGCCGTCCGCGGTGCGGGCCCGGGCCAGGTCGGGTTCCTGGCCTCGCCGATCAGCACGCTGGAGGAGCTCGCGCTCACGGCGAAGATCGCGCGCGGCCTCGGCACTCACAACGTCGACCACCGCCTGCGTCGCGTCGATTTCCGCGACCAGGTCAACGATCCGCTGGCCCCGACGCTCGGCTGCTCGATCGCCGAGCTCGAGCAGGCCGCCGGCGTGCTCGTGGTCGGCTCCAACGTGCGCAAGGAAGTGCCGCTGATCGCGCACCGCATCCGCCAGGGCGCGGTGCGGCGCGGCGCGAAGGTCGCCTTCATCAATCCACTTGCGCTCGAACTGCGGTTCCCGGTCGTGGCCCAGCTCACCAGCAACGGCCACGGCATGGCGCAGCACCTCGCGGCCGTGCTCGCGGCGGCGTTGCGCGCCGCGGGGCAGGCGGCGCCGGTGAACGTCGCGGCGGCGCTGGAAGGAATCACGCCCGGCGCACAACATGAAGCGGTGGCAGCCGCGCTGGGGTCGGGCGACCTCAGGGTCGTGCTGCTCGGTGCACTCGCGCAGCGCCACGTCGCCTACGCGGAAATCCGCGCACTCGCGCAGGCGCTGGCCGCCGTCACCGGCGCGACGCTCGGACACCTGGCGGAGGGCGGCAACGGTGTGGGTGCCGCGCTCGCGGGCGTGCTGCCGCACCGTACGGCGGGCGGCCGCGCGGTGTCGACGCCCGGCCTGAACGCCGCAGAAATGCTCGGCGCGCGATTGAAGGCGTACGTGCTCGTCGGCGGCATCGAAAGCGCGGATCTCGCGCCGGCGACTACGACCGAAGCCTCGCTCAGGGGCGCCGACTGCGTCGTCGCGATCACGCCCTACGCCAGCGAGGACATCCGCGCGGTCGCGAGCGTAATCCTGCCGAGCGCCGTGTTCGCGGAGACGTCCGGCACCTGGGTCAACGCCGAGGGGCGCTGGCAGAGTGCGCCGGGCGCGGCGCGTCCTGCGGGAGAGGCGCGGCCTGCGTGGAAGATCCTGCGCGTGCTCGGCAACCTGCTGGGCCTCGACGGCTTCGAGTACACGAGCTCCGAGGAAATCCGCGACGAACTCGAGCGGGACATCGCCGGCTACGCGGGCGGCGTGGCGGTCGCGACGCCGTTCACGGCGGGGCGGCTCGCCTCGATGGACGTGACGCGCGACGTCGGCATCTACCGCGTCGACGCGATCGTGCGACGCTCGGCGCCGCTGCAGGCGACGGCGGACGGGCAGGCGGTCGCGGCCCCCCAGGGCGTTAACGCATGATGGATACGATCGTCTCGCTGTGGACGGCGCAGCCCGAGTGGCTGCGCACGACCGTCGTGACGCTGGCCCAGATCCTGGCCGTCACGATCACGGTGATCCTGAGCGTCGCGTATCTCACGCTCGCCGAGCGCAAGGTCATAGGCTACATGCAGGTGCGGATCGGCCCCAACCGCGTCGGCCCTTACGGCCTGCTGCAGCCGTTCGCCGACGTGATCAAGCTGCTGCTCAAGGAAGTGGTCGTGCCCGCGCGCTCCAACCGCTTCCTGTTCATCGTCGCGCCGCTGCTCACGCTGACGCCGGCGTTCGCGGCCTGGGCGGTCATGTCGCTGTGGCCGGGCTTCTCGATCGCGGACGTCGACGCGGGCGTGCTCTACATCCTCGCGCTCGCCGGCTTCGGCGCCTACGGCATCATCCTCGCGGGCTGGGCGGCCAACTCGAAATACGCCTTCCTCGGCGCGATGCGCTCGGCCGCGCAGATCGTCGCCTACGAGATCGCCATGGGATTCGCGCTGGTCGGCGTTGTCATGGCGTCGGGTTCGCTCAACTTCGGCAAGATCGTCGCCGCGCAGTCGGGCGGGCCGGGCAGCTGGTACTGGCTCTGGCTGTTCCCGCTCATGGTCGTGTATTTCATATCGGGCATCGCCGAGACCAATCGCGCGCCGTTCGACGTCGCGGAAGGCGAGTCGGAAATCGTCGCCGGCTTCCACGTCGAATACTCGGGCATCGCGTTCGCGCTGTTCTTCCTCGCCGAGTACGCGAACATGATCCTGATCGCGGCGCTCTCGGCGACGTTCTTCCTCGGCGGCTGGCTCTCTCCGTTCGAGGGCTATCCGGTCGTCGGCGAGGTCGCCTGGCTGGCGGCACCGGGACTGCACTGGCTCGTGCTGAAGATGGCCTTCTTCCTGTTCTGTTTCCTGTGGTTCCGCGCCACGTTCCCCCGCTACCGCTATGACCAGATCATGCGCCTGGGCTGGAAGGTGTTCATCCCGGTGACGCTGGTCTGGATCTGCGTCGAGGCGGCGCTGTGGGTCTACAAGGTCGGCCCCTGGGCTGCGTGAGGTAGCGAGAACGTGCGCAGCTTCGTCAAGACGTTCTTCCTGTGGGAACTGCTGCAGGGCCTGCGGGTCACGCTGCGGGCGTTCTTCGCCCCCAAGTTCACGGTGCAGTACCCGGAGGAGAAGACGCCGCAGTCGCCGCGCTACCGTGGCATCCACGCGCTGCGCCGTTACCCGAACGGCCAGGAGCGCTGCATCGCCTGCAAGCTCTGCGAGGCGGTGTGCCCGGCGCTCGCGATCACGATCGAGTCCGACGTCGGCGCCGACGGCACGCGGCGCACGACACGCTACGACATCGACCTGTTCAAATGCATCTACTGCGGCTTCTGCGAGGAGGCCTGCCCGGTCGATGCGATCGTGGAGACGCGCATCCACGAGTACCACATGGAAAACCGCGGCGAGAACATCATGACCAAGGACAAGCTGCTCGCGCTGGGCGAGCGCTACGAGGCCATGATCGCGGCCGACAGGGCCGCCGACGCGCGGTACCGCTGACCGAGGCGACCCCACGATGCTCGTCAACGTCCTGTTCTACGTCTTCGGCGCGATTCTCATCTTGACCGCGCTCGGCGTCATCACGGCGCGCAACCCCGTGCACTGCGCGCTGTTCCTCGTCGCGGCCTTCCTCAACAGCGCCGTGATCTGGCTGCTGCTGGAAGCGGAGTTCCTCGCGGTCACGCTGGTCGTCGTCTACGTGGGGGCGGTCATGGTGCTGTGGCTGTTCGTGGTCATGATGATGGACGTCGACGTGGCCAGGCTGCGCCAGGGGTTCACGCGGTACGCGCCTCTCGGCGCGCTGATCGCGCTGATCGTCGTGGCGCAGATCGGCCTGGTCGTCTACGTCAGGCAGCTCGGGCTCGACATGTCGGCCGCGCCGGTGCCGAAGCCCGCAGGTTACTCGAACACGCTCGAGCTCGGCCAGCTGCTCTATACGCAGTACCTGTACCCGTTCGAGATCGCGGCCGTGATCCTGCTGGTGGCGATCGTCGCGGCCATCACATTGACGATGCGGCAGCGGGCGGGCCAGAAGGTGCAGGACATCAACAAGCAGGTGGCCGTGCGCGCGAAGGACCGCGTGCGGGTCCTCAAGATGGACGCGGAGGCGAAGCAGTGATCCCGCTGTCCCACGTGCTGCTGCTCTCGGGCATCCTCTTCAGCCTGAGCGTGGCCGGCATCTTCCTGAACCGCAAGAACGTGCTGCTGCTCCTGATGTGCATCGAGCTCATGCTGCTCTCGGTGAACTTCAACTTCATCGCCTTCTCGCACCACCTCGGCGACCTGGCGGGACAGGTGTTCGTGTTCTTCATCCTGACGGTGGCCGCGGCCGAATCCGCGATCGGCCTGGCCATCCTGGTCGTGCTGTTCCGCGAGCGGCGCAGCATCGACGTCGAAGACCTCGACGCGATGAGGGGCTGAGCCGTGGAACGGACGCTCCTCGCCATCGTCCTGGCGCCGCTGCTCGCCTCGATCGTCGCGGGCCTGTTCGGCAAGTGGGTGGGCCGCGTCGGCGCCCACTCGATCACGATCGCCGGCGTGGCACTCTCGTTCGTGCTGTCGACGCTGGTGGCGTTCGACCTGGCCACCGGCGGGCGCACGTTCGACGGCCCGGTCTACACCTGGCTCGTCAGCGACGGCATCCGGATGGAGGTCGGCTTCCTGGTCGACAACCTCTCGGCGCTCATGATGGTCGTCGTGACGTTCGTGTCGCTGATGGTGCACGTCTACACGATCGGCTACATGCACGACGACCCGGGTTACACCCGTTTCTTCAGCTACATCTCGCTGTTCACGTTCTCGATGCTGATGCTCGTGATGTCGAACAACCTGATGCAGCTGTTCTTCGGCTGGGAGGCGGTGGGCCTCGTCTCCTACCTGCTGATCGGCTTCTGGTACACCCGCCCTTCGGCGATCTTCGCCAGCCTCAAGGCCTTCCTGGTCAACCGCGTCGGCGACTTCGGCTTCCTGCTCGGCATCGCGGGCATCGTGCACCTGACCGGGTCGCTGCACTACGGCGAGATCTTCGCGCAGGCCGACGCGATCGCCGGCGCCACGTTCGAACTCGTTCCGGGCCACGCCTGGCAGGCCGCGACGGTAATCGGCATCTGCCTGTTCATCGGCGCGATGGGCAAGTCGGCGCAGGTGCCGCTGCACGTGTGGCTGCCGGACTCGATGGAGGGCCCGACGCCGATCTCGGCGCTGATCCACGCCGCCACGATGGTCACGGCGGGCATCTTCATGGTGGCGCGCATGTCGCCGCTGTTCGAGCTCTCCGAGGCCGCGCTCAGCTTCGTGCTCGTGATCGGCGCGACCACGGCGCTCTTCATGGGCTTTCTCGGCATCGTCAACAACGACATCAAGCGCGTCATCGCCTACTCGACGCTGTCGCAGCTCGGCTACATGACGGTGGCGCTCGGCGTGTCGGCCTACGCGGGCGCCATCTTCCACCTGATGACGCACGCGTTCTTCAAGGCTCTGCTGTTCCTCGCGGCCGGCTCGGTCATCATCGCCATGCACCACGAGCAGGACATGCGCCGGATGGGCGGGCTCCGGAAGTACATGCCCATCACGTACTGGACCGCGCTCGTGGGCACGCTCGCGCTGATCGGCTTCCCGGGGTTCTCCGGTTTCTTCTCGAAGGACGCCCTGATCGAGGCCGTGCACGAATCGACGATCCCCGGGGCCGGGTACGCGTACTTCTGCGTGGTCGTCGGCGTGCTCGTGACCGCGTTCTACTCGTTCCGGCTGCTGTTCTTGACGTTCCACGGGCACGAGCGGTTCGCCAGGGTCGGGGAGCCTCATCACGGGGTGCACGAGGGCACCCACGTCGACACCGACGCGGATGCGGGACACGAGCCGGACGACGATCACGGTCATGGGCACGGCGGGCCGCCGCGGGAGAGCCCGTGGGTCGTGACGCTGCCGCTCGTGCTGCTCGCGATCCCGTCGATGATCGTCGGCTGGTTCACGATCGAGCCGCTGCTCTTCGGCGGGTATTTCGAC
>DASSJN010000239.1:0-11746 GCA_035691185.1 Steroidobacteraceae bacterium
CTGCCCACATGGGCGCTGCTCGACGGCGCGGACAACTTCGTTGCATTCGGCCAGTACTACCTCAGGGTCGGCCGCTGCCATCTCGCACGCCTGGCCGTCGCACCGGGTGTGCGCGGGCGCGGCTTCGGCGAGCGACTGATCCGGGAATTGCGTGCACGAGGCGGGACCGAACTCGGTGTGCGTTCGTTCTCACTCTTCGTCATGGCTGGCAATGCACCCGCATTGCGCCTTTACCGTCGTCTCGGCTTCACCGAGGTCGATTATCCGGAGCCCTTGCCGCCGTCGGAGAAGATGCTCTACATGGTGGCGAGCGACGAGAGTTCAGACTCTTCATGCAGGTAGGGGATTGACGTAATTGCGAATGGTTCCTATTCGCAATAGTATCTCTCCGAGGGTCGCAATGACGGACCCGCCCTGGAGAGCCGATGAACAGCCCGGATCCCGGAAGCTCCGAACACCCCCGGTACCGACTTGCCGACTGTCGCCAGGTCTCGGTGTGCGATCTCACGGGCGCGGAGCGGTTCATCGTCTGGGCGATCCGGTGGCGCGCATCCGTCGACGCACATGACGCGCTCGACGCATCCTGTTTGGACGATGCATTCGAACGCGCCGGATTGCGCAGCGTGCAGCCGGCCTTCGAGCGCTTCGTCGCGGCGGCCTGTCCGATGGCCTCCGCCTGCAAGGCCGCCGATCGTCTCGGTTGCTGGCGCCTGCAGCCGCTCGAGGCGCATGCCCTGCATGCCATTGCGTGCCTGCAGGCGGGATTGCTCGGTGAAGCGTGGAAGGCGCTGGCGCAGGTCTGCGCGCGGCGCGAAGTGGGCCGGGCGCTGATCCAGCTCGAGGAACTCGCCGCCGCGCTCGATCGCATCGGCGGCCGCATCGAACGCTGGTTCTTCGACGAGAAGCACGGCACGGCGGCGATGACGGCCTGACCGCGGCGCGGCCGCGCGCCGTTCATTTCTGCTGCTGTTGCTTCGCTCGCTCGGCCGGCGTCAACGTCGCGGCCGGGCAGTCGCTGCAACCGCCGGCCGGCGTCCTGGCGATCCTCTGCAGCAGGCCGGCGGCCTTGCCGGCCACTCCCGGCGCGCCGGGGCCGCCGAGGGCGTGTGCGCCCTTGAGCGCGAGGTTCCGACGCGTCGATACGGGCAGCAGCGCCCACACCGCATAGGCTGCGGCGACGACGACGATCAGTCCGATCAACAGTGATTCGAGCATGCGGCCGTCCTCAGCCGAGCAGGGCGCTCGCCACGCGGTACGTCGCCCACGCCGCGAGGTAGGCGAGCGCGAACAGGTAGCCGGCCATGATCAGCGGGTAGCGCCACGAATTCGTCTCGCGCTTGACGACGACGAGCGTGGACAGGCACTGCGGCGCGAACACGTACCACGCGAGCAGCGACAGCGCCGTCGCGAGGCTCCAGGTGTGCGCGATCATCGGCACGAGCGTCGCCGAGACGTCGCCCTCGGTCGAGAGCGAGTACACCGTGCCGAGCGCGCCGACGGCGACTTCGCGTGCAGCGAGGCCCGGCACCAGTGCGAGCGAGATCTGCCAGTTGAAACCGAGCGGCGCGAACACGACCTCGAGGGCGCGGCCGATCATGCCGGCGAAGCTGTGCACGATCGCGGGCCCCTCGGCGCCCGGCGGCGGCGCGGGATAGCTGCTGAGGAACCACAGTACGATCATCAACGCGAGGATGATCGTGCCGACGCGCTGCAGGAACACCTTGGCCCGTTCCCACAACCCGATCGCCAGGTTGTTGAGGTGCGGCCAGTGGTACTCGGGCAGCTCGAGCAGCAGCGGGTGATACGCCGTGCGCAACGCCGTGCGCTTCAGCAGGAACGCGACCGCCATTGCAGCGGCGATGCCGGCGAAGTACAGCGTGAACAGCACGAGGCCCTGCAGGTTGAACGGGCCGACCGGCCGTGACGGGATGAACGCCGCGATCACGAGCGCATAGACGGGCAGGCGCGCCGAACAGGTCATCAGCGGCGCGATCATGATCGTCGCCATGCGGTCGCGCAGGTTCGGGATCGTTCGCGTCGCCATGATGCCGGGCACGGCGCAGGCGAAGCTCGACAGCAGCGGGATGAACGCGCGACCCGACAGCCCGACGCTGCCCATCAGCCGGTCGAGCAGGTAGGCCGCGCGCGGCAGGTAGCCGCTGTCCTCGAGCGCGAGGATGAAGAGGAACAGGATCAGGATCTGCGGCAGGAACACGAGCACGCTGCCGACGCCTGCAATGACGCCGTCGACGAGCAGGCTCCTGAGCGCGCCGTCCGGCAGCGCCTGGTGCACGAACGCGCCGAGCGCACCGACGGCGCCGTCGATGACGTCCATCGGCACGGCCGCCCAGCTGAACACCGCCTGGAACACGAAGAACAGCACGAACGCCAGGATTGCGGGGCCCGCGACCGGGTGCATCACGAGCGCATCGAGCCGCGCGAGCGCCTGCCTGCGCATCGGCTCCTCGTAGCCGACCACGCGGAGGATCCGGCGGACCTCGCGCTGCGTCTGCTGGATCTGGTCGAACGAGGGTTCGCGCCACTGCACGGGCTGGCGCGAGCCCGGGTGGGGCAGGGCCTCGAGCTTCTCGACGAGGTGTCGCACCCCGCCGTGCTCCACGGCGACGGTCTCGACGACCGTCACGCCGAGTTCGTGCTCGAGCAACGCGCGATCTAGGCGGTAGCCGCGCTCGACGGCGAGGTCGCTCATGTTGAGCGCGACGACCATCGGCACGCCGAGGTCGCGCAACTCGAGTACCAGACGCAGGTTGAGCCGCAGGTTGGTCGCGTCGACGACGCAGACGACGAACTCGGGCGCCGGTTCGTCCGCGAGCCTCCCGAGCAGGAAATCCCGCGTGATCGCTTCGTCCAGCGTCGTGGGCGTCAGGCTGTACGCGCCGGGCAGGTCGAGCACCTTGTACAGCCGCTGCTTCGCGGGCCCGACGAACTGGCCCTCCTTGCGTTCGACCGTGACGCCCGCGTAGTTGGCGACGCGCTGGCGGCTGCCCGTGAGCCGGTTGAAGAGCGCCGTCTTGCCGCTGTTCGGCACGCCGACGAGGGCCAGACGCATGGGATCGATGGTGGCTGCGTGGGTCATCGTGTTCAGGACGGCTCCGGCTCGACCATGACGGCGCTCGCCTCGCGCCGGCGCAGTGCAAACGTCGTGTTGCCCAGCCGCACCGCCATCGGGTCGCCGCCGGGCCAGATCTCCTCCACGACCTCGAACGTTTCCCCCGGCACGAAGCCCAGCTCGAGCAGGCGACGGCTGACCGTGGACTGGGCCTCGTCACCGAGACTCTGCGCATCGTCGCGCACATCGACGACTACACCCCGGGCGCCTTTGCGCAGCGTGGCAAGACTGACGGGGGGCATTCGACTGTAGGACACGGCGTTGGAGAAGGCCTGCAGTCTGTTCTTAATGAGATTGATTCGCAACACGGTAAACACGCATGGCTTCCCGGTTTACCGAAAAGCGGCGGCCCAGTGAGTGGGTCGTCATTGACGTTGCCTATGCGAGTCATGGACAGATAGGTGTACAAAGCATGTACAAAACAACCTATACTTCCACGCGCAGACCAGGCAGCCGCTGGTTGAAACCGGGCGCGCCCCGGACCGAACAGGGGAACAAACGATGTCGGAGTCCATCCTCGAGCGCGTGGCTCGTGGCGACCAAGTGGCGGTCCGCCAGTGCATCGACGAATTCGGCGGGCTGGTGTGGGCCATTGCACGTCGCATGACCCGCTCCCACGCCGATGCCGAGGACGCGGTGCAGGAAATCTTCGTCGACGTGTGGCGCAGCGCCGCGCGTTACGATGCCGCGCAGGGGTCGGAGAAGGTCTTCGTCTCGACCATCGCGCGCCGGCGCCTGATCGACCGCATCCGTCGCGGCCGCATGAGCCGCATGATGGACGGCGAGGAAGCGCTGGAGGACGTGCGCTTCGCCGAGCCGGGCAACGGGGGCGAGGTCCGGGCCGAGGCGGAGCGCGCAGCGAAGGTCGTGGCGCGCCTGCGGCCCGACCAGCGCAAGGTGCTGCGCATGGGCCTGCTCGAGGGCATGACGCACTCCGAGATCGCTGCAGCGACGGGAATGCCGCTGGGCACCGTCAAGACGCAGATGCGGCGCGGACTGATTCAGGTACGGCAGTGGCTCAAGATCGACAACGCGGGGACGATGGAGCAAGCGACACCCTGACCGGGAAATTGCGCGCCCGTTTCGCCCTGGCTCGCCTGCGCGGACGTGTACGCAGCCTTCCGCCGCGAGTGCGCCGCAGGCTCGACGCGACGGCCGACGCCTGGATCCGAAGCGAACTGCCCCGGGGTGGCGCCACGGCAGAGCTGGCGCCCGTGCCCGCCGCTGCGCCTCGATCGTCACGCACTGGCTGGTATGCCGCCGCCGCGTGCCTCGTGCTGGCGGCCGCGGGATGGTGGCCACGCCTCGACTCGCTGGGTCACGACCTGGCGCACGGCACGTCGCCGTTTCAGTCGGCAGCCGAGAAGGGTCGGCAACGCCTGATCGACAGTGCCGGCACGCATCTCGGGCGCTGGGCGTGGGCACACGAGTCGGGCCTGCCGGCAGGCGTCGACGGCGAAGTGATCTGGGACGCCGACAGGCAGGAGGGATACCTGACGCTGGCGGGGCTCGAGCCGAACGAGCGGTCGGGCCGGCAGTACCAGCTCTGGATCTTCGACGGCGCGCGTGACGACCGCTACCCGGTGGACGGGGGCGTGTTCGACGTACCCTCGCACGATGGGATGATCACGGTCCCGATCCGACCGGCGCTGCCCTTGCATGAACCCCTGGCGTTTGCCGTCACGCTGGAGCCGGCCGGCGGCGTCGTCGTCTCCGACCGCAATCACCTGATGGCGCTTGCGCGTACCGCGCCACGCTGACTCCGTGCCGTCCGCGCCATGAACGATACGATCGACACGCCCGGCGACGCGGGCTCGATGCACGCCACGCTGCAAACGGCGGAGGCGGTACTGATGGTGCGGCCCGCGAATTTCGCCTGGAACGCGGAGACCGAAGAGAGCAACCGTTTCCAGCGCGCCGACCCGGTTCTCGCGGAAGGGGCCCAGGCACACGCGCTCGCAGAGTTCGAGGGCCTCGTGGGGGCGTTGCGCGCGGCAGGCGTCGCGGTCTGCACGTCCGACGACGAGCCCGCGCCGCAGTGTCCCGACGCGATCTTCCCCAACAACTGGGTGAGTCTGCACGCCGACGGCACGGTCGTGCTGTACCCGATGCTGGCGCCGAGCCGTCGTCGGGAGCGACGCCTCGAGCATCTCTGGCGCCTGGAACTGGCCACGGGCCGACGCGTACGCCGCCTGCTCGACCTGACGCACTATGAGCTGCGCGGGCAATTCCTCGAGGGCACCGGCAGCGTCGTCTTCGACCATGTCGCGCGCGTGGCGTACGCGGCGCTGTCGCCGCGGACGCACGTGGCACCGCTGGAGGAACTCTGTGCCGAACTCGGGTACCGCAGCTGCTCCTTCGCTGCGGCCGATGCGTCCGGCGCGGCCGTCTATCACACCAACGTCATGCTCGCGATCGGCTCCGGCTTCGCCGTGCTCGCGACCGATGCGGTCGCGGCGGGCGCGCGCGAACGCGTGCTTGCGGCGCTGCGCGATTCGGCGCGCGAGGTCTTCCCGATCGACGCCGCCGAAATGGAACGTTTCGCCGGCAACGTGCTCGAGCTGCGCGCGGACGACGGGGCACGCGTGCTCGCGATGTCGCAGGTGGCCGCGGCGGCCTTCGGCCCTGTGCGGCTCGAGGCCTTGCGCGGCCACGTCGACCGCATCGTGACGGCGCCCATCCCGACCATCGAGGCGCTGGGCGGCGGTTCCGTCCGCTGCATGCTGGCCGAGGTGTTCCTGCCGAGGTGATTTCACCTGGCCGCGGGCAGCCCGGCCGTGCAGCAGCCCGATGCTAGAATCGCGCCGCTGCGCGAACGGTGGACACCTTGATCGAACTCGGCTTCAAAACGCTCTTCGCCTACCTGCTCGGGTCGGTGATCGGCAGCCTCGTGCTGGGCCGGCTCAAGGGCGTCGACATCCGCACGCAGGGCAGCGGCAACGCGGGCGGCACCAACGCGCTGCGCACGCAGGGGTGGGCGTTCGCGCTGGGCGTGATCCTGGTCGACGTCGGCAAGGCGCTGGTCGCCGTCGGCTGGCTGCCCGGCGCGGACCTTCCCGTCCTCGGGCTCGACGCGGCCGTCGACCGCGACTGGCTCGCGGTGGCCTGTGCGGGTGCCGTCGTGGTCGGCCACGTCTACCCCGTCTGGTACGGGTTTCGCGGCGGCAAGGGCGCGGCCACGCTGGTGGGCGCCGTCCTGGTGCTCGCGCCGCTCGCGCTGGTGCCGGTCATCGGCGTGTGGCTGCTCACCGTGACGCTCACAGGCTACGTCGGCCTGGGCACCATGCTCGGCACGGCGACGCTGCCCGTCTACTTCGCGCTCGCGACGCCGCAGCGCGCGCCGCTCGTCGTCTTCGGCCTGCTGATGGCCGCATTCATCGTCTACACGCACCGGTCGAACGTGCGGCGCATGCGCGCGGGCAACGAGAACCGCGCGCGTCGGCTCTGGCTGTTGCGGCCGCGATGAACGAGACGGCCGAGCGGCTCGTGCGGCTGCTGGCGGACGGCGAGCTGCACTCCGGTGCACGCCTCGCCGCGTCGCTCGGCGTGACGCGCGCGGCGGTGTGGAAGATCGTCGGCGAACTTCGCGGCCGTGGCATCGAAGTCCTGAGCCACGAGCGACGCGGCTACCAGCTCGCATGCCCGGCCGAGCTGCTCGACGCGGCAGCTCTGCGGGCCTCGGCGCAGGCGGCGGGGCTTGCCTGGCCGCAGCAGTGCGAGGTGCACTTCGAGCTCGGCTCGACCAACGAATACCTGCACGCCGCTGCGGCACCCCCGCCGGGCGCAGCGCGGCTCGTCTTCGCGGAACTGCAGACGGCCGGCCGCGGGCGGCGCGGGCGCGCATGGGTCGCGCCGTTCGGAACCGGGCTCACGTTCTCGATCGGCTGGACGTTCGCCGAGATGCCCGCGGATCTCTCCGCGCTGAGCCTGGCCCTGGGCACGTGCGTCGTGCGCGCCCTGCGTGAACTCGGCGCACCGGCCGTGCAACTCAAGTGGCCGAACGACATCGTGCAGGCGCACCGCAAGCTCGGCGGGCTGCTGCTGCAGATGCGGTCGGAGGCTGGCGGTCCTGCGTACGTCGTGGCGGGCCTGGGGCTCAACCTGCGCATGCCGCAGCGTGCGCGCACGTCGATCGAGTCGTCGCATGTCACGCCCGTGACGGACCTCGCAGAAGCCTGCGGCGGCACGGCTCCGGCCCGCATCGAGGTCGCGGCGCGCACGGCCGGCCGCATGCTCGAGGGCCTCGAACGTTTTGCGCGGCACGGCTACGCGCCGTTCGCGCCGGAGTGGTCGGCCTGCGATTCGCTGCGCGATGCGCCGGTGACGGTGCTCCGCCACGACGGCTCCGTCGAAGGCATCGCGCGCGGGGCCGATGCCGAAGGTGCGCTGCTGCTCGAGACGGCGCCCGGTCGCGTCGAACGCGTGCATGCCGGTGACGTGAGCCTGCGACGCGCCGAGGCGCGTGCGTCATGAGCCTGCTGCTCGTCGACGTCGGCAACACGCGCGTCAAGTGGGCAACCTGCGAGCAGGGCGTGCTTGCGTCGCAGCAGGCCGCCGAGCACGCGGACTGGGGTCCGGCCGACTGGGAGCGTCGGCTGTTCGGTCACCACGATATCGGCGCGGTCGTTGCAGCCTCGGTTGCCGGAGGCGACAGCAAGCGTGCGCTGGTCGGTGCGGCGGCACGCCGCGGCGTCAAGGACGTGCGTTTCGTCGAGTCCACGTCACAGGCTTGCGGCGTGCGCAACGCCTATCCCGACCCGGGCCTGCTGGGCGTCGATCGCTGGGTCGCGGTGATCGGCGCGTATCACCTGCGCGGGCCGCGGGCATGCTGCGTCGTCGACGTCGGCACGGCAGCGACCATCGATGCGGTCCTCGCGGACGGCACCCACCTCGGCGGCTTCATCGTGCCGGGTCCGCACCTGATGGCGAGATCGCTGCTGGCCGGCACGAGCGACCTCGCCGCCCACACGGAGGCGAGCCGCCCCGGTAGACGCATCCTGTACGCCGACAACACGCGAGATGCGATCGAGCGCGGCTGTCGCGTCGCGCTCGCCTCGCTGATCGACCGGGCGCACGCCGACCTCGAGCGTACGTCGCCCGAGGTGCCGGCACTCGTGGTGACCGGTGGCGCGGCCACCGAGGTGCTGCCATACGTACTCTCCACGGTCGAGCACGTGCCGGACCTGGTGTTGCGCGGAATTGCATGCCTGGCCGCGCCCGAGGCCTTGAATTCGACCGTGTGACCAGTGTCCAATGCGCGCGGCAGGGGGTGTCCTGCCGTGTCAACCTCGAAGAGCCTCGGCCGTTTGTGTCGTTGGCCACAATCAATTTCCGGAGTCATCAGAATGAACATGAGTCGTTTGGTCGTCCTTGCTACCGCGTTCGCCGGGCTCGCCGGTTTCGGCTCGACGGCGTATGCCGACGCTGCGGCGGGCAAGGCCACCTTCACGAAGATCTGCGCCGAGTGCCACGAAGCAGGGGATTTCGACGGCGAGGACCCGAAGGAGGTCGCCGCGACGATCAAGTCCATCGTTGCCGGCACGACCAAGCACAAGGAGAAACTCGCGCTGACGGACCAGGAGATCTCGGACGTCGCCGCGTACATGGCGGCCGGTGGCAAGTAACCGGGTCGATTCTCAATCATGAGAAACGAAAGGCCCGGATTCCGCACGATTCCGGGCCTTTTTCTTGTTGCGTTGCGGTAATCACGATCTGCATTTCGCGCCCGCCTCGTTATCATTCGTGCACATTCCGACCCGGAGGTCCGGGCCGGCGCTTAAGGAGGGTTCGATGAAAGTCATGCGTGTTTTCGCCGTCGCGGTCGCGACGCTCGGCCTCGCGGGATTCAGCGGCGTCGCCAGCGCCGACGCGGCCGCGGGTAAAGCGAAGTTCTCTGACACCTGCGCCGAATGCCACGAAGTCGCGGACTTCGAGGGCGAAGACGCTGCGGCGTTGAGCGCTACCCTGAAGAAGATCGTCGCCGGCCAGCAGAAGCACAAGAATGCGCTGAAGCTGACGGATGCCGAGATCGCCGATCTCGCGGCGTACATTGCCGGAGGCGGCAAGTAGCCCCTCCCGCCCGACGCTGATTTGCCGAAGGCCCGGTCGCGCAAGCGGCCGGGCCTTTTTGCGTCAGTTTGCTACCATGCGGCGCCTTGCGATTGCCGGTCGGTGCCGTGCGCGTACTGTTCCTCGTCCTGCTGCTCGCGAACCTGCTGTTCCTCGCGTGGACCCGCTGGGTGGCGACGCCCGAGCCCGGCGTCGGCGTGGCCGCGCCGCAGGCGTCGACGCCGTTGCGGCCGATCAGGCTGCGGCAGGAGGCCCAGGGCGCCCCCGGAGAGGCGGGCCCCGGCACACGTACGGCGCCGGACGACACGGTCGCTGCGGCCTCCTGTGTGAGCGTAGGGCCGTTCCTCGAGCAGGCGCAGGCCGATGCGGCATCGTCGTCGCTGCAACGGCTCGGCTTCACGGCCCGGCTGCGTTCGGCCACGGACGAGGTCAGGGTCGGCTACTGGGTGCGCGTACCCGACCTGGCGACCCCCGTCGACGCGACGAACGCCCTGGCCGCGCTGCAAGGCGCAGGCCTCGCCGACGCTTACGTCATCACCGACGAAGCGCCCGGGAACGTCGTCTCGATCGGCGTTTATTCCGACCCGCGCCGCGCCGCGGAGGTCGCCGCAACGGTCGCGCGCGCGGGCTTCACGCCCCAGACCAGCGACCGCGTGCGCACGCTCGACGTGTTCTGGCTCGACGTCGACCGCCAGACCAACGCGGGAATCCCCGAACTGGAGGACGTCGGCGAGCCGCCCGAGGGCGGCCTGCCGCTCGAACTGCGCGTGTGTCCGTCGACGCCCGTCGAAGTTTCGACAACCGAGGCTGCGGCGGAAGGCACGAGCAGGTAGGGTATGATCCGTCCGCAAACGGCACAGACCGTGCCGGCTTAGCACAGCTGGTAGTGCACCTGATTTGTAATCAGGGGGTCGGGGGTTCGAATCCCTCAGCCGGCACCAATCCTGCGTTGACGGGATGCGGACTCCCGGCAACGTCCACTTGACAGAAGGAATGTCCATGGCGCTCTGGAAAGATCCCACCAGCAAAGATTCCTCCGGCTCCGACACGGCCACGGCCGTGGCCCCCGAACCCGTCCTGCGGCCCGTGCCAGCCCCGCCGCCACCGGCGGCGGACACTGCACGCCGCCCCGTCGTCGAGCAACGCACGACGACCGGCCCTGTCAAAGAGTCGTTGATCGCGGCGGACGTCACGATCGAGGGCAAGATCGAGGGCGCGGGCCACGTGCGGATCGCGGGTCGCTTCAAGGGCGACGTCAACGTGCAGGGCAACGTGACGATCGAGCAGGGCGCGCACGTCACCGGGCAGATCTCCGCCGCGACCGTGATGGTGAGCGGCGAGGTCCATGGCAACGTCAATGCGAGCTCGCGCGTCGAACTGCTCGAGAGCGGCGCGATCAACGGCGACCTCAAGGCCGCCGTGCTGACCGTAGCGGCCGGCTCGCGGATGCGCGGCAACGCCGATTTCGGCTGGCCCGACCAGGCGAAGTAGGCGCGTCGCACGAGCCATGCTTCCCGGGCGTCCCTCGTCGTCGTCGTCGGGCACGGTGGGCAGGACTCGTTCCTGCCCGCACTGCAAGGCGACGATCCTCGACAGCGCGACGATCTGTCCGCAGTGCCGTCACCACCTCAAGCACGGCGCGGCGGCACGGGCATCCGAAGCGACGCCCACGTTCCAGGCGTTCAACGTCGAAGGGACGCTGCGCCACTCGGAGCGTGCCGGCGACTGGGAATACTCCGTCGTATTGCAGATCCGCAACGAGCGGGGCGAGGTCATCTCGCGGCAGGTGGTCGGCGTCGGCGCGCTGCGTGCAACCGAGGCGCGGACGTTCACGCTCGCAGTCGAGGTCGCGGCGCCGGGAGGCCGCTGATCATGACGGTCGGCAGGCTGGTCGCGCGGTTCGCCGCGGGGCTGCGGTTCCCGACGCTGTTCAAGATCGTCGCCGCGCTGTTAGTGCTCGACCTGGTCGTGCCCGACCTGGTCCCGTTCTACGACGAGATCCTGCTCGCGTTGGGCACGCTGCTGCTCGGCTCGCTCAAGTCGCGACGAGCAGCAGCGCCCGATCCACGTTGAACGTCGCCGTCTATTCACCTCGCGCCGACTTCGAGCAGCCCGCCTTGTGGGCCTCGGCCACGACGCGCGACGGTTCCTTGGCCGGCTTCGCGCCGGCCGGGGTCTGTGCGATCGCCTGGAGTTCGTCGCGGTAGCTCTGACATTCGGGCGCGTCGGCCAGCAACGACAGCATGCCCGTCGCCTGCCCGGCATAGTCCGTGGGCGGCTTCGGCCTGGGCTGCGCCGGCGAACCGACGGTCTCCTCGTCCGCGTCGTCCACGGCGGGCGTGGCGACTGGCTGCGGCTGCTTGGGGGAACACGCAGCCAGGAAAACGAGCGCCAGCAGGCCGGGCAAGGCGTAGTTCCGGATCGTCATCGTCATCGTCGGGATGCTCGTGTGATGCCCCGGGGGCAGGGCGGGGAAGGATGTCACAGGACCGAAGGAAAGTGTCTAGTGGCTAGTGTCTAGCGGATAGTCGGATTGCAGAAGGGCCG
>DASSJN010000240.1:0-20221 GCA_035691185.1 Steroidobacteraceae bacterium
CGAGCCCAGGCGAGACTGCGCCGACCTGGACGGAACTGGAGTGGCGGATTGCGGAAGCCGTGAGCGCGATGCACGGAGTGTCTTCGCTGCTCGGCAGCGTCTTGCGGTGGCAGGGCCCCGCTCGGTGGCAGCGATTCCTGGACGAGCAACGCAACCACACCCTGAGTCGGCACCAACGGGTCGCGGCCCTCCTGCGGGACATCGACACGCAGGCGCGTCGCGAAGGCGTGGCAGTCACCGCACTCAAGGGTGCCGCGTTGCACGCGCTCGGCGTCTACCGCGCTGGCGAGCGTCCGATGGCGGACGTGGATCTTCTCGTCCGCGGCCCGGATCTGGAGCGTGCCGCGCGCGTCCTGGAGCAGGTGGGTTACGCATATTCGTGCACCTGGTGGAAGCACGAGGCTTTCGTGCCGCGCGATGCGCCGGCCGTCGCGGGGTTCGGCGAACACGCTGCCAACCCGATCAAGATCGACCTGCACGTGCGGATATTCGAGCGCCTTCCCGTTGTCGAGGCGGACATCACGGAGACGGTCCTCGGATCGCGGGCTGAACCGGGATTGAACGGCTACCCGACGAGGGCCGCCATGATGGCGCATCTGCTCCTCCACGCGGCGGGAAACATGCGTGCCCGCAGCCTGCGCATGATCCAGTTGCACGATATCGCCGGGCTCGCCGCGCACATGAGCGCCGATGACTGGAACGCAGTCGCCCCCGATCCCGCGCAGTGGTGGGCGCTGCCGCCGCTGGAGTTCGCGGCGCGTCACTATCCTCGCGTCATTCCTCCCGACGTTCTCGCGACGTTCGCTCGTGCCTGCCCGCGCCATCTTCGGCGCGCCTGCCGGCAGCAGGCGCTGACCGACGTGTCGCTTTCGAATCCCTGGATCGAGGCGTTCCCCGGCATCGAATGGTCACCGACCCCGATGGATCGCGTGCGCTACGTCGTGAGTCGTGTCTGGCCGGATCGCGAGATGCTGACCGGTCGCGAGAACCTGGCACAGTCCCATCCCTGGATGGAAGAGCATGCGTGGACACGGATGCCGCAGTGGCGGCGCGTCTTGCGCTGGGTCCGGTCCCGCCCGGCGCGCGTCGAGACGATGCACCCGGTGGCAGCCGTGTTGAGGGGACTTCGCTAGCCGGCCCCCACCAGTT
This sequence comes from Steroidobacteraceae bacterium, assembly GCA_035691185.1. Taxonomy (GTDB): domain Bacteria; phylum Pseudomonadota; class Gammaproteobacteria; order Steroidobacterales; family Steroidobacteraceae; genus RPQJ01. Next base: position 1,150 of record DASSJN010000240.1, read on the forward strand.
CCCCGTACAACGCCTGAAACCGCGACGCCGTGTAGTCGGCATCTTCGGCAGTTGCACGCTGCCACGCCTGCCGCGCGACTCGCAGGCGCAGTTCTTCGTCTTCGACGAGCCTGCGGACGGATGCTGCGAGTTCGTTCCAGTCGCCGATGCCCACCGACACGGCGGCCGACGGTGCCCACTCTGCAATGTGACCGACACAGGTACCCACGGTCGGGACGCCGAGCGCCGCGGCTTCCAGCACCGCCATCGGCCCGGCCTCGTGACGCGACGACACGACCAGCAGATCGGCCGATTCGACGAGTGGACGAAGCTGTCGCCGCGTCTGGAATCCGAGGAACCGTACGCGACTCGCGAGCCCGAGTTCCTGCGACAACACCTGCAGCTTGCCGCCCAGGGTGTCTTCGCCGACGATGTCCAGCCGAAAATCGATACCCGCGGCCGCAAGCACCGCCATGGCGCGCAGCAGGGTCTGCTGATCCTTGACGGCGTTGAGACTCGCGACGTGGATCAACCGGGCGGGTCCCGTCCCCGCGCGACGGTGCGGTGGACGAGGGGGCCACGTGTCTGAGTCGACGCCGAGGGGCACGCGCACGGCGGTGCAGCCGAGCGACGCCACCGACTGCACCATGGGTGAACTCGCAGCGGTGATCATCGAAGCACCCCGCAGGTTCATGGCCTCGCGCAGTCGGCCGCGCCATCGCAGGCGCCCGCCGCACGCGATGTCGGGCAGCGCGATGAGTTCCACGCCAGCGACGTGGATCAGGCTCGGCAGCCTCAGCAGGCCGGCCGCCGTCACGGCGACCGTGCCGGACGCACCTGACCAGATCGAATGAACGACGTCAAAAGGCCGCGCGCGGTGCTCGCGCAGGATTGCGCGGACGGCGCGCAGGCGGGTCTGGCGTGCGCCGATGTTGTGAACGTACGCGCCTTCGAGCCTCCAGGTGCCGGGGGCTGGTTCCTGCGACAACGCGAACACGTGCACGTCGTGTACCCTGGCCAGGCGCCGGATCAGCGCGAGCAGTGCCGGGACCACGCGATACTCACCCGACCGGTCGACGCCGCCCGGAACGACGAGCGCGATCTTCATCGGTTCAGTGAACACTTCACGAACGTGCCGTCACTCGCGAAGCCGGCGACGCGATCAATCTCGCATAAGCCGCGTTGAGCTTCCTGCCCACCGCGTCGAACGACAACTCCCGCTCGAAGTGTCGCCGGACGTGCGCCTGCTGGCCGGCCTGCGGTCTCGAGGTGGCCGCCAGGATTGCTTCGCACAGGCGCTGCGCGTCGCCACGGGGCCACAACCAGCCCACCGCCCCGCGCCCCGTCATGACGCGAAACGACGGGATGTCCGTCACGACCGGCGGCAATCCGCAGGCGAGGGCTTCGGCGAGCGCGTAACCACTGCCTTCTCGATGACTGCCGAGCGTGAAGAAGTCCGCCGCGCGCATCAACTGCTCGACCTGTGCATGCGGCACGCGGCCCAGCAGGTGCACCCTGTCGCGCAGCCACGGGTCCTGCTCGACCTGCTCCCGCACCTCGGTGAGCAGTGGCGCCTTGCCGAAGCAACACCACAACGTCAGCTTCGGCAGGTAGCGCACGGCAAGGCTGACGCCTCGCAGCACGGTCAGTGGATCCTTGTTCTGGTCCAGGTGACCGACCCAGAGCAGGCACGGATCGCCGCAAAGACCGCTCTGGCGGCGCGCCAGCGCCCGATCGCCCGGCGTAAACCGTGCAGGCGCTTCCGGAATCTCGAAGACTTCGCTGTGCGTTGGAAGGACGCCGGCTTTCAGGAACGGCTCGGCCTGCTCGCGCGCACAGAACGCAACGCCCGCGGCCGCCCGGAGCCCGCGACGCCACGAGTGCCGCCGCCAGAAGCGTGGCGGCCGGTTGGCATGATCCTGGACGAGGATCGGCACGGCGGGCGCGAGATCGGCCACGCGTGCGACGTCCGCCGGAAAACCGAGTCCGTGGACATGAATCACGTCCGGCGTGAGGCCGTCGACGAGCTGGCGAAACGCCCGGCTGCAGGCGATGGTCGGGCCGCCATCGTCCGGCGGCACGAAATGATAGTCGACGCCGTTGCGTTGCAGGTGTGCCGGCGATGCGCAGGCCTGGATGACCGTGACGCGCGCGCCGCCCTGGGCCGCTGCTTCGGCCACGTCGACCAGCGAGGGCCAGTCCTCGAGCATCTGCTCCGGCCCGCGTCCCTGCGGGTCGAGGAAGAAACTGACCTGGGCGACGTGTGGCACTCGGCAGTCCACGACGGACTAGAGGCTCGACGCGCGCGGATCGTGCAGGCGGATGACCTTGCGCGACAAGTCGAGCTCCCAGGGCCGTTCGTAACGTCGATAACGGTAACGCCACGAGGCCAGAGTACGCAGCACCTGCTTGCCCCAGGGCGGCGAGCGGATGTCGGTGACCGTCGGAAACCGGCAGCCGAGCACGGTCGTGAAGTCGACGATGCGCCGGTGCAGTCGTCGGCTCAGCCAGGGCGCATCGTTGTGACACCAGTAATCGACCCAGGCCGGTTCGGCCCAGTGGTCCGGCGTCGTGGGAAAGACGACGGGCTGCCCCTGCGTGTCGCGCAGCGTCGTCGGTGAACGTGTCGTGCGGACGTTCGCGCCGGGTCGCTGCGGCGGCAACGGCGTGTAGACGTAGATCATGATCTCCGTGGCCGGGAACTCGCGCTTGATCGACCGGATGAAGTCGAACGTCTTCTCGGTTTCGCCCTCCGGATCGTCGGGGGGCGCGACCATGAACGACAGCTCCGGGATCACGCCGTGGCGATGGCAGACCTCGACGGCTTCCAGGGTCTGGCTCGATCGCGTGCCCTTGCGCACATCGCGCAGCATCCGGTCGCTGGGCGACTCGGCGCCGATGTAGGCCATGCGGAGCCCGCTTCTCCGCACGAGCTTCCACGCCGCGTCGGTGAGGTTGATCAGCGCGTCGGACCGCGCGAAGCACCACCACGGCAACTGCAAACGCGCCAGGACCTCGAGCAGCGGCACCGTGTCGACCTCGCGGTCGAAGAAGTTGTGGTCGTAGAACTGGATCGCATCGCAGCCGTGGCGGTCCCGGAGCCAGGTGAGGTCCTGCTCGAGGCGCTCGCCCGGCGGCAACGCGGTCTTGCCGCCGAACATCGCGGCGACACCGCAGAACGTGCAGCGGAAGCGGCAGCCGAGCGCCGCCTGGTACCCCACCGTGCGACGACCGAGGTACGTGCTGCCCAGGTACTGGGCCGGGTTGTCGAGCCGGTCGTAGGGCAGTCGCACCGCGAGCGGCGCCGTCGAGAATGCGCGGTCACGGTTGTGGACGACCTCGCCGTGCCTGCGCCAGGTCAGGCCGTCGATCTCCGCGAGCGCTGCCGCATCGCCCGCGAAAATCGCATCGAGCAGTTCGCGCAGGGCGACTTCGCCTTGCCCGCGGATCACGTAATCGACGTAATCCGAATTCAGGCTCACCTCGGGACACAGCGTCGGGAAGTAACCGCCCCAGACGATCGGGACGGCCGGAAATCGCGCGCGGATCGCCTTCGAGACCGCAACCGCGGTCGGGACCTGCGGGCCGCCCATCACGGTCACGCCGACCGCGCCGATCGTCCCGCTCGCAAGCGACTGCAGCGCGGTCTCGATGAACCCCCGGTCGACGTTGCCGTCGATGATCTGCGTCGCGTAGCGGTCTTCGAGCGCCGTCGCGAGGCTCAGGACCGCCAGCGGAAAGCGCGCGTGACGGCGCTTCGTGATCGTCGGGTTGACGAGCAGGATGCGCCGCGGTCCGCTCATGACAGCTGCGGCTCGGTCTGGTCGTGGGAGATGCCTTGCTTGAAGTCCTCGATCCGCACGTATTTCTCGCGCGACACCCAGGGCCCGGGCAGCCCCTCGACGTAGTCGAACGTGGACCAGTCCTCCAGCGTCTCCGGCAGGCGATAGCCGCGCGCGACCGCCTCGGTGACGATCTCGCTGCCCGGGTAAGGCTTGAAGTAAAAGATCGGCGTCGTGAAGCCAGGGCTCATGGCCTGCAGCCGACTGGCGGCGTCGAGCGTCGCCGTGACGCTCTCGTCGCTCTCGTCGGGGAAGCCGACGATGAACGGAAAAATGCCTGCGATGTCGTGCACGCGCATCATGTTCGCGGTGTGAAACACCTGCTCGATCCTGATGTCCTTGCGGATGCGCTTCAGCATTTCGTTCGAGCCGGATTCCACGCCGACGAGCAGCCGGCGCAACCCCGACTGCCTGCAGCGCACCCACGTGTCGTCGGGCAAGCGGACGCCCTGGTCGGCGCGCATCGTGGCTGCCCACGTGAACTTGCGGCCGGATTCGACGATCCCGTCGGCCATGGCCTGCACACGCTCGCGCCGCGTGAAGAACGTCTCGTCCTGGAAATTGACGTCGTCGAAACGGTAGCGCTGCCACAGTTCGCCGAGGCGCAAGCCGATCGAATCGGGGTCGAGTCCCACCCACTTGCGCCCGTAGACGAACGGGTCCGAACAGAACGCGCAGCGGAAGTTGCAGCCCTGCGACGTGATGAAGTCGAGCTGGCGGCGGTCCTTCAACTCGTAGTAGCGAGTGACGGGAATCAGCCGGTAATCGTGCGCCCGGAACAGGCTCACCGGCCGCAGCGGACGCGCGGGGTTCTGCAGGATCCGGTCGCCCGCGAGCCGCACCGTGCAGCCGGCGCAGCCTTCGAGGCCGCGGCCCTCGGCGAGGCGCGCGACGATCTCCGCGAAGGTCTCTTCGCCCTGGCCCTGCACGGTCACGTCCACGGCGGGCTCCTCCAGGCACTCGCGCGCGAACATCGACGGGTGCCAGCCGCCCCAGACGATCGGAAGCTGCGGCCGCAGCCGCTTGACCGCTCGCGACACCGCGAGCGCGTCCGAGATCGGCGCGCCGGTGAGGACCGTGACGCCGAGACACAGCGCATCGTCCAGGTGCGGCGCGAGGGAGGCGATCGGGTCCGGGTCGAGCCGCCCGTCGACGATGACGATCTCGTATGTTTCGGGGTCCAGGGCCGAGCCGATCGCGAGCAACGCGAGCGGCATCGTGAAGAACACCGCCTTCGGGTTGTACAGCACGATCTTCGCTCGCGCCCGCTCGTGAACTGCCTCGATCACGCAGCCCTCCACGCAGTCTCGGGCAATTCGAGACCCGGCTCGTGCACGCCTGCGCGCGCCAACCGGTCCGCAAGCCCGCGATCGAGGGCCTTGCCGCGTCCGTCGACCATCACCTCGAGCCACTGCGAGGCTGGCCCCATCGCGCGTGCGCAGTCCACGTCGCCATAGCGCATGCGCCCGCCGACGACGACCATGCGCACGTCGCCACGATCCGCCTCGGACAGCGCCAGTGACCGCGGCAGGACCAGCAAGTCGGCGAGCATCCCGGCTGCGAGCGCGCCGCGATCCGCGAGACGCAGCAGGCGGGCACTGGACTCGGTGACGAGCGTCTGCAGCGTCGCGTCGTCCAGGCCGGCGACCTCGCGCGCCACGCGCACCTCCTGCAGCAGGTCGCGCGCACCGCTCAACCTGGAATCCGTCCCCAGCGCGACCCTGCCGCACGCGACGAGGTCCGCCACCTCCGCCGACTTGCCGAACAGGCGCAGGTTCGAGGCGGGGCACCAGACGAGCCCCGCCTTCGCGTCGGCCAGCCGTCGACGCTCCGCTCGGCCCAGCGCCACCCCGTGAACGATCAACGTGTTCCGGCCGAGGCAACCGAGGGCCTCGAGCCGGTCCAGTTCCTGCGCGGCCTCGTCGTCCACGCCTTCCGCGGCGTGGATGATCCAGGGAACGTGCTTCGGCGTCCGTTCGTACGAGCGGCGCACCTGTGCGTCGTCGTCGATGCCCAGCGAGTGCGACCAGCCGTAGTGCTCGACCACGCGAATCGGATAGCCGGGGTCCGTGAGGGCAGCGTACAGCGGATCGTGGTGGGCGACGGTCGTGACGCCGCCCAGCAGGTTCTTGACGCCGCCGTGCAGCAGACGACGGTCGCGCGGCGCATCGACCACGGACCGGAACGCGACGTCCGCGCGCGCGCGCAGGCTGACCTCCGCAATCCATTCGCGCACGTTGCGAAACCACGCGGCATGGTCGAGCGGTGGGAAGCTGTTGAGTTGCAGGTGGTCGTGGGCATTGATCAGGCCCGGCAGCAGTCGATCGCCCGCCAGATCGACGACCCGGTCCGAAGGCTGCGGGTCGCCGCCCAGCGCCGCGATTCGCGAGCCAACCACCCGCACGGAGGTTGCCGCGTCATCGCTCGCCGGCATCCCCAGCGATGCATTGATGAAAGTCACTCCACCTGACGCTGCGCGGGTCATGCGGCCTGCCTGCTCGCCTGGACGACGAGCACGAGCGGTGTGCCGTACTGACGCCGGTAGAACTCTTCCGATCCTGGAAACTCCTCCCGGACCTCGATGCCGGCCCGCAGTTCGCGCACGACCTGCAGCGTCAGGCCGGCGGCCGCCGCCGCGTGCCGCTGGGCGTCGAGGCCATGGCAATGATGGACGACCGTGTGCAGCCGGTTCGACCGGTCCCTGAACGTCCGGCGCAGGCCGCGCTGCGACGCTTCGGGATGAAAATCCGAATACAGCAGCGTGCCGCCGGGCCGGAGCACCCGTGCCGCTTCGTGCATCCAGCGGTCGAGGTCAGGCGTGTGGCCCAGTGCGAGCCCCGAGATCACGACGTCGAAGCTGCCGTTCGCGAACGGAAGCCGCTCCATGCTCGCCAGGACGCGCACGCCCGCCGTCACCCGGCGCAGCATCGCCGGCGACAGATCGAGGGCGATGATTTCCGCCGCGTGCGCCGCCGCCGCCAGCCTCGAGTAGCGTCCCGTCCCGCACGCAAGGTCGAGCACGCGTCGACCCGAGACCTCGGGAAGAAGCTCGACGATGGCCTTCTGCTCCGCGGCCATCAGTGGGTTGTGAGGCTCCGCGGCATAGGTGTCGGCCCAGAGCTCGTAGGCCTCGAGTGCCGCCAGCGCAGTCGTGGCATGCGTCATGCTCCACCCCATCTCACCGGGATCCTCATGCGGGCACCGAGCGGTGCAGCGACATCGGGGACCGTGTGGCCAGGTCCCGACGTTCATCCGCATCCCGCCAGAGCGAGCACACGCAGGTCCGGCACTCCGGTCGCCGCCCCGCCCGAATGTCCTCGCGCAGAGTCACCATCGCCGCGCGGTTGAGTTCGGCCGGCAGGCTCGTGCGGGCGGCAGGCGGGGGCGACCCGGGAATGAAGAAGCACGGGCTGACGCGACCGTCGGCGCCGATGACGGCAGAAAATTCCGGTGCGTTGCAACGCAAGGACGGGTAGTCGCCGAGCCCGCAGACCGCGGTGTAATAAGCGAGCAGCCGGCGCAGCTTGCGCGGGGATTCCTCGATGAAGCCGGACTGAAAGTCGGCGACGTGGTCGCGCTCGAGCGCGTCGAGCGTGGCCCCGAACAGCGGCAGGTCGTCCGGGCGCAACGCGACGTCCACCTCGAAGCCGGCCCGCCGGCCGAACGCGTGGGGGTTGCCCAGGTCGGCCGCCAGGAACGAAACGTGCCGCGCGCCCAGCCTGCGCGCCAGGGTCACGAAGCCCGACAAGGCGGCGAAATTGGCCCGCTGCACCGTGACTCGCACGCTCGGTGCGACGCCGGCGCCAGCCACGGCACGAATGCCGTCACAGACGACGTCGAACGCATCGACGCCGCGGACCGTGGCGTACATCCGTGGGTCGGTGCCGTCGAGCGACACGGTCACCGACTCGAACAATTGCGCGACCCTGCCGGCGTGCTTCTTCAGTGACAGGCCGGAGGTCACGAGCCAGAGCCGCAGGCCGCTTTCGCGCAGCATGGACGCGATGCCGGCCCACTCGCGGTGCATGAGCGGTTCGCCCCCGGAGATCATGACCGTGCCCGTGCCGAGTTCGGCGAGGTCGGGAAGCAGCCGTGCGATGGAGTCCGTGGAGACGTCCCGGGCACCATTCCGCCAGTAATCGCAGGCGATGCAGCGCGAGTTGCACCGGTCGGTGAGGTGCAGCGTCACCAGTGGCAACGCCTGGACGTGCGGATCCTTCACACCGTCTTGCACCGTCACCGCCAAGGCGCGCACCTCACTCGGTCATGGTCGTCGGGATCCGATCAAGTAAGTGGTTCCGTCCGTCGAAAAAGTTCATCCTCCGGCCGTGCCCGAGCGCCGCGCTTCGAGCACGTAATGGTCCGACCAGGAGGCGAGGGCGGTCGATCGTTGCGCGAGCTCCTCGAGGCGAGTCAGCGCCGCGAGGGCGCGCGGTGAACGATTGAACCAGTCGGCCGCGTAACTCGGCGGCAGGGCAATCCCCAGCGGCGCCACGCGCGTGACGGCGAAGCGAGGCGCCAGCAGCGCGGTGACCTGCGCAGGCGTTGGATAATGGATCGTCAGCCCGCGCCATTCAACGCCCCGGCGACGATACCGCCGGAACGCGCGACGCCGATCGGCCCGAAGCAGGTACCAGAGCCATTCCCAGGGCACCCGCCTGCCCATGACCACCCACACGAGGGTCCCGTCCGCGGGCAACAAGTGGGACAGGTCGGCCGACAGCGCCGACAGGTCGCGCACGCAATTGAGCGCGCCGAAATTCGAGAAGACGCCGTCGAACCGCTCCTCGTGCAGGGCTCGGCCGACCGACTCCATCGGGATGCACTGGAAATCGATGCGTGCGAGACAGCCTGCCCGGCGGGCTTTTTCGCGTGCGATGGCGAGCATCGCCGGCGAAGCATCGGTCGCGACGACGTCGATCCCCGCCAGGGCCAGCCGGACGGCGTCTTCGCCTGTCCCGCAGCCGAGTTCGAGGATCCGCTGTGCCGGACGAAAAATGCGCTCCAGTCGGGCCCACACGATCCTGCGCAGCGCCATGCCGACCGCCGTCCTGGTGAAGTCGGAGTCGTACTGCTCGGCAAGGTCCTCGAAGCCGGACGGGTTCAGAGCCGCCAACCCCGCTGCAGACATCCCCATCGCAGTCTAACCGCGCAACCTCCATGAAACCTCCAGGCGCGCTCCAAGTTTCGCCGGGGCGAAGCTGAAATCCTTGCATCCACGGCGTCGGGACGATCTCCCTAAGCACCGTTGGATCAGCAAGGAGACAGACCATGATCGCTGCGACCGACGCCCGGCACGTCCCGGCCGGCCTCTCCCGGGCCATCGGCGTGCTCATCCTGGCGCTGGCGGCGGGAGGCGCGGTCAAGGCGGACGTGATGGCCGACCTCGATGAGTGGGCTGCTCGCGCGGCCGCGCCGCCCGTCGCGGTCGGCCAGACGACGGCAATCGATGGGGGCAGCAAGGACGCCGAATCCTGACGGACGCATCGTCATCGACCTCCGGCGAGGTATCGACTATCAATGTGTGACTTGACGATATTCGATAAAAAGATTATTGATAGTCGATACACGGAGGTGTCGAACCATGCCCAGGCCAGCCTCGTCGTCCGCCGCCCTGCCGATCGCGTTCGTCGTGCTGCGCAGCCTCATCGTCCTCAACTGGCTGTACGGGGCCGCGATTCTGGTGTTGCTCCTCGCCATGCCCACCGAGCAATGGATCATGACCTCGCTCGGGCTGTCTCCTTCGCCGGAGACCGACCGCGTGATCATGGGCCTGCACGCGATCGCGGTGATCGGGCTCGTCGCGGTTCCGATCAACTACGTCATCCTCAAGCGGCTGCTCGCGATCGTGGAGACGGTCCGCGCGCGCGATCCGTTCGTCGCCGTGAACGCTCGGCACCTGCAGGCCATCGGCTGGGCGCTGCTCGTGCTGCAGTTGCTGGGCCTCGTCATCGGGGCGATCGTCAGCGCGATTTCCACTCCGGCGCACCCGATCGACATCGACGCCGGCTTTTCGATCAACGGCTGGCTCGCCGTGCTCCTGACCTTCCTGCTGGCCCGCGTTTTTGCGGAAGGCACGCTCATGCGCGACGACCTCGAAGGGACGGTGTGACATGCCGATCGTGGTCAAGCTCGACGACCTGCTGCACGATCGGCGGATGACGCTGACGGACCTCGCGGACCGGGTCGGCATGACGCTCGCCAACCTCTCGATCCTCAAGACCGGCAAGGCGCGCGCGATCCGCTTTTCGACGCTCGATGCGATCTGCGAAGCGCTCGAGTGCCAGCCGGGCGACATTCTCCGGTTCGCGCCGGAGCCGGAAGAACGCGAGCGGCCGGCAGCGGCGAACAGAAGTAGAGGCTAGGAGGGTCGCAGGTCGCGCAGCGGCGGGGCCGCGGGCGCCTTGGGCGCCAGCGAGCTCGTAGCTCGCTGGCGCCGTGCAGACCTTCATCGGTACGTCGGAAGTTGCTTAACCGACCAAACGCGTGTCGACGAGGTGCATTCAACGAGCATCGGGATCCCATCCCCGCACCAGTTGGACTGCAGCCCCCGTAGGGGTTATCTGCGTGATGGTGCCCAGGCCCGGGCACTCTCCGCGCCTGTTGGGTGCGCCATATCCGTTCCCCAGCAGATTGCCCTGATACCAGCTCATGTGCCCTCGGGTGTACTGCTGGAGGGGGCTGAACGTCGCACCGGCACCATTCCATTGGCCGACGGTGATCTGCAGGCAGGCCACGCCCGAGTCGCTCAAAGAATTCAGGAAGGCGAATCGCTCGGACGCGGTGGAGTCATTGGCAGCGGGAGAGAGCTGGCCCTCGTTCGTCGAGAACACTTCGACCGGGGGCGCACCTGGCGTTGCGAGGTCCAGCCGCATCAGCTTCCTTGCGTGGGAGAGCAGCGGTTCGGCGCGGTCGATGAAGAGCGCGTCGTGCGTCGCATTGACCGAAATGTCGTGGAAAGTGGCCCCTGCCTGGTCCTCGTAGATCAGGGTCCCGGCGCCACCCACCTGGCCGGGAATTGAGATCGCATAGATCCGGCTGAAGTACGTGCCGGCTTCGTAAGTGTACCTCCCAACGTAAAGCATCGTGCCGTCAGGGCTCAGATCCATGGCGCTGGGGTTCGTAAACGAGACCAGGTAGGGTTGCCCGACGGTGACCGACGTTCCGTTTACTTCGATGTCGACGATCGTGGCCTGATGATTCGTGCCGTCGTAATCGCGATAGACGACGCGCCCCACGTTGCTCGTACCTGCCACCGGATAGCTGAAGCGTGCTGCCGATGCGCCGGCTTGAGTAACGCCGACCACGATCCGGCGGCTGCAGGCGCCGGTGCTGTCGGCGACGTAAATGTCCTGCGTCTGTTTTCCGCCGTCCTTCCAGTAGGTGAATGCAGGGAAGTCGAGGCCCGGCATCGCGCACGCATCACCGGTGACTTTCGCCTGGACGCTGAACAGCGTCGTGCCCTTGCCCTTTCGCCCGCTGGTGGTGGTGACTTCGATGTCGAACTTCGTGACCGCAGCGGTATCGGCGACGTCGATGGTCGCGACCAACCGTTTCGAATTGCGAAAGACCACGTTCCTCACAGTGATGCCACCAGGATCGGTGGTCCCCGTCACGAGGAATTTGACCAGCGATCCATTGTCGAAACCGCTGCCGTTGATGGTGACCTCCAGGCTGACCGTTCCCTGCGTCGTCGTCGACGGGTCGGCCGAACTCACCTGGACGACCTGCGCTGAAACCCTCCCGACGGGAGCGATCGACAGGACCATCAGTGACAGCACTGCGAAGGAGAGGTGTTTCCAGATGTTCATGTCGATTTTCCTTGTAGGCCGCCGTCGGCCTCCTGCGTGTCCGGTCAGTCAGTCCGCGGGTCCTGCGCTCCGTGAACCGCGGGGTGCCCCACTCATCGATCAGAAGGCCCTCGGTCCGGGTCCATGTATTGAGAGTGCCTCCAAGGCTTACCCACGGACATGCGATCTACTTTTGCGGTCTACCCGTCCTTGCGGCAGGCGTTCATGGCGAGCCCCCTGCGGTTCGCGGGCCGTGCTGAGAGGTCGGATCCATCGTTCCGACCAGGATGAAGGGTGCCCAGTAGTAGGGGTGGGTCAGGTCTCTTGATCCGCGGAGGTCCCGTTGCGCGCGCGCTAATGCGCTGGCCGGGCTGGAGGCGTCGTCGGCCGGTTCCAGGCGCGCATAGAAGCGTGTCATCAGATTGCCGGACGCCCGGTCGTCGACTTCCCACAGGGTGGCCATGACCGAAGCACTTCCGGCGGCGAGAAAGGCGCGCGACATGGCGACGAATTCATCTCCGGCCGGAACTTCGGCAAAGTAGCCGCTACCCAATGCCGTGTCGCAGGCGCTCAGCGTAACCAGGCTCGCCTGCAGGCGAAGCTCGAGCACTTCGTGCAATTGCAGCAGCCCGTCATTCTGGGTATCGGCCTCGAGTTCGAGGCCGGACAGCAGCGGATTGACGCTGTTGAAGGAACCGTGAGTCGCGAGGTGCAGCAGGGTGTAACCGCCTGCGAGCGTCTTGAATCGACTTTCGGTCGCGCCTGAGCCCGCCAGCAATCGCGCGTTCGGTTGGAACATGGCTTCGATGGACCGGGCTTCCTCCAACGCGTAGGGCAGGCGGCTTCGGGCCGGAGCCACGGCAAGGAGGGTCCGCCGACCGGAAGACGCGAGCGTATCTCGAAGCAGCGCCGATGCCGCGGGCAGGTATGCGACCGTGTAGCGCTCGATCAACAGCTTGCCGTGGCCCGGATTGCCTCTGGCCAACACAGAGAAAGGCAGGTAGTTGAGCGCCCCGTTGGGTACGACGTACAGGCTCTGCACCCCCTGCAGGAGTCCGCGGTCCTCGATGGGGTCCAACAGGTCCGCCGAGAGCCGCGTCGCCGGCTTCAACCAGCGATCGTCGCCGGGACGACGGATCAAGTCGCGAAGCAGCGCTATTCGTGCATTCAGGTCCGCGCGGCGCAGTGGGGTGCTCCAAGCCGTAACGCCTCGCGCGGTCAGGACGAACGTCATCAGGCTCTCCCGTCCTACGACGTACTCCAGCAGCGCTTCGTCGTTCCTCAGCCGACGCTGGAGGGCGGCGACGTTCGCGGCGCGTACGGGCATCGGCGCGGACGGCCGCGCGCTGGCACGGTCATCGAGGAACGCCTGATACTCTTGCTCCGCAAGCTGCATTTCCCGTGAGAACCTCGTCACGGCTCGCTGCGGGTGAACGGGTCGCCCGTCCGTGTCCTCTGCCGCAAGCGCCTCCTGCAGGTGCCGGATGCGCTCGAGTAACCGGGTCTCCGTGCGCCGATCTTCAGCAGACAGGGGTGACGGCGTTCGGCCGCGCAGTTGCTCTGCGTAGCTGCGTGCGCGCAGTCGGTCGGACGTCGAGAAGGCATCCGCAATGCGTCCCTGCTGAAGTTGCAGGCGCACGAGGTCGATGTAGACCTCGAACTTGTCCTCGACGTAGCCGGCCCGGAAGCGGGATTCCTGGAGACGGTCCCGCACGCTCTCGATCAGGGTCACTGCCGCAATGAGCGCGGCGATCGCGCCATCGACCTCGCCGCGTGCTTCGAGCGTTCTCGCACGGCCGAAGTAGATTTGCCACAGGAGGTGCGGGTCGCCTGTCCGCTCGACTGCGGCCTCGGCGGAGCGAAATCCATGAAGTGCGTCTTCAAGGCGGCCGCGGCGTCGCTGCAACTCGGCACGGGCCAGCAGCGCTTCGGCCTCGAGTGGTCGCGCGCCGATGTCCCGTGCGATGCTCAACGCCTGCTCGACGTCGGCCAGCGCCTGAGGCAGCTGCTCCTTCTCACGACGAACGAGGCCGAGGCGGAGCAGGCTGAGTGCCAGCAGGTGCTTCTCGCCGGACTCCGACGCACGTCCCCGCGCCTCCATGTACCGTGCCGCGGCGAGGTCGAATTGCCTGCGCCGGAACTGCAGCTCGCCGAGCGCGATCAGGTTGAGCGTGATCCCCCGCGACAGGCCGGTCGCGCGCGCCAGCTCGAGCGCGCGCGTCAAATGGCGCTCCGCCGAATCGGGGTCCCCCAGCAGGAAGTGCAGGCGCCCGGTATCGTGGAGTGTTTCCTGCAGTTCCGCCTGGGCGCCGATTTCCTCGTAGATCGCGAGGGCGGCCCGATGACTGGCGAGCCCCTGGTCGTACCGGCCTTGCTGGATCAGCCCGTTGCCTCTCTCCCGCACCCAGTAGGCCTGGTCCTGTCGCATGCCGGTATGCTTCGACAGCTCGATCGCACGGTCAAAGTGCTGCAACGCGGCCTCGATTTCGCCGAGTCCCAACAGGCAAAGCGCGATGTTGCCGTGATCCTGGCTCATCGAGGCCTTGGAATCGAGTCGTTCGCTGACTCTCAACGCCTGTTCGTAGTAGCCCTTCGCCTCCCGGAAGCGACCGAGCAGGAGGTAGACGCCGCCGATGTTGCCGAGCGTGTCGCCGACACCACGAGGAAAATCAGCGTCGCGATAGAGTTCGAGCACCTCGCGGTACTGCTTCAGGGAAACGTCGTAGTCACCGAGTTCGTCGTACACCAGGCTGAGGTTGTTGAGGCTGGCGCCCTCCAGTCTCTTGTCCCCGAGCTGGCGGGCGACGGCGCCCGCACCCTCGAACCGCGCAATCGCCTGTTCGTAGTCACCTTGGTCCCATTCGAGAAGTCCGAGCACGTTCAGCGTCTTGCCTTCGGCGAGGCGATCCTTCGATGCGCGCTCGAGCGCGAGGGCACGATCGAGGTAGGAGCGAGCCTCCGGGAACCTGCCGAGGCGCCAATGACATTCGCCGAGGAAGTGAAGCGCGCTCGCCCGGTCCTGGCGCCGCCCCTGGCTCGCGTACTCTCGCTCGAGTCGTTGGAAGATCGGCAGGGCCTTCTGAGCGCCGTCCTGTCGATACAGTGCAATCGCCGCGTCCAGCCTCGGGTCGAGCGCGTCAGTCGCGGTCAGCACCGAGGCGGTGCAGAGCATGCTGAGCGCGAGCATCAGGGCGAGGCTTGCGGCGTGTCGCGACATGTCGATGTCACTGCACGACGCTGAACGGCACGTGTTCCGAGCTGACCGACTTGGCCTCCGAGGGGTAGGCGTCGACGTGCACGAAGTAGTCAGCCCCGGGGTGCAGCGCGAGTTGGCCAGTCGAACGCCACTCGGTTCCGACGACTCGCCGTTCGCCGATGAGCTCGCCGGAGTCGTTGACCACGCGCACATCGTAGTAGTGGCTGCCGGGAACCTCCGTCCAGCGGAACGTCAGGCTCTTCGGATCGACAGCCATGCCTGCGCGCGGGTAAAGCACCTGCACGGCGGAGACACCCGATGGAATCGAGCGAGTAGCACGCGCGCTGGAAGGCTCCTGGAGTCCGTCGACGGGCCCCGGCTGCTGCGTCACGAAGAGCAACACGGACATCGAGAGCACCACGGCCGCCGCGGCTGCCCATTGCGGGGCGACCGGGTGACGGCGAGGGTTCGCCATGACGACGTTCCGGGCGCGAGACACCGCCTGTTCCGGAACCGTGCCGCCGGGATTCGCATCCCGCTCTCGGCTCAGCAAACCCACCAGCGCCAGGCAAGCGCTGCAATCGGCCAGGTGCAATTCCAGCGTCTCACGCCCGCTCGCCTCGAGCACGCCGTCCACGTAGGCCGCGATCTGGTGCTCGTCGGGACACGCCGAAGTCCGTTGCCCGTTGCCGGTTGCCGCGGTGCGCAAAAGTGATCGGAGGTCGTCGGCGGTCATTGGCGTGTCACGCGAGGTCGCGGGGAGAGACGCGGGGAGGGCTTCCTTGCCGGGTACACGGACGTGTCAGCGCGTTTTGCGGCTCCGATCCAGTCGAGCAGCATTCATCAAGGTCGCAAGAGCCGCGAGCGCCGCCTCGATCTGTCGCTTGGCCCGGAACGGGTCGGCGTGGCCGGTCAGACGCGCGACCTCGGCGAGCGTCAAATCCTGTTCATAACGAAGTCGTAACAGCAGCCGTTGCTGGGGAGGGAGGCGAGCCATGGCGGCATGCAGCAGATCCGCCTCCTGCTGCTTCTGCGCAACTTCGGCCGGTCCAGGCCCGGTCTCCTCCAGCACGGCCGCTCGGTCCTCGGCATCCGCCGGCGATGCATCGTCGAGTGGACGTGAGGGTACCGTCCGGGTGCTCAACTGCCACCGCTGCAGCGGTGTCAGCAACGCAAACAGCCGCGCGTTGATTTCCGCCACGTGTCGATCCGTCAGGCCGGGAAACCGTGCCTCCAGAGCGTGCAGGCACTCGGCCCGCGACATGCCGCGCACGTACAGGTAGCGATAAGCCCACTGCTCCAGTTGGGGCAGCCTGGCGACCGCCCGCAACGGACGGTAGCGCCGATAGTCTTTCCGCCGCCAGTCCACGCAGAGGTTCGCGACCACGGCCATCAGCCACGTACGAAACCGCGCCGGTCCCTCCATCCTGAAGCTGCGTAACCGCCGGAACCGGTCGTCGCTCAGCGCAGCGCAGACGTGGACGAATCCGTCCGTGGCACGGCCGGAGTCGCTTTCGTAGCGCCGCACGACGTGCATGATCAGCGGCGAGTAGGCCTTGAGGAACTCACTCCAGGCGGCGTCCGCATGTCCGGAAATCAGGCGCTCGATCAGGTCGCCGACCTGCTCGTCGTTCATGGCCGCACGTGCGGATCGTTCGCAAGACGCGTCACCGTCGGCGCCGAACAGCCTCCATTCTTCCTGGCTGCCAATCCTCGCCGCATACGAATGCGGATGCCTCGGCCTCGAGAGGGCCTGCTTTTGGCATCCGCCGCCTCCCTTTCGCTGAGACTATACCCCAGTTGTTCACGGGCGCCGCAACTGGCCCGTCGGAGGCTTTCGGCCGAGCCTCAAGACCGGCACGGCGCGCAAGCCGACGTACCACATGCCGAACGCCCGGACAGGTATATGATCGCGACGAAATGGGGCCGACGCCGCCAGGGTCGAGGTGGCAAGGATGCGCGCACCGGTTCGACGGCTGTTGCTGCCGCTGGCACTGCTGCCGGCATTGGAAGGTCATGCCTCGACGCCGCTCCCCGCGAGTGGCGAACTGACCTGCGAACGTACCGCGCTCGGCGGCTGTGACTTCCGCGACCCCGAGAGCGGCGTCCACTTCGTCTGGCCCAACGACTGGCCCGTGCGTCGACTCGTACTCGTCACCGAGACCGGGCCGTCCGCCCGCGCGCGGCAACGCGACGCGACGCGCTGGATCGCGATCGAGTACCTGCCCGACGACCCCAGTCAGCCGCAGTCGACGCTCATCTGGGTGGCGGTGCTGCCGCGCGCAGACTGGATCGCACAGTCGGGCCTACCGAGCGTCGCGTACGCGCCGGGTGTCGAGGTGGCGACCAGCACGAGGTATGTCGCGGTCGCCGGCGTCTCCGCCGTGAACCCATATCCGTTCGAGTCGCGCGATGCGGAGATCTTCGATGCGCTGCGGCCGAGTCTGCAGGAGGTCAGCCTGTTCGTGCAGTTTCCGCAATAGGCACGCGTTGCCGGTAAAGTGTACGCAATGCATGCCTCCAAGCCGTTGCTGTCGCTGCTGCTGCCGTGCCTGTCGCTGACCGGCGTAGTTGCGTTCGGCGCCGACCCCGAAGGTGTGCCGGCCCGCAGGGCGCCAACAACGCAATCGGGCGAGACGGGCGTGCAGGAACTGATCGTCAAGTTCCGCGACGAACGATCGGGCATCGCCGCCGCTGCGAAGGGCGATCCGCTGCACGCGGCGTCGGCAAGTAAAGTCCGGGCCAGTGCGGCGGCGCGGCGCGCGGGCCTGGTGCTCGCGGAATCACGCGAAATCGTGGCCGGAATGCAGGCCATGAAGCTGCAGACGACGAGTTCGAGCGACACGCTCGGCTCGACGCTCGCGCGGTTGCGGGCCGATCCGACGGTCGAATACGCCGAGCCCGATTACCGGCGCTCCCTCCACGCCGTGCCCAACGACCCGATCTTCCAAAGCTCGCAATGGCACCTCAAGAACGACGCCAGCACGCCGAGCGCCATCGATGCGGTCAGCGCGTGGGACTTGACCCAGGGCGCGGACGACGTCGTCGTCGCCGTGCTCGACACGGGCGTGCGGTTCGATCACCCCGACCTCGAGCGCGTCGCCTCGGGCGGACGGCTGCTCGAGGGCTACGATTTCATCTCGGACGCTACGCGGGCGAACGACGGCGACGGACGTGATGCGGACGCGTCGGACCCCGGTGACTCCTGCCAGGGCTCCCACAGCTCCTGGCACGGCACCCGCGTGTCCGGCATCGTCGGCGCATTGACCGACAACGCGACGGGCGTCGCGGGCATCACGTGGCGTGGACGGATCCTGCCGGTGCGCGGCCTCGGCAACTGCGGCGGCGCCGATTCCGACCTGATCCAGGCAGTGTTGTGGGCGGCGGGCATTCAGGTGACGGGTGTGCCGAACAACCCGAACCCCGCGAAGGTCATCAACATGAGCCTGGGCAGTTCGGGTGCGTGCCCCGCAACGTGGCGGGAGGCGATCTCGCAGGTCGTGGCGCGCGGCGTACTCGTCGTCGTGTCCGCGGGTAACAATGGCGGGCTCGTCGAATCGCCCGCGAACTGCCCGGGCGTAGCGGCCGTGGGCGCGATACGGCACGCGGGCACCAAAGTCGGATTCAGCAGTCTTGGCCCGGCAGTTGCGATCAGCGCACCGGGCGGCAACTGCGTCAACGATCCGGGTCGTCCGTGCCTGTATTCGATCGACACCACGACGAACACCGGCACGACGACGCCGGGCACCAACACGTACACGGACCAGTTCAATGCCAACGTCGGCACGAGTTTTTCCGCGCCGATCGTCGCCGGCATCGCGGCGCTGATGGCTGCCGTCAACGGTCGGCTCGACTCGGCCCAGCTCATCCGCCGGCTGCAGAGCGGGGCCAAGCCGTTCCCGAAGTCGTCGGACCCGGCGATTCCGGATTGCCACGTGCCGACCGGTGCAAGCGACCGGCAACTCGAATGCAACTGTACGACCGACACTTGCGGCGCAGGCATGGCCAATGCCCGTGGCGCGGTCACCGAAGCACTGCGTCCGGTCGCCGTCGCGAACGCGAGCCCGGCGACGGCGGCGCCCGGTCAGACCGTGAACCTGGATGGCTCGGACAGCTTCGCAGCGAATGGCCGGTCGATCACCGCGTATTCCTGGACCGTGGTTGCCTCGAGCGGGCCCGCTCCGGTGATCGCCAACGCGAACTCGCCGAATGCGTCCCTCACGACGACGGACAATGGAGCGCTCGCAGTACGGTTGACCGTCACC
>DASSJN010000241.1:0-9363 GCA_035691185.1 Steroidobacteraceae bacterium
TCCGCGCGGCAGACTGGTCGCGCTGGGCGGCAAGGCCCCAAGGGTCGTTTGACGACGCGCGGCGCTTGGCCAATTCGGATGTCGGCGGGCGCCTACGCTTCCTTCGGCGGCGCAGCGGACAACGAGGACTGCATGCGCCAGATGCGGTGAAACAAGGACCGTTTCAACGCGCTCGCACGCCGCCGCTCGACACGGCCCAAGCCCGCCTCGCGAACCGGCGACAGGTGGAGTCCTACACGCGACCCCCTAATGTGTTCAGGTTTGATATTTCTGCAAAAAAATTTGTCGGACCCTTCCCGCAACAAGACGGAACAGCTGCCATGCAACGTGCGACCGAGCTCGCTGCCTCCGGCCTGCAGTCGCCTCTGGCTGCCTTCGACGAACTCAGCGAGCTGCGCGCCGAACGTCACGCCGCGGAGGCCCGGCAACGCCAGTTGCTGTCCGCGATGACCGCGTTCCGCGACGGCGATTTCTCGGTCCGGCTGCCGGCCGACTGGGCAGGCGTCGACGGTCGCATCGCGGAGGCCTTCAACCAGGCGATCGGGCACAAGGAGCGGCTGCGCGACGAGGTCGACCGGCTCACGTCCACCGTCGGTCGCGAAGGCCGGCTGCGGCAGCGCATGTCGCTGCCGGGCGCCATGGGCGACTGGGCCGTGACGGTCGATTCGTTGAACACGCTGATCGACGACCTGGTGAGGCCGACCACCGAGATCGCGCGCACGATCGGCGCGGTCGCAAAGGGCGACTTGAGCCAGTCCATGGATCTCGAGGTCGACGGCCGCCCGCTCAAGGGCGAGTTCCTGCGTTCGGCCAAGCTCGTCAACTCCATGATCGAGCAGCTCGCGGTGTTCACGTCAGAGGTCACGCGCGTCGCGCGCGAAGTCGGCACCGAAGGCAAGCTCGGCGGCCAGGCCAAGGTCCGCGGTGTGTCCGGCGTCTGGAAGGAGCTGACCGACTCGGTCAACCAGATGGCGGGCAACCTCACGGCCCAGGTCCGCAACATCGCCGAGGTGACCATTGCGGTCGCCAATGGCGATCTCTCCAAGAAGATCACGGTCGACGTCCGCGGCGAGATCCTGCAGCTCAAGGAAGCCACCAACACGATGGTGGAGCAGTTGCGCTCGTTCGCCTCCGAGGTCACGCGCGTGGCGCGCGAAGTCGGCACCGACGGCCGCCTCGGCGGGCAGGCCGTCGTGCCGGGCGTGGCGGGCACCTGGAAGGACCTGACCGACTCCGTCAACGCGATGGCGACCAACCTCACGGCGCAGGTGCGCAACATCGCCACCGTGACGACGGCCGTCGCGCGCGGCGACCTGTCGCGCAAGATCACGGTCGACGTCAAGGGCGAGATCCTCGAGCTCAAGGAGACCATCAACACGATGGTCGACCAGCTGAACGGCTTCTCCTCCGAGGTCACGCGCGTCGCGCGCGAGGTGGGCACCGAAGGCAAGCTCGGCGGCCAGGCGCAGGTGCCCGGTGTCGCCGGGACCTGGAAGGACCTGACCGACAGCGTCAACTTCATGGCCTCGAACCTGACGGGCCAGGTGCGCAACATCGCCGAGGTCACCACCGCGGTTGCGCGCGGCGACCTGTCGAAGAAGATCACCGTCGACGTCCGCGGCGAGATCCTCGAGCTCAAGGAGACCATCAACACGATGGTCGACCAGCTCAACGGTTTCGCCTCGGAAGTCACGCGCGTCGCGCGCGAAGTGGGTACCGAAGGCAAGCTAGGCGGCCAGGCCGAAGTGCGCGGCGTCGCGGGCACCTGGAAGGACCTGACCGACTCCGTGAACGCGATGGCCACCAACCTGACCAGCCAGGTGCGCAACATCGCCGAGGTCACGACTGCCGTCGCCAACGGCGATCTGTCGAAGAAGATCACGGTCGACGTCCGTGGCGAGATCCTGCAGCTCAAGGAAACCATCAATACGATGGTGGAACAGCTGCGCTCCTTCGCGTCCGAGGTGACGCGCGTCGCGCGCGAAGTCGGCACCGAAGGCCGGCTGGGCGGCCAGGCGGCCGTGCCGGGCGTCGGCGGCACCTGGAAGGACCTCACCGACACCGTCAACGGCCTTGCCAACAACCTGACGACGCAGGTGCGCAACATCGCGGAGGTCACGACCGCCGTCGCGCGTGGCGACCTCAACCGCAAGATCACGGTCGACGTGAAGGGCGAGATCCTCGAGCTCAAGAACACCATCAACACGATGGTCGACCAGCTCAACGCGTTCGCCGGCGAAGTGACGCGCGTCGCGCGCGAGGTGGGCACCGAGGGCAAGCTCGGCGGCCAGGCCCAGGTGCCGGGCGTCGCAGGCACGTGGAAGGACCTGACCGACAACGTGAACTTCATGGCCTCGAACCTGACCGAGCAGGTGCGCGGCATCGTCAAGGTCGTGACGGCCGTGGCCAACGGCGACCTGACGCAGCGTCTCACGGTGCAGGCCAAGGGCGAAGTCGCGGCCCTCGCCGAGACGATCAACGGCATGACCGACACGCTCGCGAACTTCGCGGACCAGGTCACGAACGTCGCGCGCGAAGTGGGCGTCGAGGGACGCCTCGGCGGACAGGCCAACGTGCCGGGCGCGGCCGGCACCTGGAAGGACCTCACCGGCAACGTAAACCTGCTCGCCGCGAACCTGACGACACAGGTACGCGCCATCGCCGAGGTCGCGACCGCCGTGACCAAGGGCGACCTCACGCGCTCGATCCAGGTCGAGACCCGGGGCGAGATGGCGGCGCTCAAGGACAACATCAACACGATGATCTCGAATTTGCGCGAGACCACCGAGCGCAACCGCGAGCAGGACTGGCTCAAGACCAATCTCGCCCGCTTCACCGGCATGCTGCAGGGCCAGCGCGAGCTGAGCACGGTCGGCCAGCTGCTGCTGACGGAACTCGCACCGCTGGTCAACGCCCACCAGGGCACGATCTACCACCTGACCACGCGCGACGACCACGCGGAACTCGGACTGCTGTCGAGCTATGCGCGCGGCGGCAATCTCGCGGCGGCCATCGCCCTCGGCGAAGGCCTGGTCGGCCAGTGTGCGGCCGAGAAGAAGCGCATCGTGCTGGCCGAGGTACCGGCGGACTTCGTGCAGATCGAGTCGAGCCTCGGCCGGGCGCAGCGCGCGAGCGTGGTCGTGCTGCCGGTGCTGTTCGAGGGCGAGACGAAGGCGGTGATCGAGCTCGCCTCGCTGCAGAACTTCAGCAAGGGCTCGCTCGCGTTCCTCGACCTGCTGACGCAGAGCATCGGCGCGGTCTTCAACACGATCGAAGCGACCATGCGCACCGAGGGCCTGCTGACCCAGTCGCAGCAGCTCACCGTCGAGCTGCAGGCGCGCCAGAGCGAACTGCAGAAGACCAACGAGGAGCTCGGCACCAAGGCCCGCCTGCTCGCCCAGCAGAATGCCGAGGTCGAGCGCAAGAACGCGGAGGTGGAGCAGGCCCGGCGCGCGCTCGAGGCGCAGGCGGCCGAGCTCGCGCTCACTTCGAAGTACAAGTCGGAGTTCCTCGCCAACATGTCGCACGAGCTGCGCACGCCGCTCAACTCGATCCTGATCCTGAGCCAGCAACTCGCCGAGAACCCGGCGGGGAACCTGCTGCCGAAGCAGGTCGAGTTCTCGCGCAACATCAACTCCTCGGGGTCGGACCTGCTGCACCTGATCAACGACATCCTGGACCTCTCCAAGATCGAGTCGGGCACGGTCACCGTCGAGGTCGAGGACATCACGTTCACGGCCCTGCGCGAAACGATCGATCGCAACTTCCGGCACGTCGCCGAGGCGAAGAGCCTGCCGTTCCAGGTACGGCTCGAGCCGAACCTGCCGCGTGCGATGGTCAGTGACCCGAAGCGCCTGCAGCAGATCCTGAAGAACCTGCTCTCGAATGCCGTCAAGTTCACTTCCCACGGCCACGTCCACGTCAGCGTCGGGATCGCGACGCGCGGCTGGAGCCCCGACCACGTCGTGCTCAACAACGCACAGCAGGTGGTCGCGTTCCGGGTCGAGGACACCGGCATCGGCGTGGCGCCGGAGAAGCAGCGGCTCATCTTCGAGGCGTTCCAGCAGGCCGATGCCGGCACCTCGCGCAAGTACGGCGGTACCGGCCTCGGCCTCGCGATCAGCCGCGAACTCGCCGTGCTGCTGGGCGGCGAGATCAAGCTGAAGAGCGTGCCCGGCGAAGGCAGTGTCTTCACGCTGTACCTGCCCCTGCAGTACAGGGGCGCGCCGCTCGTCTCGCCCGCCGCGCGTGCCACCGGCACGCCGACTGCGCCGACGGATCGTCCGATTCTCGCGGTGGTACGCGAGGAACACGTTCCCGACGACCGCGAGTCGATCGAGGCGGGTGACATGGTGTTCCTGATCGTGGAGGACGACCCGCATTACGCGCGCATCCTGCTCGGGCTCGCCCGCGATCACGGCTTCAAGGGCGTCGTCGCGAACAAGGGCGCGCAGGGTCTCGCGCTCGCGCGCCAGTTCCGTCCGCACGCGATCTCGCTCGACATCTTCCTGCCGGACATGCTCGGGTGGACGGTGCTGAACCAGCTCAAGCTCGATCCGGCCACGCGGCACATCCCGGTGCAGATCGTCACGCTCGAGGAGGAGCGGCAGCACGGTCTGGCGCGCGGCGCGTTTGCCTACGTGATCAAGGAGCCCACGACGACCGCGCTCGAGGCAGCGTTCAACCGCATGAAGGAGTTCACGGCGACGCACACCAAGCGATTGCTGGTCGTCGAGGACGACGCAGTCGAACGCGCCTCGGTGGTCGAGCTGCTGCACCACGACGACATCGAGACGGTCGCGGTCGACGATGGCGAATCGGCGCTCGCCGCGCTGCGTTCGCAGCCGTTCGACTGCGTCGTGCTGGACTTGCGACTGCCCGACGTCAGCGGACTCGAGTTGCTCGACAGGATGCGCGCCGACCCCGCCGTCGCGGACGTGCCCGTGGTCGTGTTCACGGGCAAGGACCTGACCGACGACGAGGTCGCCCGGCTCAAGGGCATGGCGAAGAGCATCGTGCTCAAGGACGTGCAGTCGCCCGAGCGCCTGCTCGACGAAACGGCCCTGTTCCTCCACCGCGTCGTGACGGACCTGCCGCCGGCCAAGCAGCGCATGCTCGAGCGACTGCACGGCGGCAACGAGGTGCTGCACGGTCGCAAGGTCCTGGTCGTCGACGACGACGCGCGCAACATCTTCGCACTGGCGTCCGTGCTGGAGAACCAGGAAATGGAGGTCATCAGCGCCACGAACGGCCGACAGGCGATCGAGCTGATCGAAAGCACGCCCGACCTCAGCATCGTGCTGATGGACATCATGATGCCCGACATGGACGGCTACGCGACCATGCGCGAGATCCGGCGCATCCCGCGATTCCGCGCGCTGCCCATCCTGGCGCTGACGGCCAAGGCGATGAAGGGCGACCGTGAGAAGTGCCTCGACGCAGGCGCGAGCGATTACATCGCCAAGCCGGTGAACACCGACCAGCTGCTGTCGCTGATGCGCGTATGGCTGTTCCGATGAGCGCCCCCCCGCAGCCGCCGCCCGCCGCGTCGCCTTCCATGGAGGCCGGGGCGCCGGCGCAGGCCTTCGTGATGGACCTCGAACGCGCCACGCGTGCGATGCCCGCGGTCTCCGCGTTGGCCGATGCGCCGATCAACATCCTGATCGTCGACGACGAGCCGAAGAACCTGACAGTGCTCGAGACGGTGCTCGATTCGCCCGGGTACCGCCTGGTCCGCGCACAATCCGCCGACGAGGCGTTGCTCGCGCTCGTCGCGGAGGAATTCGCGCTGCTGATCCTCGACGTCCGCATGCCCGGCATGACGGGGTTCGAGCTGGCCCAGACCATCAAGGGCCGGAAGAAGTCGGCGCGGATCCCGATCATCTTCCTGACCGCGTACTACAACGAAGACCAGCACGTGCTCGAAGGCTACGGCAGCGGCGCCGTGGACTACCTGGTCAAGCCCGTCAACGCCGCGGTGCTGCGTTCCAAAGTGGCGGTGTTCGCGGAGCTCCACCGCAAGAACCGCGAGATCTCGATCGTCAATCGCGCCCTGCTCGCCGAAGTCGCCGAGCGCCGCCGCGCCGAGCAGGAGCTCCAGGCGCTCAACCAGAACCTCGACCGGCTCGTGGCCGAGCGCACGCATGCACTCGAGCTGCTCGAGGCGGAGTTGCGGCAGGCCGACCGGCGCAAGGACGAGTTCATCGCGACGCTGGCGCACGAACTGCGCAACCCGCTCGCGCCCGTGCGCAACGCCGTGCAGATCCTGCAGTTGCCGGCGATCCCCGAGGCCGACTCGCAGCGGGCCAGGACCATCATCGCGCGCCAGATCGGCGTCATGGCGCGACTGATCGACGACCTGATGGACGTGAGCCGCATCAATCGCGGCCACATCGAGCTGCGGCGGGAGCAGACGGACCTGCGCCGCGTGCTCGAGCTGGCCATCGAGGCGACGCGGCCGCACGTTGCCGAGAGTGCGCACGATCTCCGGCTCTCCGTGCCCGACCTGCCCATCCCGCTGGACGCCGACGTCACGCGGTTGACGCAAGTGTTCGTGAACCTGCTGACCAACGCCGCGAAATACACCGAGCGTGGCGGACGCATCGAGGTCGTCGCGGAGCTGCGCGGGGCGAACGTCGCCGTCGCGATCACCGACAACGGCATCGGCATTCCGGCGGACCATCTCGAGCGCGTCTTCGTGATGTTCTCGCAGGTGGAGAGCGCGATGTCGCGGTCGCGCGGCGGGCTCGGCATCGGCCTGTCGCTGGTCAAGCACCTGGTCGAGCTGCACGGCGGCAGCGTATCGGCGCACAGTCCCGGCCCCGGCCTGGGCAGCACGTTCACGGTGACCCTGCCCCTGTCGCACGCGCTCGCGACGACACCTGCCACGGACGGCGCGAAGAGCCCGGCGGCGCTCCGCGCGCGCACCTCGGCCGGCTCGCTGCGGATCCTCGTCGTCGAGGACCACCGCGACGGCGCCGAGACGATCACGGAACTGCTCACGCGGCTGGGGCACCGGGTGCGGACCGTGCACGACGGCGGCGCGGCGCTGCAGGTCGCCGGCGACTTCCGTCCCGAGCTCGTGCTGCTCGACATCGGGCTGCCGACGTTGAGCGGCTACGAAGTGTGCCGGCGGATCCGCGCCCAGGCCTGGGGCGCGGAGGTCACGATCGTCGCGATGACCGGCTGGGGCGACGCCGAGGCGCAGCGCAAGGCGCGGTCGGCCGGCTTCGACCGGCACCTGGTGAAGCCGGTGGACGAGGAGTCGCTGCTGTCGGCGCTGGTCCTGGCGGGGTCCGTCGCCACCGCACGTGGCTGACACGCGCAGCAGGGATTGGGGTCGTTTTGACTCCATACGCCGAGTGGACCGATCCGTTTCGGTGTAAGGGCTGCTACGGTGCCGGCATGTACGCAGCAGCACCCCAGATCATCCAGGGCGGCATGGGAGTGGCCGTCTCCTCGTGGCCGCTCGCCCGGGCGGTCTCGGTTCGCGGCCAGTTGGGCGTCGTTTCGGGCACGGGCCTCGACACGGTGGTTGCCCGGCGCCTGCAGCTCGGGGACCCGGGCGGCGTCCTGCGCGCGGCGTTCGACGCTTTTCCGATTTCCGAGATCGCGCAACGTGTCTGGGAGCGCCATTACGTCGCCGGCGGCAAGGCGAAACACGCGCCGTTCAAGTCCAAGGCCGTGCCGTCGATCAGGATGCCCTCGGCGCTGCTCGAGCTGATCGTCGTCAGCAGCTTCGCCGAGGTGTTCCTGGCCAAGGCGCGGCACGCCGGTCAGGTCGGCATCAACCTGCTCGAGAAGGTGCAGCTGCCGAACCTGCCTGCCCTGTTCGGCGCGATGCTGGCCAAGGTCGACGTCGTGCTCATGGGGGCGGGCATTCCGCGCGCGATTCCGGCGGTGCTCGACAGGTTCGCCGCCGGCGAGACCGCCGAGTATCCGCTCGACGTGACGGGCGCGTTGCCGGGCGAGAAGTTCTTCACGCGGTTCGACCCGAAGCGCTACCTGACCGGGTTGAGCCGGCTGCAGCGACCGAAATTCTTCGCGATCGTGTCGTCGTCGACGCTGGCGCTGACGCTGGCGCGCAAGAGCAGCGGCAAGGTCGACGGTTTCGTCGTCGAGGGCCCGACGGCCGGGGGCCACAACGCACCGCCGCGCGGCGCAATGACGCTCGATGACAGCGGCCAGCCCGTCTACGGCCTGCGCGATTCACCGGACCTGGAGCAGATTCGCTCGCTGGGGCTGCCCTTCTGGATGGCCGGCTCATACGGCGACGCCTCGCGTCTGCAGCAGGCGCTGGCGCTCGGCGCGAGCGGCATCCAGGTCGGCACGGCGTTCGCGTTCTGCGAGGAGTCGGGATTGTCGCCCGCGCTGAAGGCGTCGGTGCTGGCGGCGAGCCGCCAGGGGCGCGTCGACGTCTTCACGGATCCGCACGCCTCACCGACCGGGTTCCCGTTCAAGGTCGTGCAGCTGCCGGGCACGGTCTCGGAGCAGGGCGTGTTCGAAGCGCGCGAGCGGATCTGCGACCTCGGGTACCTGCGCCAGACGTACCGGGAGGCCGACGGCACGCTGGGATATCGCTGCCCGGGTGAGCCGCTCGAGGACTTCCTGCGCAAGGGCGGGACCGAAGCCGAGACCCATGGCCGCAAGTGCCTGTGCAACGGGCTCGTGTCCGCAGTCGACTACGGCCAGGTGCGCCACGACGGCACGCTCGAGCCTGCGGTCGTCACGGCCGGTGACGAGGCCTCGAGGATCCACGAGTTCGTCCGGCCGGGCCGCGACACCTACTCGGCGGACGACGTGCTGGACCGGCTGCTGGGGTCGACCGCCGTCTGAGGCCTCCGCCTCCCTAACCGCCGCGCGGCAGCACCGTCAGCACGCGCTGGACGAAGGCGGAGTATTCGTTCATGTAGTTGCGCAGGAAGTCCGCGGTCTTCTCGCTGGCGACCTTGCCGTCGTCGTCGATCAGGCCGGGGGTGAACTGGACGTAGGCCTCGACGGTGTTCATCAACGGCGAGTTGCAGAAGCACAGCACGCCGCGCAGCTGCTGCTGCGCCAGTGCGGTGCCGATCGATCCCGGAGACGTTCCGATCACCCCCGACGGCTTGCGTGCGAAGGAGTTCTGTCCCCACGGCCGGCTGGCCCAGTCGATCGCGTTCTTGAGCGCCCCGGGAATCGAGCGGTTGTACTCGGGAGTGACGAACAACACGGCGTCGACGTCGGCAATCGCCTGCTTGAAGCGGCGCGCGACGTCCGGGTAGTCGCTGTCGTAGTCGTAGCTGTAGAGCGGCAGTTCCCCGATCGGGATTTCCCGCAGCGTGAGCTCCGGCGGAGCGAGCTTCGTCAGCGCCGTGGCGAGTTTGC
>DASSJN010000242.1:0-9959 GCA_035691185.1 Steroidobacteraceae bacterium
AAGGTCCCGACGGCGCGCTCTACGTCAGCCAGCTGACGTCGTTTCCGTTCTGGCCCGGCACGTCGTCTGTGCTTCGCGTCGCGAGCGACGGCAGCACGATCGCGCCGGCTGTGACCGGCCTGACGGCAGTGGTCGACCTCGCGTTCGATGCTGGCGGCGCGCTCTACATCCTCGAAGTGGGGAGCGGCCAGAGCGGCCCGTTCCCGCCGCCGAACCCGGGCCTGGGCATCGGCCGGCTGCTGCGCCAGTGCCCGGGCGGAAGCCTAAGCGTGCTCCTGGACGGACTGACCTTCCCGAGCGGCATCGCCATCGGCCCCGACGGCGATGCCTATTTGACCAATTTCGGCGTCTCGGCGACCGCCGGCGAAGTCCTCCGGTTGCCGTTGAGCCCCTGTCCCTGACGGCGGGCGTTGAAAGGACCCACCGCCGGCTCGACATGGACGTCGGCCGGCGACCGGGTCTCGGCTTGACTTCGCGGGCGTAGGGCCTTCCCATGCCGAGCCCATGACCGCAGCGATCGAACAACACCCCGCGGCGACCGGCAGGCCGCACGAACTCAGCCGGACCCTGCTGCCCCGTCACATCGCGATGATCACGCTCGGTGGCGTGATCGGCGCCGGCCTGTTCGTGGGCAGCAGCGCCGCGATCGCGGCGGCGGGCCCGGCCGCGCTGTTCTCGTACGTGATCGCCGGCTCGATCGTGTTCATCGTGATGCGGATGCTCGGCGAGATGGCGCTGACCCACCCGCACGTCCGCTCGTTCTCCGAATTCGCGCGTGCAGGGCTCGGCAACGCCGGCGGCTTCATTGCCGGCTGGCTGTACTGGTACTTCTGGATCGTCGTGGTCCCGATCGAGGCCATCGCCGGCGCGCAGATCCTGCACCTCTGGTTCGACCTGCCGGTCTGGCAGATCGGGCTGGCGCTCATGGCGATCATGACGGCGGTGAACCTGCTCTCCGCGCGCTCGTACGGTGAGTTCGAATTCTGGTTCTCGTCGATCAAGGTCGCCGCGATCATCGCGTTCATCCTGGTCGCCGCGGCGTACGCGTTCGGCTTCACCGCGCCGCAGGGCCCGACCTGGTCGAACCTGACGGCCCACGGTGGCGGTTTCGCGCCCAGGGGCTGGGTGCCCGTGGTCGCGGCGGTGACGACGGTGTTCTTCTCGATGGTCGGCCCGGAGATCACGACCGTGGCCGCCGCCGAGTCGAAGGACCCGGAGAAGGCCGTCGTGCGCATGGCGACCTCGATCTCCTGGCGCATCCTGTTCTTCTACGTCGTCTCGCTGTTCCTGATCGTGAGCGTCGTGCGCTGGACCGACGTCGTGCCCGGCGAGTCGCCGTTCACGCTGGCGCTCAACGTGATGGGGTTCGGCTGGGGCAGCGCGGCGATGAGCTTCATCATCCTGACGGCCGTGCTCTCGTGCCTGAATTCGGCCGTGTACGTCTGCTCTCGCGTACTGCACGTGCTGGCCGATCACGGCGACGCGCCGCGCTGGCTGGTCGAGGTCAACGCGCGCCGCGTCCCCGCGCGGTCGATCTGGCTCGCATCGATCGCCGGCGTGATCGGCGTGGTGCTCGCGATCGTCTCGCCCAATGCGGTGTTCGCGTTCCTGGTGAGTTCGTCCGGCACCGTCATCGTGTTCGTCTACCTGATGACGGCGGTCTCGCAGGTGCGCCTGCGTCGGCGGCATCCGGAGACCGAGACCAGGGTCGTGCGCGTCTGGCTGTTCCCGTGGCTGAGCTACGCCACGATCGCGGCGATGGTCGCGGTGCTGATCGCGATGGCGCTCACGCCGGGGCTCGCGAGCCAGCTCTGGTTCAGCGTGCTCGCGCTCGCCGTGGCGACCGGCGCATATTTCGTGCGGAGCCGGTGACGGATTCGACGATCACCAGGGCAGCGGCTCGCCGTTCTGGTGCAGGAAACGGCCCGTGGTCTCGAGCGACAGCTCGTCGATCCGCCGCAACAGCCCGCGCGCTGCCGCGTCGGCGTCGATCATGCCCTGGCCGCCCGTCATGTCCGTGCGCACGGCACCCGGATGCAGGATCGCGACCGCGATGCCGCGCGGCTTCAGGTCGATCGCCAGCGAGACGCCCGCGGCATTGAGCGCGGCCTTGCTCATGCGATAGCCGTAATAGCCGCCCGATCCGTTGTCGCCCATCGAACCCATGCGGCTCGTGATCAAGGCGACCTTGGCGCCGGCACGCATGCACGGCAGCAGCGCGCGCGTCAGGAACAGCGGCGCCAGTGCATTGAGCTCGAACTGGGCGCGCACGTCGTCTGGCCGAACGTCCTCGAGCGCATCTTCGACGAGCATGCCGGCGTTCTGCACGAGCAGGTCGACGTGCAGGTCCGCCAGCACGGCCGCGAGCTGGGACCAGGCCTGCCGATCGGTGACGTCGCAGCCGCGCTCGACGCGGACACCGAGCGCCTCGAGTTCGGGCGACGTTCGCCGGCACACGGCGACCACCTCGGTCCCGCGCGCCGCGAGCTGCCGCGCCAGTTCCAGGCCGATGCCACGGTTCGCTCCCGTCACGACTGCAACTGCCATCGTCGTCACCCCTCTGGCCGCCGTCTCCCGTCGCGTCGCGCGCCCGCGTCGACGCAGCACTTGATTCTAGGGCACGCGGCGGTGCTATACGTGCGGCATGGCCCGAACCCGTGTCGCAAGGTGTCGTCCCGGCGCACGCAGGACGGTGCTCGCAACGATCGCCCTGCTCGCAGCGGCAGGGACGGGGGCGGGCGCCACGACCGAGCCGGAATCCCAGCAGGCGCCGGTCGAGGAAGTGGTCGTCACGGCGCCGGAGCCCCGCTTCGTCGCGCCGACCACCCGCGACAGCATCGGACGCATCTGGGCCCCAGTACTGATCGACGGCAAGGGCCCGTTCCGGCTCGTCCTGGACACCGGGGCGAGCCGTTCGGCCCTGATTCCACGCGTCGTCGAGCGACTCGGCCTGCCGGTCACGCCCAACGGCGCACGCGTGCGCGGCGTGACGGGCAGCGCGGTCGTCCCGACCGTGCAGATTCGGTCGCTCGAATTCGGCGAGCTGCTGGTCGAGAACGTCACGTTGCCGGTCGTGGCCGACGTCTTCGGCGGCGCGGACGGCGTGCTCGGCGGCGACGGCCTGCACGACATGCGCGTCGTGATCGAATTCCGCCGCGACCGCATCAGCATCGCGCGCTCGCGCAAGCAAGCGGCGCCCGGCGACTTCTCGGTCGTGCCTTTCCGCTACGTGCGGGCGCAGGGGCTGCGGACGCAGGTGCTGGTCGGCCCGGTGCCGACCCTCGCGATCATCGACACGGGGGGCCAGGCCACGGTCGGCAATCTCGCGCTGCGCAAGGCGCTCGCCCGACGCCGTGGCGAAAAGGACCCGTTCGACGACGCGGTCATCGGCGTGACCGAGGACGTGCAGCCGGCCACTCGCGTGCGCGTCCCTAGCATCGTCGCCGGGGAACTCATCGTCCGTCGCGCGGAGATCCGCTTCGCGGACCTGCACATCTTCGAGCACTGGAACCTGATCTCGCGCCCCGCGCTGCTGATCGGCATGGACGTGCTCGGCCGGCTCGACACGCTGATCCTGGATTACCGCCGCGAGGAAATGCAGGTGAAGACGCGGCCCTGAGCCCGCCGCGACGAGACTCGCTATGATCGGCCGATGCGTGTCACGACCCGGACCTTCGTCGCGCTCTGGCTGGTCGCCGTGAGTTCGCCCGCGACGGCCGGCGTCGCCGCGACGCCCATGGCCGAGGCCGAGGCTGCCTTCCTCGACCACCTCGACGCCGTGGGCGCCGTCGGCTACCTGGAGTCGGGCGGGGCCGAGCGCCATGCGGGCCGCGACCTCGCCGGCTGGCAGCAGCTCCAGGTGTCGACACGCAGCAGGCTCGACGCTGCGCTGCAGGACCTGCCCGCGACCGGGCTGCCGAGCGAGGATCGCCGCGCGGTCATGGCGATGCGCCGGACACTCGTCGACCTCGGGCAGGACGACACGACCGCCGGCACGCGAGCGCACACCTGCAGCGACGCGCGGCGCCGCGAACTCGAGTTCGACGCGCTGCGTGCCGCGCTCGTGAGCTGCTTCGTCGAGCACGGCAACCGTCTGCGTTACGGCGGACGCGAGATCGATCGCGGCACGGCGCTGCAACTGTTGCACGTCGTCGACGACCCGGCACAGCGCAAGGCGATTTTCGACGCCTTCCTGCCGCTCTGGAGCGCGCTCAACGGGCGCAACGAGCCGGACAGCCCGTACCGCCGCATGATGCGGCTTGCGGCCGAGGAGGCACGGCGCGACGGCTCCGAGATCGACGCAGCGGCGCGCGCGATCGGCATCGACACCGACACGGTCGAGCATTGGCTCGTGCGGGTGCTCGAGGCATGGCGCGACGCGAATCCGCCTGCCCCGATCGAGCCCTGGAACTTCCGCTACGTCAACGGCCTCGGCAACCGCGAGCTGCAGACACGCATTCCGGCCGCGTCGATGCTGCCGCTGAACCGGCGTTTCTACCGCGACCTCGGCGCCGACCTCGATGCGTTGCGGGTGGTCTTCGACCTCGAGCCGCGCCCGGACAAGTCGCCGCTCGCCTACTCCGATTTCCTCGAGCGCGGTCGCGCGGTCGACGGCACGTGGCGCCGGCCCCGCGCGCGCGTGCTCGGCACGTATCCCGAGGGCGGGCTCTTCGCACTCAACGAGCTGGTCCACGAGAACGGGCACGCCGTGCACGTGAGCGCGATCCACGCGCGGCCCGCCTACATGGACTGGCCCGACACGCTGTTCGTCGAGGCGTTCGCCGACGTGCCGTCGTGGAGCGTGCACGAGCCCGCCTGGCAGCAGAAGTACCTCGGCGCCGCGATCGACGAAGCGACCTCGATGCGCGCGCTGTTCTCGAACGTGATGCTCGACGTCGCGTGGTCGTTGTTCGAGCTGCGCATGCTGCGCGAGCCGGCCGCCGACCCGAACGCGGTCTGGACCGACATCACGCAAGGCTACCTGCGCATCGTGCCGCACCCCGAGGTGCCGTGGTGGGCGATGCGCGTGCAGCTGGCGGGGAACCCGGGCTACATGGTCATGTACGGGCTCGGCGCCGTGCTGACGGCCGAAATGCGCGCCCGGACGATCGCGACGATCGGCCCCTTCGACACGGGCAATCCGCGCTGGTATCCGTGGCTCGGCGAGCGATTGCTGCGCTACGGCTCGGAACGCGACACGCGGACGCTGATGCACGGGCTGCTCGGGCGGCCGGTGTCGCCCGACGCGTTGCTGGTACAGTTGCGCCGGACGCGGGGCGGCCGTTAGCGTCGCCGTCTGCCTGTCCGCGAGGGAACCCTTGGCCGCCGAGCGAGACACCGTCCTGCACAGCTGGTGTGCCCAGTCGCAGTGGAACGCGCCGACGGTCGTCGGCGGCGAAGGCGCCTGGCTGCACCTCGAAGATGGCCGGCGCGTGCTCGACATGAGCAGCCTCGCCGAGTGCAGCAACCTGGGCCACCAGCATCCGCGCGTCGTCGCCGCCATCCGTGCACAGGCCGCGCAGCTCTGCTTCGTGACCAACGCCTGGGGAGCGCGACCGCGCGCCGAACTCGCCGGGAAACTGCTCGAGCTGGCAGGGTTCGAGGGCGGTCGCGTCTTCTTCACGCTCGGCGGCGCCGACGCGAACGAGCACGCCGTCAAGATCGTGCGCCAGGCGCTCGGCCTGCCGCGGGGCGTCGTCGTCGCACGCGACCGCTCCTATCACGGCTCGACACACCTCGCGATGGCACTGTCCGGCGATACGCGCACACGCACGATGGTCGACCCCGACGCGATGCACGTGAGCCACGTGCCACCGCCCTACGCCTACCGCTGCCCGTTCGGCAGCGCGAGCGACGCGGAGTGCGGCGAGCGCGCCGCCACGGCGATCGCGGAGCGCATCGATCGGTTCGGCCGCGATCGCGTCGCCGCCGTGATCGTCGAGCCCAACGCGGGATCCAACGGCATCGTCGCACCCGACACGTACTGGCCGGCGGTCCGGCGCGCGGCGTCGGCGCGCGGCGTGCCGCTCATCGCGGACGAAGTCATGAGCGGCTTCGGTCGCTGCGGCGAGTGGTTCGCCTGGCAACGCTACGGCGAGGCCGGTCGTCCGGACGTGATCACGCTCGCCAAGGGAATGACCGGTGCGATGTTGCCGCTCGGGGCCGTCGTGCTGTCGCGCGACATCGCGCGTCGCCTCGAGGACCAGGTGCTCGGCACGGGGCTCACCTACTGCGGGCACCCGCTCGCCTGCGCAGCAGGCACGGCGGCGATCGACGCTTACCGCGAGGAGGGTCTCGTCGAGCGCTCGCGCCGGCTCGGACGTACGCTGCGAGAGGATCTCGACCGGCTCGCCGCCCGGCATGCCGTCGTCGGCGACGTGCGGGGCGGTCACGGCTTGTTCGCGGTGCTCGAACTGGTCAGGGACCGCGGCTCGCGCGAGCCGATCGCTCCGTGGCCGCAGACGGCGCCCGCGGTGCGGGGCTTGCTGGCCGACGCGATGACCCAGGGCGTCTCGTTCGGCTCGCGCGGCAACCTGCTCCTGATCGCGCCGCCGCTGGTCATCGAGGAGCGCGATCTCGCCCGCGCCGTCGCGCTGCTCGACGAACTGCTGGGACGCCACTTTCGCCCCTGAGGCCCAGGAACCGAGGTCACGCCATGGGTTTTCGCCTCACCTACGCCACGATGTTCGATCCGCCCGCCGAGATGCACGAGCGTTTCGACGCGGCCCTGGCCAGGGTGCGCGGCGGTCTCGGCGGCCGGCACGACCTGTTCCTCGACGGCGCCGACGTGGCCGCCGGCCGCTACGCGTCGCGCACCAGTCCGATCGACCGCGAGCTAGTGCTCGGCGAGTTCGCCACCGCGAGCGCGGCCCACGTCGCGCTCGCGATGGATGCGGCGCAGCGTGCATATCCCGGCTGGCGCGCCACGTCCGTCGCCGAGCGCGCGCGACTGCTGCGACGCGTCGCCGAGGTGATGGAGGACCGCGTCTACGACATCGCGGCCGCGCTGGCGCTCGAGGTGGGCAAGAATCGCATGGAGGCGCTCGGCGAAGCGCAGGAGACCGTCGATTTCTTCCGCCACTACGCGGACGACTTCGAGCAGCACGCGGGCTACGACCGCGAACTGCCGAACGACCCGCTGCCGGACGCCGTCTCGCGCAATCGCAGCGTCATGCGGCCGTACGGCGCGTGGGTCGTCATCGCGCCGTTCAATTTTCCGCTCGCGCTCGCCGGCGGGCCGGCGGCGGCCGCACTCGTCACGGGCAACACCGTCGTCGTCAAGGGCGCGAGCGACACGCCCTGGGCCGGCCGGTTGCTCGCGGACTGCATCCGCGACGCCGGGCTCCCTGCCGGCGTGTTCCATTACCTGTCCGGTTCCGGTCGGGAAGTCGGTGAAGCGCTCGCGGCGCATCCGGGGACGGCGGGCATCACGTTCACGGGCTCGGTCGCCGTCGGCTCCCAGCTCCTCCGGCAGATGACGACTGGGCCGTGGCCACGCCCGTGCATCGCCGAAATGGGCGGCAAGAATCCGTGCATCGTCACGGCGCACGCGAACCTCGAGGACGCTGCGGCGGGCATCGTGCGCTCGGCCTTCGGCCTGGACGGCCAGAAGTGCTCGGCGCTGTCACGCCTGTATGTCGACCAGGCCGTCGCCGACGAACTGATCGAGCGCCTGCGCGCGCAGATTGCCGCGATCCAGATCGGCGACCCCACGCGTCGCGAGAACTGGCTCGGCACCGTGATCAACTCGACCGCCGCGGCGAACCACGAGCGCTACGTCGGCGAACTGCGGGCAGGCGGGGCGACGATCCTGGCCGGCGGTCGCGAACTGCGCACCGGCGACCTCGCCCGCGGGTATTACGTCGACCCGGTCCTCGCCGAGGCGCCGCTCGCGCACCCGCTCTGGCGGCACGAGATGTTCGTGCCGATCCTGCTGCTGCACCGGGTCGGGAACCGCGACGAGGCGATGCGGCTCGCGAACGACTCCACGCTCGGGCTCACCGCCGGGTTCTACGGTGCACCCGGCGAGGTCCCCTGGTTCCAGGACAACATCGAGGCGGGCGTGACCTACGCCAACCGTCGTCAGGGCGCGACCACGGGCGCATGGCCCGGCTACCAGCCGTTCGGCGGCTGGAAAGGCTCGGGCTCGACCGGCAAGGCGATCGCCTCGTTCTATTACCTCGCGCAATACCTGCGCGAGCAGTCGCGCACGGTGGTCGAGCAGTGACCGCCGGCAAGCTCGTCACGCTGGCCGAGGCGATTGCGACGCACCTGCGTGACGGCCAGTGCGTGGCGCTCGAAGGTTTCACGCACCTGATCCCGTTCGCGGCCGGTCACGAGATCATCCGCCAGCGCCGGCGCGGTCTGCACCTCGTCCGCATGACGCCCGACCTCGTCTACGACCAGATGATCGGCATGGGTTGCGCGAGCCGGCTTACGTTCTCGTGGGGCGGGAACCCCGGCGTCGGCTCGCTGCACCGGCTCCGCGACGCCGTCGAGCACGGCTGGCCGGGACCGCTCGAGCTCGACGAGCACACGCACGCCGGCGTCGCCGCGGCGTACTGCGCCGGCGCCGCGCGACTGCCGTTCGCGACGCTGCGCGGCTACCTCGGCACCGACCTCGCGGCCGCCAATCCCCGCATCCGCAGCGTCGAGTGCCCATTCACGGGCGAGCGCCTCGCCGCCGTGCCGGCGATCAACCCCGACGTGACCGTCCTGCATGCACAGCGCGCCGACCGCAAAGGCAACGTCGCGCTGCACGGGATCGTCGGTGCGCAGCGCGAAGCCGCCTTCGCCGCCACGACACTGATCGTCACGGTCGAGGAGATCGTCGACGAGCTGCCTCCGGCGATGAACGGACTCGTGCTGCCGCACTGGATCGTGACCGCCGTCGCGCACTGTCCCGGCGGCGCGTATCCGTCGTACGTGCAGGACCGCTACGCGCGCGACAACGAGTTCTACCGGCGCTGGGACGCGATCTCGCGCGATCGCGACACGTTCCGGGCCTGGATGGACGGACACGTGCTCGCGTGCCGCGACCACGCGGCATTCCTGGCGCGGCTGCGCGAGGCCGCATGAGCGACTGGACCCGCGACGAGATGATGACGATCGCGGCCGCGCGCCAGCTCTGGGACGGGTGCGTCTGCTTCGTCGGCATCGGCCTGCCGAGCGCGGCCTGCAACCTCGCGCGGCTCACGCACGCGCCGGACATCGTGCTGGTCTACGAATCGGGCACGCTCGGCACGCGCCCGGACGTGCTGCCGCTCTCGATCGGCGACGGCGAACTCGCCGACACCGCGGCCTGCGTGATCCCGCTGCCCGAGGTGTTCGGCTATCTGCTGCAGGCCGGCCGCGTCGACGTCGGCTTCCTCGGCGCCGCGCAGGTCGACCGTCACGGCAACCTGAACAGCACCGTGATCGGTCCTTACGGTTCGCCCACGACGCGGCTGCCCGGCGCCGGCGGCGCGACCGAGATCGCGGCGCACGCGAAGCGCACGTTCGTGATGCTCAAGGCCACGCCGCGCAGCCTGGTCGCCAGGCTCGATTTCCGCACGAGTGCGGGGTTCCTCGACGGCCACGGCGCACGCGCCAGGACCCCGATGCGCGGTGCCGGCCCGCAGTCGGTCATCACGGATTACGGCGTGCTGACGCCCGCTCCGGGCAGCGACGAATTGCAGCTCACCGCGCTCTACGAAGGCGTGACGGTGGAGGAGGCCCGCGCCGCGACGGGCTGGCCGCTCGAGGTGGCAGGCACGGTCGGGACGCTGGCGCCGCCCACGCCGCTCGAACTCGATACGCTGCGCGCGCTGCACGCGCGCACCCGCGAGGCGCATCGGCGCCCCGTGCAATTGCCCGCATAATGCGGGCCAGACTCCAGGAGCCCATCGTGCCCAACCCGCACATCAAGACCCCCCTGCCCGGCCCCAAGGCGCGCGCCATGCTGGAACGCGACCGCCCCG
>DASSJN010000243.1:0-31917 GCA_035691185.1 Steroidobacteraceae bacterium
TATCGACGCGGACGTCGGACCACGCGTTGACCGCTTACTCGGGGGCGAAACCCAGGGCGGGCTCGCCCTCCTTGGAGCAATAAAACAGCTCCAAGGTGAAACCTTGCTCGTCGTTCAGGTAGACGGCCTTGCCGAGGTCCATGTTGACCGGCTCGCAGTTGCTCCGGTAGCCGGCGGCGACGGCGCGATCGTAGAGTTCGTCGAAGTGCTCGACCGTCTCCGGACGGACGGCCAGGTGCGAAATGCCCTGATCGGCCAGCCACCAGCCCGCAGGCCGCGGCCGCGGAGCCGGATCGAGGTAGTGCGCAAGTTCGACCAGAAAGTCGCCGGCCTGGAGCAGCAGGATCTCACGATGCGCGCCGCTCAGTCCCCAGAGGGACTCGTGGACAGGGCCATGCAGCGACATGCCCTTGGCCTCCGGAATGCCGAGCGCATCCACCCAGAATCGCCGTGCCTGCGCCAGATTGGGCACAGAGATGGTGATGCTGGTGGCCGCCGAGGGCAGGCTGGGGCGGGCGCGGTTAGCGGCGTTGGCCGCCAGCGGGTTGTCCTCCATCAGCTCCAATAGAATGCCATCGGGATCGGGGACGCAGACGCGGCGACGGCCGGCCTTGCCCATCGGAGCCGTCAGCGGACGGCCGCCGAAGCGGGCAATGTTGGTGAGCGTGGCGTCGAAGTCGGCGACGTGGATGCCGAGGCTCGCGTAGCCGATGTCGGAGGGCTTCCAATCGGCGGGCACGGGGCGTACCTGCGGACGGCGGAAGTTGAAGAACTCCAATTGCAGGCTGTCCTGCTGGCCCATCAGCCAGCGTACGTCAATCCAGGAGTCGGGCAGGCCTTGAATCTCCCTGACTTGATCGCTGTGAACGTCATCCAACCGGTTGGCCGGAACAAAACCGAAGACACCTCGGTACCACCGGAGTGCGCGCTCGTAATCCGTGGAGCTGATGGCGATCTGACAGAGGGGTAGCACTGGCATTGCACTCTTCCATTCGTAGCAGGTCGCCTCGGAGATCCCGGCGTAGGCTTCCAGACCCAACGTGTCATTATCAGCCACGACTGCCGCTCCAGCGGTCCGAAAGTGTATCGGTAACGACGAGGGCGGGGAGAGAGCCATGAGGACTCGTGAGTGGGGCAAGGTGTGCAATCAGGTGTGGCGGCTGGGCGATGCCGAGTGCTGCGTGTACCTGATTCAGGGAAGCAGGACGACCTTGATTCTGAACGGCGGCCTGGCAGCATTGGTGCCGCAGGTGCTGGATCAGCTTCGACAACTTGGTCGGACGCCTGCTGACATCGATGCGTACGTCATCACCCACTCGCACTTCGACCACAACGGCTGCGTGCCCTTCTTCAAGCGTCGGAATCCGGCGATGACCGTCTATGCCTC
This sequence comes from Steroidobacteraceae bacterium, assembly GCA_035691185.1. Classification (GTDB taxonomy): domain Bacteria; phylum Pseudomonadota; class Gammaproteobacteria; order Steroidobacterales; family Steroidobacteraceae; genus RPQJ01. The sequence goes on from DASSJN010000243.1 coordinate 1,388, forward strand.
GCGTCGAGCTGTCGCAGTGCTGCGCAAGCCGGCGGTGATCGAGTCGGTCAACCGACAGGCGCACTTCGCCATCGACGCCCGCGGCCTGGCTGGCGTCGAGAGTCAGTACGACCTCGACTGGTGGCCCGAGTTGCCGATCGAAGAGCTTACCGACGGCGACAGCATCGACCTCGGCGACCTGCACCTGGAGATTCTCGAGACGCCTGGGCACGCGCCCTGCTGCATTTCCGCGTACATCCCCGAGCTGAAGATGCTGTTTCCGTCCGATTCGGCCGCGATTCCGCTCGAGGACAAGTTCCTGCCCTACGGCACGTCGAACTACGTTCAGTTCCAGGCGAGCCTGCGGAAGCTCGAGCATCTGCCCGTCGAGTACCTATGCTCGGACCACTACGCATGGATCAGCGGCGATGAGGCGCGGGACTACATCGGCTCCAGCATCGTCGAGTCCGAGCGCCGCCGCCGATTGATGCTGGAGGCCTACGAGCGTTGTGGCACCATCGATGCCGCGGCCGAGAAACTGGCCACGCTCTTCCAGGACGAGTACGTCGCCGACCTGATGCCGTGGACGGTCTTCGTGGACAGCTTCCGGGCCATGCTGCGGGTGGTCGTGGCCCACGGCTTCGGAGATCAGACGGCGGCGTAGACGATGCAAACCGCCGGCTGCCATGAACGGCACGGCGAGCCGTGGCCGTCGTCGAGGATCAGCGAGCGTTTTCCGCCTCTTTCACAAGTGGCAGAAGGTGTTCCGGGGCGAAGTAGCGCAGATCAGGATTGTCCGACTCGGCGGCGCTGACGATCTTGTCGATGATGGAACTGATGTCCTGCACTTCCATCTGCGCCAGCACCATGGCGTCCTGCTCTTTCATGGCCTCGACCCTGTCCCGGAAGTAGCTGCCCTTCTCCATCCAGTCGAACTTGTTTTCCATGATCCACTTGTTGAAGCCAGTGTTGTAGGGACCAGGCTCGATCAGGCACACCTTGATGCCGGCGCCCAGCATTTCCATCTCCCCGCGCAGCGCTTCCCCGGCCGCCTCGAGCGCGTATTTCGTCATGCAATAGGACGCGAGGAACGGTGCGGTGATCCGTCCGGCGATCGAACTGACCAGCATCACCGTGCCGCGCTTACGGGCGATCATGCCCGTGAGCGCGATCTGCGTCAGGCGAATGGGCCCGAACACGTTGATCTCGAAATTCTTCCTCACAATGTCGACGTCCAGCTCGGCCAGCGATCCGGAATACCCCACGCCGGCATTGTTGAGCAGCACGTCGAGCTCGAGCCCGACGATCTTCTGCCGGTCGGGCTCGAGCGTCACATCCAGCTTGAAGCCTTCGAGTCGCAGGCCTTCGGCGCGGCCCAATTCATTGATCTGGCCGGCCTGCGCTTCATCAATCGTGGTCGCATAGACGCGATGACCTTTTTGGGCGAGCGCGAGTGCGGCTGCTTTGCCGAGCCCCGTGCCGGCGCCCGTAATGAGGATCGTCTTCATGGTGCGGTTCACTCGTTGGGCAGGCTCGTCGCCACGTGCCGTCCAGCAATATAGCCGAAGGTCATGCCCGGACCGAGGGTACCGCCCGCACCGGGATAGGCATGCATCATGACGGCGGCCATTGCATTGCCAGCCACATACAGTCCAGGGATCGGATCGTTGTTCCAGTCCAGCACCTGCGCGTTGCCGTTGGTCTTGGGACCGCCACACGTGCCGAGGGCGCCCGCCTCCATCTTCGCCGCGTAGTACGGCGCCTGATCCAGCACACCGAGCGTACGGTGGGGTGGCTCGAAGGCCATGTCGCCCCAGAAACACCAGTTGTCGTAGGTGTTGTCGCCGCGATTGAAGTCGTCGTCGTGCCCCTTGCGCACGAGATCATTGAATCGTGCCACGCTTTCTCGCAGCCCCTTCGCGTCGATCCCAGCAACGTCCGCCAATTCTTCCAGCGTGTCGGCCTTCATGACATAGGGCGGGACTTCCTGTCCCGGCTCGGATGTAAAGACCGGATACTTGTCCTTGTAGCGCTGGTCAAAGATCAGCCAATACGGCAGATTGCAGTAGGTGTGCGTGCCGGCGTCGAAAGCGGGAAGCGCAATGCCCATCGCGTTGTAGTTGGCGGCCTCGTTCACGAAACGCTTGCCCGCGCGGTTCACGAGGATGGCACCGGGACGCGCCCGTTCGTCGGAAGCCAATATGTAATTCGGCTTGGCATCGCGATGCTGCGCCTTGAGTTCCAGGACCGACTGCTGCCACCAGGCATTCTGCATGTTGCCGAGTTTCGCCCCGGCTTCGATGGCCATCAGCAATCCATCCCCTTCGTTTTCCGGAACACTGACGGGGCCCGTGAGCGGCCCGCGCAGGAAGGTGTTGACCAGCTCCTGATTCCACTCGAAGCCGCCCGTGGCGATCACGACGCCCTTGCGGGCGCGCACGCGGAAGTCCCCTTCCCTGCCCTCCGCGATCACACCGATCACGCGCGCCCCATCCTTGACGAGCCTGCGGGCGCGCTTTTCGAACTGGATGGGGATCTTGCGGTCCATGACGGCCTTGAACAGCGCACCGATCAGCGCCTGGCCCAGCCCGCGATAATCGTGCTTCTCGCGGTATGCGAGCGTTTCAGCATCGAGGGTACCGTTGGCCGCTTCCATCAGGCTGCCACGCACCGGGTAGCGCATCTTGGTCGGGTTGACCCTCGTGGCCCACTTTCCCAGGTGCTCGAAAGAGAACGCGTCGTTGTCCAGGCAGCGACCGCCGTGAACCTTCGCGCCTGGAATGTACGGCTGGTAATCCGGAAAGCCGGGATACGCGTGGAGGCGGACGGGCGTCCTGTCCGCGAAGTAGCGCAGCATTTCAGGACCGCTCTCGAGAAAAGCGCCCAGGGTTTCCGGATCGAGCATGCCGGGTGCGAGGCCGTCGAGATAAGCGATGATGTCTTCGTCGGAATCCGTGTCGCCGATCTCGTGCTGGTGATGATTGTTCGGAATCCACAACATGCCGCCGGACATCGCCGTGGTCCCGCCGACCATTCCGGATCTCTCGAGGATCACGACCTCCTTGGCTCCAAAGTCATGCGCGGAAATGGCCGCCGTCAGGGCCGCTCCTCCCGACCCGAGTACGACGACATCGGCTTCCAGATCCCAATCAGCAACATGAGCCATGACGAGTTCTCCCTCGAGACTTGGTCAGATCTGACGATCGCGTACGCGCGGACGCCACAGGCGATTGGGGCCTGGCCCTTGCGAAGAGATCGGGATTACCGTTCCCGGTAGGCCGGCAGGTTCATGATGTGCGTACTGTGTTTCGGATTCAGCACTTCCTGCAACTCGATGACGTTTCCGTCCGGGTCGCGCCCGTAGGTGGCGGCGATGTCCCCCATGAACTGCGGTTCACAGTGGAACGCCATGCCGGCCGCGACCAGGCGCTGGTACTCCGACCGTATGTCCCTGACCTCCAGGGCGACGTGCGTGTATCCATGATTGCAGACCGGTCGATCCGGTTGCTGCGGTTCGGGCGTCGGGGTGTGGTATTCGAACAATTCGAGGTGAACGTTACCGAAGCGAAGCATCGCGGTGCGTGCCGAGGAGTTCCTGAGGCCGAGTATCCCGTCAATGACGTCCTCGCCAGGCCGCCATTCGAACTCGGCGCAGACTTCGGCTCCGAGCACGCCGCAATAGAACGCCAGCGAGCGATCGAGGCTGGAGACTGAAATGGCGGTGTGGTGAATTCCCAGGATCATGCCAGGCCTCCGATGGGTGATGGACGAGATTATGACGACTCGTGCTGCGGGTATCCCAGCAGCGATCCGGATCGAGGCTGCACCTAGCAGGCGGTAGCGCCGCCGTCGACGGAGAACGCTGCGCCGGTGGCGAATCGGCTCTCGTCGGACGCGAGGTAGGCGACGATCGACGAGACGTCGTCCGGGTGTCCAAGATGTCCCATCGGATGGGCCGCCTCGAAGCCTGCAAGGGTTTCCGCGGGGTTGTCGACCTGGGCCAGCACCTTGTCGATGATGGCCGTACGTATGGCACCCGGATGGACGCTGTTGCAGCGTATTCGATAACCGCTGTGGGCACAGTGCAGCGCGATGGACTTGGTCATCAGCGTGACCGCAGCTTTCGCGGCGTTGTAGCCGACGAGGTATGAATAGGCCTTCAATCCGGCGGAGGACGACATGTTGATGATCGAACCGCCACGTTCCTTCATCGCGGCGACGCCGGTCTTGCAGCCCAGGAACACCCCGATCACGTCGATTTCGAGCTCATGCCGGAACGCCTCGAGCCCGAGGTCCTCGATCGACCCCATGGTCGTGATCCCCGCGTTGTTGACCAGGACGTCGAGAGGACCGAACCGTGCCGCGGTTCTCGCGACCGCCGCGCGCCAGTCCGATTCGGACGTGACGTCGAGCCGGAGCGTCAGCGTGTCCGATTCGATGTGGGCGGCTTGCGTGTCAAGGCCATCGACGTCGATGTCCGTCAGCACGACATGGGCACCTTCGGCTGCGAGGCGGGCGGAAATGGCCGCGCCGAGACCGGACGCCGCGCCGGTAACCAGCGCCGTCTTCCCGAGCAGTCGCCCCGGGCAGGCTGGCAGTGCGGAGAACGTTTGGTCGACAGGCATGGAGAGCTCCTGTACCCGGTGACCGGAACGCGCCGCCCGGACGATGTGGTGCGCCGGTCCGGACGCGGGCCCGTCCCTGTGACCCAGACCGAGGATACCATCCGCATTTCCTGGATGAATGTGTCGGGGCCGGTGTCGTTGGCCAGGCTCGCCCCCCCGAGGAGAAAGCAACAATGTCGAAACTCACCGTGGTCCAGCTCGTCGATCTCAGCGGTCAGGTCGCCATCGTCACCGGGGCGGGCAACGGCATCGGCCAGGGCATCGCCCTTCGGCTCGGCGAGGCCGGAGCCACCATCGTCGTCCTGGACATCGATTTCCCCGGCGCCCAGCGAACGGCCGATGCCATCATCGACGCCGGAGGCAGGGCCCACGCCATGCTCGCCGACGCCTCGTCCATCGACGACGCCAGGAAGGTCTGCGAGACGGTGCTGGAGCGTTACGGACGGCTGGACATCCTGGTCAACAACGCCGGCATCTACAGCGCCATCTCGCTGCTGGAGATGACCCCTGAGGACTGGGACAAACTCCACGACCTCGACCTGCGTGGGCTCTTCTTCTTCTCGCAGGCCGCCGCTCGCGCAATGATCCGGGCCGGCAACGGCGGCAGGATCGTTCACATCGCGTCCCTGGCGTCCGTCCATCCCGTCAACGGCATGCCGCACTACGACTCCGCCAAAGCGGGTGTCAACGTCCTCGCCAAGTCCATGGCCCTGGCGCTCGCCGACCACAGGATCCTGGTCAACGCCATCATCCCCGGCACCATCGTCACCCCGGGCATCGAAGCGCTGGCCGCGGAGAAAAGCGTCGGCGCCGACCAATACCTCTTCGACATCTGCGGCGGCGCGCAACGCTTCCCGCTGCACCGTTGCGGCCGGCCCGACGACATTGCCCGGGCGGCGCTCTTCCTCGTCAGCGGCCTCTCGGACTACATTTCCGGCACCACCACCGTAGTCGATGGCGGCTACCTGCTCACCTAGGCCCGCGTTTGCAGCGCACCGCGCGGAGCACGCTGCCACGCAATGCCTCGGGCAAGATCCTGCGGCGTGAATTGCGCGAGCACCATTCGACGCCAGAATGACCCGCTGCTGCCGTACGGGAGACGATCATGACATTCACGGGACCACTCGAGGATCGCATGGCCATCCGCGAACTGCTGGAGACCTACGCCGACGCGGTCTGCCGCGTCGATGACGAGGCCTGGGGCTCGACCTGGGCCGAGGACGGACTCTGGGAGATGCCCGACTATCCGGGTATGGGCGCGATCACGGGCCGGGCGAACATCGTCGCGTTCTGGAAGAAAGCCATGCAGGGCTTCCCGGGGCTCGTGTTCACCGCGACACCCGGCTCCATCGTCGTGAACGGCGACGAAGCACGCGTCGTGAGCTACACGACCGAGGTTTACGACCAGGACGGCGTCACGCAGCGCGACCTCGGGCGTTACGAGGATATCCTGGTGAAACGCAGTGGTCTCTGGTTCTTCAAGGCACGGCGTTTCCGGAACATCCACCGGCAGCTGCGCTGAGGACCGGGCGCCGGGGCGAGGCGAGCGTGAAGATTTCCGCGAGCTGCGGACCGTGCTGAGCGGAGGAGTTCGCCAACGATGAGCGACAAGCGGAAGACGACTCGTCCAACGGCGGCCAGGAAGCTCATGATGAGCCGGTACTTGAAGCGCTGGCTGAATCGTTGGTCGCCGTTCCAGGGCTCCGGCATCCGGGTTCGCAGGATTTCGCCGGACTTCCGCGAGGTCGACATCGAGATGGCGCACTGCCGTTGGAATACCAATCGCAACGAAACGCATTTCGGTGGCTCGCTCTTCGCCATGACCGACGGCATGTACATGATGATCCTGATGGAGAACCTGGGACCGGACTACATCATCTGGGACAAGGGTGCCTCGATACGCTTTCGCCGCCCGGCCAAGAGTGCCGTGCGCGCCGAGTTCCGCCTGAGCGAGGAGCAGATCGATGCGGTGCGCCGCGCTGCCGACACGCAACCGAAGGTAGAGCCGACCTGGAAGATCGACATCAGGGACTGCAGCGGCGAAGTGGTCGCGGTGGTGGAGCGCACCATGTCTGTGAAGCGAAGACAGGATTGGTGACCGATCCGCGCCACCGGGTTGGATGGCTCGATCACCGCGCGCCGTTCACGTGAGCTTGACCAGCACCTTGCCGAGGTTCCCGCCCGTGAACAGCTTGGCGTAGGCGGTCAGCAAATTCTCGAGACCGGTCGTGATGTCGAAAGGCAGCGTGATCCGGCCCGCGCGCAGCCAACGCTGGAGCAATGCGTTGTATTCGGGACCGCGATGCGCGAAATCCGGCGAGAAGAAACCCGAGATCGACAGCCGCCGCATCAGCACCTGGTCGAAGCGACGTGGCCCGGGTGTCGCGCTGTCGGCAGCATAAGTCGCGACCAACCCGCAGATGGCGACGCGCCCGTAATGCGCCATGTTGGGCAGTACGGCGTCGAGCAGCGGGCCGCCGACGTTGTCGAAGTACACGTGGATGCCGCCCTCGATCCGATTGAGCGCCTGCTCGACATCCGCGGTCTTGTAGTCGATGGCATCGTCGAGACCGAAGTCCTCGACGAGCGTGCGACACTTCCCGGGGCCGCCGGCAAGACCGATCACGCGGCAGCCCATGTTCCGCGCAATCTGCGCTGCCAGCAGTCCGGTGGCGCCCGCCGCAGCCGACACCAGCACCGTCTCCCCCGGTCGCGTGCGTCCCGTTTCCGTGATCCCGTGGTATGCGGTCCAGCCGTTCATGCCTAGCACGCCAAGGTGCTGGCGCTGGTCGGCAACGGTGTCGTCGAGAACGGTGAGGGCCGACAGGGCCGGCACGACGCAGGAATGGTCGCCCCAGCGCCCGAAGCCGCGCACTAGATCGCCCGCCTTGAAACCGGCGGCCCGCGACTCGACGACCCGGCCGAGGACGAGACCCGGCATGGGTACGCCGGGCGGCAGCGGCGGCTGGTACCCATCGGTGCGCGGCGTGATCCACATTCGTGTACCCGCGTCGAGCGAGATGTATTCGTTGCGGATCAGCACCTCGCCCCCGCCGGGCGCCGGCACGGGGCCGGTCTCGAACCTGAACGCATCGGCGAAGGCATCGCCGGCCGGGCATTGGCCGAAGCGCCAGAAGCGGCTCGTTCCGGAATTTCGCATGGACGCAACCTCGTGTCGGCCAGTATTGGAGCGGGATAGCCCAGGAATGTTGCAATTGGATAATACAAACAGTATTGTTTTTAAAATCGACCGTGGGGACGGTCAGATCAAGTCGGCCTGGCGCCAGGTCCACCGCAACATTCGAAGGGGGCAATATTCCATGGAATACCACGGTAGCAGACTCCTGGTTCGAACCGTTTCGACGATCCTGGCGGTCGCGGTCGGCGGTGTAGGCACCCCCGCATTCGCGCAGACCGAGCCCGAAGGCGTCGGCGTCGGCGTCGGCGGTCTCGAGGAAATCGTCGTCACCGCGCGCAAGCGTGACGAGAGCGTGCAGGACGTGCCGTTGCTCGTCACCGCCGTGTCCGCGGACCAGATTCGCGAAAACGATCTGACCAGCCTCGACAAGCTCGCGGCCACGATGCCGAATTTCCTGGTCGGTCGTGCGTCGAACGGATCGGGCGCGCAGGTGACGCTGCGCGGCATCGGGTCGTCATCGACCTCGATTGGCATCGAGCAGTCGGTGGCCGTCATCGTCGACGGCATCTACTACGGGCAGGGCCGCATCATCGAGGAGGGATTCTTCGACCTCCAGTCACTGGAGATCCTGAAGGGTCCGCAGGCGCTGTTCTTCGGCAAGAACGCCACGGCGGGCGCCATCAACATGACGACCAACGATCCGGGCAACGAGACCGAGATCGAGGGCCGAGCCAACTACGAGTTCGAATCGGAGTCCGTGCAGGTGGAAGGCATCTTCTCCACCCCGGTCAGCGACACTTTCGGCGTGCGCGTCGCTCTGCGCGGGACCAAGATGGATGGCGGCTACTACAAGAACGAAATGCTTGCGTCGGTCCCATATCCGACCTTTGACGTCGCCACCGATACCCTCAACCCGCACACGGCGCTGCCCGAGTCGCGCGATCAGCCCGGCATGGAGGAATTACTCGGTCGCATCACTCTCAAGTGGACTCCGAACGACCAGTTCGCCGCGACATTGAAGGCCGCCTACGACAAGAATGAGGTCAACAACTCGTCGTGGAACTACGTCTGCTATCGCTCGCCGACGGGAATCAGCGCACTGAGCCCGTATGGGCCCGGCGATCCCGACAACTATCCCTGTCGTGAGCATTTCGTCACGCACCAGCTCAACGCGCCCGTCGACTTTGCGGCAGACTTCCCCTACGCCAGGGGCGACGGCTCGCAGTACAACGACTACGAGTCGAAGTCGGTCACGCTCAACCTCGAGTACGACCTCGACAGCGTGGACTTCACCTGGGTCAGCAACTGGAACCGCAACGAGAACCAGTGGGCCTGCAACTGCGACTTCCAGGGCAGCCCGGTTACCACGTTCGCGACCGAGAACTCCCCCTTCACTGCGGTGTCGTCCGAACTGCGAGCCCTGACGAAGTCGAGCGGTTCGCTGAACGGCATGCTCGGTGTCTACTACCAGGACACGACACGCGACTTCCACCAGCACATCGGGTTCGCCAACGTCGAGGATTCCACGGTGAGCCCGGAGAATCGCTACCAGGCGACCTCGAAGCGGGGCAAGACCGACGGCGAGACCTTATCGGTGTTCGGCCAGCTGATCTGGTCGATCACGGAGACCGTGGAGGCGACCGCCGGCGCACGCTACACCGACGAGACCAAGGACAGCGACTTCCGGCAGCCTTACAACAACGCAGCCGTCACCGAGATCTTCCGGCCGGCCGAGGATCCGCTCGGTGTCGTCGTGGCGCACCAGACCTTCACGAACACCTCACCGGAGGTCACGCTGAGCTGGACGCCCGTTGCGGACGTCATGCTGTACGCCGCCTACAAGTCGGGCTACAAGTCTGGCGGCTTCTCGATCAGCGGCATCAACAGCGCCTTCAGGGCCGATCCGCTCAGCGACCTGACGTTCGACCCGGAGAAGGCGCGCGGCTTCGAGGCCGGCGTCAAGTCGACGATCCTGGACCAGCAGCTGCGCCTGAACATGACGGCGTATGAGTACAAGTTCATCGACCTGCAGGTCGACTTCTTCCGCTCCGACGTCTTCGCGTTCAATACCATCACGGCGGATGCGAAGACCCGGGGCGTCGAACTGTCACTCGAGTACGTGCCGCAGGGCCTGCCCGGGCTCAACCTGCACGGTGAATTCGACTACAACAAGGCTACTTACGAAGATTCGCTGATCCCGTGCTATTCAGGCCAGACACCGGCCATGGGTTGCACCTTCGCTGTCGACAATTACCCGTACCAGGACGCCGACGGCAAACCGACGGCCAACGCGCCGGAGTTTGCGGCAAGCATGGGCGCCCGTTACGAGATGACCGTCGGCGATGGGCTCAGGTTCATGGTCGCGGCCGACGCGCGCTACAGCGACGAGTACAATCCGTCGGGCTTCGACAACCCGCTCGCGATGATGGACAGCTATTGGACCGTCGATGCCAGCGTGCGCTTCGGCAGGGATGACGGGCTCTGGGAAGTTGCACTCCTGGGCAAGAATCTGACTGACCAATTCTATGTGTCGGGCGTCGTCGATGGTCCGTTGACCGGAACACGGGGCGGCACCGCGGACAGCGTGTTCGCCGACCAGCTCGGATTCGGCAATGTCCCGCGTACGGTGGTGCTGCAGCTTTCAACGCGCTTCTGACCGGAGCTCGGCGGCCGGCGAGATCCGCCGGCCGCCCGGTCCGCCGGGCGCGTCAACCCTCCACTCGTGACGCCTCGATGGCGCCGCTCTGCAGGCGGCGTTCCTGGCTTGGCATGGAAATGCAGGAAGCACCTGAACGAGCGATTCTGAACCGGAAGATCGTGCTGCAAGCGTCTCGCCGTGCCCGGAATGGCTGCGGTCCCATTCCGCCCTTGGACCGATGTGCGACTTCAATTATAGTGACCGTCGGTCACAATGACTCTGATGACCCATCGGGCCGCTCGCGTCGACGCGAGCTCGGGCTCGAAACGAGAAATCTCGCTCTCGAATTGCAGGGAGTCCATCATGTTGAAAGGGTTGCAGGGCAAGACGGTGTTGGTCACGGGTGCCGCCGGCGGAATCGGCCGCGCCACCTGCGACAGGCTGCTGGCCGAGGGGGCCAGGGTCGTAGCAATCGACCTCGACGTCGGGGAGCTTCGACGGGCGTTGGGCAAGGACGCCGAGTGCCTGGCAGCGGACCTCACGACACCGACAGGCGCGGCAGCCTGCGTGACGGCGGCCGAGCGGTTCGGCGGCCTCGATCTCGCATTCCTGAATGCCGGTGTCGAGGGCGTGGCCGCCAACGTGAGTGAGTTCTCCGAGGCGAACTATGACCACGTCTTCAACATCAACGTCCGCGGTTCGTTTCTTTGTGCACAAGCAGTCGTGAGGCACCTGCAGGCCAGGGGCAAGGGCGGCGGGATCCTGTTTACTGCTTCCATTGCCGGGCTGAAATGCAATCCGACCACCTCGGTGTACAACGCGTCGAAACACGCCGTCGTGGGGCTGGCCAAGTGTCTCGCATCCGAGGTCGGCGCCAAGGGGATCCGGGTCAACGTGTTGTGTCCCGGTGTCGTGGACACGCGGATGATTCATTCACTGGAGGAAAGCATGGGCGCGGCCTCGGGAGTCAGCACCGAGACCATGCAGCAGGCGATGCGCACGGGCAACGCGCTCGGTCGCTATGGCACGGTCGACGAGATTGCAGCCATGGCCGCCTGGATCCTGAGCGACGAAGCTCCGTACTGTCACGGCGAAACCTTCACGATCGGCGGCGGCTTGATGGCCTCTTGATCGCGGAGATGACCAATGGCTGTTGAGCGCGCGGACGTACTCGTGATCGGCGCGGGGCCCTCCGGGGCCGTCGCCGCCAAGCGATTCGCCGAGGCAGGCATGAGCGTCGTGTGCCTCGAGCAGGGCGGGTGGCCGGACCGGGCACGGTTCCCCGGCGACAAGCTCGACTACGAACTGACGGCCCAGAAGCAGTGGAACTTCGACCCGAACGTCAGGAACCTGCCGCCTGACTACCCCGTCGATCTGTCCGAGTCCGACCTGATCGCGATCGGGAATTTCAATGGCGTCGGCGGCAGCGCCACGCTCTATGGCGGAATCTGGCCGCGGCTGACCCCGTCCAACTTCCGCTCGCGCAGCCTGCACGGGTATGCGGAGGACTGGCCGCTCAGCTACGAGGAACTTCGGCCCTTCTACGAGCGCACCGACCGGGAGTTCGGTGTGTCCGGGCTGGAGGGCAATCCCGCCTACCCCCCGGGCGCGGGTCCTCCACTGCCGCCCCTGCCCGTCTCCAAGGCCGGCATGCGCGTTGCGCGCGGTCACGCCCGGCTCGGCTGGCATTGGTGGCCGGACAACAACGCCATTCCGTCCATTGCCTATGAGGGCCGACGCCCCTGCGTCCAGCGGGGAACCTGCTACACCGGCTGTAACGAGGGGGCGAAAGCCTCGCCGGACCTCACGCACTGGCGGGCTCTCGTCGATGGAGGCGCCGTCAAGCTGATCACGGGCGCGCGGGTGCGGCGGCTGCTCGTCGACAAGAATGGCCTCGCCGCCGGTGCGGAGTGGTATGACCGCAAAGGCGCCGGGCACGTCCAGGAGGCGGACCTCGTTGTCTGCGCCGCGAATGCCGTCGGGACCCCTCGCCTGCTGCTGGCCTCGGCGGATGAACGCCACCCTGACGGGCTCGCGAACCGCTCCGGCCTGGTGGGCCGCAACGTGATGCTGCACACCTGGGCGCTCGTGACCGGCATCTTCGACGAGCCGCTCGTAAGCTGGCGCGGGCACCGGTCGTCGGTCGGCTGCATGCAGTTCTACGAATCCGACGAATCCCGCGGATTCGTCGGGACGTCGAAGTGGCACCTGGAGCCGGGCGCCGGTCCCCTTGCTCTGATGCTGCCGGCTCCGGGCCTGGGCGTGTGGGGCGAGAGTCATCATGCGCGCCTGACGGAGCGGCTGGGCCACACAGTCGACTGGGGCATCACGGGCGACGATCTGCCGTCGGAGACGAACCGGGTCGTACTCTCGGACAGCCTCCGGGATTCCTCCGGCTTCGCCGCGCCGAAACTGCTCTACCGGGTGAACGACAACACGAAGCGGATGTTCGAATGGCAGGTCCAGCGCGCCAGGGAATCGTTCGAAGCGGCGGGCGCCGCGAAGGTCGAGGCCATGTCGCTGGTGCCCGTGGGCACGCACATCTATGGCACGGCCCGGATGGGAGACGATCCGGCCACGTCGGTCGTCAACCGCTGGGGTGTCTCCCACGACATCCCCAACCTCGCCATCGTCGACGGCAGCGTGTTCGTAACGACGGGTGGGGTCAATCCCACCTGCACGATCACGGCGCTTGCTGCGCGCACGGCCGATCATCTGGCGCGCCACCGCGCGCAGGTGCCGAGGCCCGCTCGAGGCAGTGCGTTCGCCCTCACGTCGCCGGGCAAGGCCGAGGCGTATTCGAATCCGGAGGTCGGCAATCCCGCAGGGCGCCCGGTCGATTTCGAACCTGCCGAACGCCAGCGGCTGGCCGAGCTGGCCGACGCACTCATTCCGTCGATCGATGGCCGGCCTGCACCAAGTGAAGTCGGCATCGGCGAGAGCCTGCTCGACCGCGCCGCCGCGGCGCGACCGGACCTTGTCGCCGGGCTTCGTCGCGCAGTTCGGCCAGGGAGCACCACCGTGGCCGAGCGGCTCCAGGAACTGGCGGAGACGGACGCGGAAGCCCGCCATGCCCTGGAGGTTGCCGTGGCCGGCGGCTATTACATGAGCACCGAGGTACGTTCGCTCATCGGGTATCCCGGCGACGATCCGGTTCCGGTCCGGCCCGACGCCTATCCGCAGTACATTGAGGAAGGTCTTCTCGAACACCTGATCCGTGGATAGCGCCGACAGTCAACCGCGCTGATCCTTGGCGGCTGCGTTCGGATGGGTTTCGCTGATGCGCAGGAAGACGAAGGCGGCGAGGACATAGAGCCCGCCCCACATGACGATGGCCGTGCTCCCGCCGGCCTCCTGCGCGATGACATTGCCCACGATGGGAGAAACGAATCCACCCGTGAACGTCGCTGCCATGAGCAGCCCATTGACGGCCCCGGCCAGTGACGGCCCGAGGGACGGATGCTCGAGAGGGACGACGTAACAGAGGATGACCGCGCCGGTGGAGAATCCCCAGATCGCAAATGACAAGCCCAGGGCCGGGCCGGTCAGGAATGCCGTCGACATGACGGCCAGTCCGTTGACGATGAACGAAACGAGGAACACCCGCCTCCTGGTGCCGAGACGGTCGGAGATGGAAGGAACGACGATCGCGCCGGCGACGAACACATAGAGCAGGATCGAAACGTAGGCGTTGGCCGTCGCCGGGCTCAGCCCCTGCTCCACGAGGTACATGGGCAGGAAGCCGATCGCCCCGATGTAGGCCCCCTGGGATGTGAAAAGGACGATGACCAGCAGCCACACATCGGGGCACTTCAGGGCTGCCACGATGCTGTCGAACAGCCCCGGCTGCGCCACCGTCGTCCCGGGCGCTGCCAGTGGCTCCGTCTTTTGATCCCGGATGGCGACGATCCAGAGGATTCCGATGATCAGGCTGAGAGCGCCCAGGACGTACAGCGTGTTGCGCCATCCGCCCAGTGCTGGTGAGACGAGGGAGCCGCCGAACGTGATCGCCAGGCCGGCGCCTAGCCCATAACTTCCCAGGATGATGCCGTTGGCCAGCCCCAGTTCGCTGGAGCGGAACCACATGCCCACCATCTTCGGCAGGTTGGGCCCGATGGTCGAATAGCCGACCCCGAACAGAAACATCCACGCCAGCAGTGGCGCGAACCCGGTCGAGGTTCCCCTGAGGGCGCCTGCCGCGGCCGCCACGAGCACGCCGATTCCGACGATCAGCCGGACTCCGTACCGATCCGCCCCCATGCCCATCGGAATGCAGAAGAACGCCACCGCAAGGGGAAACGTGCCCCAGATCGCGCCGAGTTCCACGAGGCTCAGGCCCAGGCCCGTCGGCGCGGGCCCGGAAATTTCGTGGAAGAGAACCGGCATGATGGTCCAGGCCGCTCCCGCCACGACAGCCTGCACCAGCGCTCCAATCGCCAGCGCCATCCACCGGTAACTCGACCCGCCATCGGTCTCAGTGTGCACCGGGTGTCTCCAAGGGTCGTCACGGTAGCCCGTTTGCGGATCAGCGTTCGACTATCAGGGCGATTCGCATGCCACGACAGACGCACGAGGACCGAGGCCGATAGCAATTGACATACGTCGGCAGACGGCAGAATAATCCGCTGGCCTATGGTATGCCGCTGGTAAAAACAGTCAATTTTGTTTTTATCCTGCGGGGATCGGTGGCGGGGGTTGATCACCGAGACCTGGACCGAAACGTGCCTTGACGAGCCGTGGCAGAAATCATCGCATCAGGGGGCAATTTATGGACCGCAGTCGATCGGCTACGACGGTAATAGCACTGGCAGTCGGCTATTTCGGGGTCATTGACCCGAGCGCCGCACAACAAGGTGAAGCACGGGCCGCGGCGGGAAGCGGCGAGTTGGAAGAAGTGGTGGTCACCGCCCGCCGAAGGGAAGAAAACATCCAGAACGTGCCAGTCGCTGTCACCGCCATCTCGGGCGCGGATCTGAACCAGGCGTTCACCCTGGACACGACCGGCCTGCAGCACTTCTCGCCCAACGTGGTGTTCGACACCATCGAAATGGGAACACCCGGCGGCGGCGGATTCAGCATCCGCGGCATCGGTTACCAGGACGTGGACAAGGGCTTCGACCCCACAGTGCTCGTCGCCTTGGACGACGTCCCCTTGGCCACCGGTACCGGCCAGGTCTTCGACCTGATCGACATCGAGAGCATCGAGGTACTGCGCGGGCCGCAAGGCACGTTGTTCGGCAAGAACGTGGTGGGCGGCCTGATCAATATTCATCGCGTCGCGCCGAAACTGAATCAGACCAGCAGCAAGATTCGCGTGCGCGCCGGTGACTTCGAAAAGTATTCCGGCGACGTGCTGTTCAACTACGGAAAAGAGAACTGGGCGGTCAAACTGACGGGCGGGCTCGAACGCCAGGACAAGGGCTATGTCGACAACCTGGGGGGCGGCACCCTCTGGGATCGCGATAACGATCGATTTGGCGCACACGTATTGTGGCAGCCCAGTGACACGTTCAAAGCCGAGCTGATGTACGACTACTCCAAGCTCGATGGAACCTCCAACGTCTTCCTGACAGACATCAACGAGAGTGACCTCTTCTGCTACCTCACGGGCATACTCGACGAATTTGGCGGTGCGCCGCTCGGTGTGCCCAGCATTCCGCCGGGAGGGGGCGTCTATTGCTCCGGCAAGGGCGGTCAGCCAGCGACCCACAACTGGGACAAGACCGCCGCCAATTACCCGATGACCAACGAGCTGGAGAAGAATGCCGTCACCGCCCGTTTGACGGCCAATGTCACGGATGACTACACGGTGACCTATATCGGCAGCTGGATGCGGTCCACCGACGATCAGTCGCTCGACGGGGACGGGACCCTGTACCCCATTTATGAGTTCCGTCGCTGGGGCGACTACGAGCAGGTCACCAACGAGGTCCGGTTGAGTCGTGACCAGGGATCCATCTTCACGTGGCAGGCCGGTTTCTTCCAGGCCTGGGCGGAAGGCACCAACAACCAAGACACGACCCTGACGTTGCTCGGGTGTAACCTGGGCGGCGACCCATGCACCTTCGAGTACGGCCTCACCACGTCGAGTTCGTACTCGGTGTTCGCCGAGGGCGACCTCGCGTTGATGGACGAAAAGCTCGTGCTGACGGCCGGCGCCCGGTACATCAGCGAGAACAAGAAACTGGCGCGTAGTGTTTACAGCTATCTCGCCGAGGAATACCAGCTTCCGCCGAATTCCGGCGGCAGCCGCACCGACGAAGACGTCATCTATCGGTTGGGGGCGCGCTTTCACTTCACGGGCGACGTGATGGCCTATTTCACCACGTCGACCGGCTTCCGCAGCGGTGGTCTATCCCCCCGCGCTCAGACCCCGGAAGTGCTTGCCAGTGGCTACAAGCCGGAAAACCTCACCAACTACGAGCTTGGCCTGCGCACGACCTTCTTCGACCGCAGACTGCAACTCAACCTGACGGCGTTCCAGATGGACTACGAGGACATGCAGGTCGAGCTGGCGGTACCGTCCCTCGACAGCGAAGGCAACCCGGTCGGTACCGGTACGCAGCTGGCGATCGTGAACGCCGGCAAGGCCAAGGTCGACGGGTTCGAACTCGAAGCCGAATGGCTGGCCCTCGACTGGTGGCGCCTGTCCGGCAACGTGGGCGTCCTCGAT
Organism: Steroidobacteraceae bacterium; assembly: GCA_035691185.1. GTDB lineage: Bacteria > Pseudomonadota > Gammaproteobacteria > Steroidobacterales > Steroidobacteraceae > RPQJ01. The sequence goes on from DASSJN010000243.1 coordinate 18,442, forward strand.
GCCAAGTACGACGAGCTGTTCGTCAACATCTGGGGCGACCAGGACTCGGAAGGCAACCTGTTGCCGCCGCAGGACGAGTCGGATCTCGACATGCGCCGCGCTCCAGAGCTGACCTGGACAGTGACGTCCGTCATGGACTGGAACATCGGTGACGGCAATCTTTCGTGGCGCGCCTCTTACAGCTACACGGATGACTACGAAGCCACTATCACGAACTATCCCGGCTCGGCGATCGAGAGTTACGAGATTTTCGATTCATCGATCAGTTACAGCTTTGGAAGCTGGATGTTGTCCGTGTTTGGACGCAACCTGACCGACGAGGAGTCCTGGACGCACAGCTACGTCGTCAACCCGGTCCGCCCGACGGCGACTGACTCGGCGCCCGGGACGCTCTGGCGCTTTGCACAGCGTCGTGCCCCGAGGGAATTCGGCGTAGAGCTGCAGTATCGCTTCTGATCGGAGCACTCGAAGGACCCTGCCCCGCCAGGCTGTGTAACAGCCCTCGCGGAGTCAGGAGTGAATGACGGAAATGCCCGCAACGTCAGTTGCGGGCATTTTCGTATGGGCGTCGTGCGTGGCGACGGGCGCTAAGAACGCAGATCCGACTCGTGCTCTTCGGCGATGAAGAAGTGCATGTTCCCGCGGTCGAACAGCCTGTCTTCGTCCGGCCTGATTTCGGCCTGGGCCTCCTCCGTGAGCAGCACGGCAAAGCAGTCTTCGAGCGCCTGCCGGTCCGGGAACCAGATCTCCATCACGACGTCGTAATTCCGGACCATCTGTCCCGGGTAGACCGACTCGGGGAGATCGCGCAGGTACCTGCGCACGTACTTGACGGCGAATTTCGCCAGCCACTTTTCCCCGATCTTCCGATGCACGGTTTCGTAGTGTTCGATGAACTCCTCCATCGACAGGGCCGGGTGCCGCTTCAGGAGATTGATCATTTTGATCATGGGTTCACCTCGTTCGCGAGCCACCCGCGCAGCTCGTTCTTGGCCACTTTGCCCATCGCATTCCTGGGCAGCACGGCGACGACTTGCAGTGTCTTCGGCACCTTGTAGCCGGCCAGGCGGGCTCGCGCAAAGGCCATGACGCCGTCGCGGTCGAGCGCCCTCCCCTGCCTGAGTACCAGCACAGCATGGACCCGCTCTCCCCAACGGTCGTCCGGAACGCCGATCACGGCGGCCTCGAGGATGTCAGGGTGCTCGAACAGCACATCCTCGACCTCCCGCGGATAGACGTTCTCCCCACCGCTGATGATCATGTGGTGCTTTCGGTCCGTGACGAACAGGTATCCGTCCCCATCGAGGTACCCCACGTCTCCGGTGTGCATCCACCCACCGCGCAGCGCTTCCGTAGTGGCATCCGGCAGGTTCAGGTATCGGTCCATGAGGCAGGGCCCGCGGCACACGATTTCGCCGGTCGACCCCCTCGCCACATCCCGGCCCTCGCCATCCACGACCCGCACTTCCATCCCCAATCCGACCGTCCCGGCACTGGCCAGGAGGTGTGGCTTGCCTGCCGGATCGTGATCCCGCGGACGAAGGAACGTAATGGCGTTGGTTTCGGTCATGCCGTAGGTCTGCAGGAACCCGCAGCCCATCAGATCGACGGCGCGGGACAGGACCACCGGCGGAATCGGTGAACCGCCGTAAACCGCCAGGCGCAGGCTCGCGAAATCAGCCCCCTCCACGTCCTGCAGGTTGATCACCGCGTTGATCATGGTCGGCACCATGAGCACGACGGTGATCCGGTGACGTGATAGCAGCCCGAGGACGTGACGCGGTTCGAAATCCTTGACGAGGACCACCGTGGAGCCCACGTAGAGGTGGCTGAGACAATTGATCGACCCGATGTGAAACAGCTGCAGGCACATCAGGAACCGGTCCTCTGCGGTGATCTGGTACTCGAACAGGTTGCAGCCGATCCGGGCGAACAATGCGCGGTTACTGATGATCGTGCCTTTCGGCCGGCCGGTCGTGCCGCTGGTGTACAGGATGACGAACGTGGCATCGGCGGAGATCCACCAGCATGGGTCGTCCGCAGGGTCCGCCGAGGCGAGCAGCGCGTCGTACTCGGCTCCCAGACTGCACTTGCGCTCTACCTCGAGCGCGGCCGACAGCGCCGAAAACTCCTCGCCGCAGACGAGCAACCTGGGCCGACAGTCGTCGACGATGTACTGCAGTTCCGGCAGTGCCAGCCGACAATTCAGCGGCAGCAGGGAGAGCCCGGCGCGGATGGCCGCAATGTGGAGCTCGAAATATTCGGCTTCGTTCTTCGCCAGCACGGCGACGAGGTCGCCGGCCTCCAGGGACCAGTCGCGGAACAACCGCACCAGGCGCCTGGCTCGCTCATCCACTTCCGCAAACGCGAGGGTTCGCTCTCCGGCGACGACCGCCGGACGATTCGGCGCACGGGTCCGAGCATAGGACAGCAGGTCGGGTACGTAGCCCACGTCGGCCGGACCCCATGTCAACAGGACAGGAGCATTCCACCGTCGACCGGAATGATGGCGCCCGTCACGTACGCGCCGCTCCGGGAGCACAGGTAGATGGCCAGTCCCGCGAGTTCCTCAGGCTTGCCGTGGCGTGGAAAGCGTGCTTTTTCCAGCATCGCCCGGTCGGCGGCTTCGTTGTCCACGATGTGGGCCGTCATCTTGCTGGGGAAGAATCCCGGGCTGATGCCGTTGACCGTGATGTTGTCCCCGGCCAACTCGTAGGCCAGGTTCCTCGTCATCTGTTCCAGGGCGGCCTTACTGGCGCAATAGGAGTAGGCCATCATCGGATCCGGCAGGGAACCCAGGACCGAGGTCGTGTTGATCACGCGGGAAGGGTCTTCGGCCCTGGCCCTGAGCTTCAACAGCGGCAGCATCTTCTGGGTCAGGAAGAACACCGACCTGGCATTCAGGTTCATGACCCTGTCCCAGCCTTTCTCGGAGAACGTCGCGAAGGGCTCCCCCCAGGCGACGCCGGCATTGTTCACCAGGATGTCGACGGCGTTTTCCAGCCGAGAAAGCGCCGCGACCAGGGCCTCGATTCCCTCGACCGACGAGATATCTGCGGGCAGCGGAATGCAGTCGGCGGAATACCGGCTGAGCTGTTCGGCCATCCGCTCACAGTCCGCCGCGGTGCGCGAGGAGACATACGTGCGGCACCCTGCCGCCACGAGGCCTTCCGCGATCATGGCGCCGACGCCCCGGGACCCGCCCGTCACCAGGGCCGCCTTGCCTTCGAGTGTAAACAGCGTCTGCAGGTTCATCATGCTCGGCAGGCTCATTCAGCGACCTCCCGGACACCGGGCCATTGAACATTTCCGGATCCGCGGACTATACTCAGCGCTCTTTCTGACCACAAGTCATAATGGACTCGAAGGGGGACTTCGTGCGCCAGGAACCCTACAAGATCATCGTCTGGGCGCCAGGGTACCTGGGTTCCGCCGTCATCAAGGAAGTCCTGAAGAGGCCCGAGTTCGAGCTCGTCGGCGTGCTCGCCTACAGCGAGCGCAAGAACGGCATGGACGTCGGCGAGATGCTGGGGATCGAGCCTGTCGGCGTCACGATGACGACCGACCAGCAGGCCATTTTCGACATGAAAGCCGACTGTGTCATCCACTGCGGCACCAACATGATGGACGACACGCCGCGAAACCGGGAAGTGGTGAGCCTGCTGGAATCCGGCAAGAACGTGGTGGCCTCGCCGAACTATCACTTCCCGCAACTGCGTGGCGCCGCCTTCGTTCGCATGCTGGAGGACGCCTGCCGGAAAGGCGGCGTCAGCCTGTACGGCACCGGGATCAACCCGGGCTGGTTGACCGAGCGAATGGCACCGCTGCTCACGTCGTTCAGCAACGAAATCGACTACGTCCGCGCCCAGGAATACTTCAACCTGAGCCACGTCGACCTCTCCATGCTGAAGGCGTGCACGATCGGGATGGAGATCGAGCGGGCCGAGCGCATCATCCACAAGATCGAAGAAGGCGCGGGCACTCCGTTCTACTACCCCGCCGTCGCCCAGGCCGTGCACGTGCTCGGGCACGAGCTGGAACGGATCGACGTCCAGTCGCGCTTCACGCCGGCCCGCGAAGACCTGTATCTGAGTGCGTCGGGCGTCACCATTCCGAAGGGAAACGTCGCGTGCTGGGAACACACCTGGACCGGAATCGTCGGCGGGAAGCCGTTCTTCTACCTGGATGAGATCTTCTTCGTCGGCGACTATTGTCCGGTGGAAGTCCGCGGTGACCACTACCGGGTGATCGTCGAGGGCAAGCCCGCGTCGGTCTCGATGCAGATGGATATCGTGGCCTCGGTGGAGCACAACCTCCTGCGCCGGGGCAATGACCCGACGACCGCCGGCTACTATGCGACCGCGGTGATCCTCATGCAGGCGGTCCCCATCGCCTGCTCGGCAAAGCCGGGGATCGTATACCCGGAAAACTTTGCTCATTACTCCAGCGACTATCGGAAGCTGCACCGATCCTGAGCAGGAACGGCTCATCGGAAACGGAACGACACAGCTCCACGACCGAACCGTTCATGCCTGCACCCATCAAGCGATACATCGACCTGGTGCACGGGTCGGCGCTGCGAAAGCCCGACGCGACGGCGGTCATGTGCGGACAGGACCGACTCACGTTTTCGGAGGTTCATGATCGCGCCGGACGCCTCGGCGCCGCCTTCAGGTCCCGGGGCCTCGCGCCCGGCGACCGGGTCGCGTACCTGGCCGGAAACGAGCTCGAGTACGCGGAACTCCAGGCGGCCTGCCTGCGCTCCGGCTTCACGCTGGTGCCACTGAACTCGCGGCTGACCGACACCGAACTGGAATACATGGTGCGGGACTGCGACCCTGCCCTGCTCATCGGTGGCAGGAAGCATGCCGACACCGTTGGACGCATAGGTCTCCGGTGCGGCGTACGCCATCTCGTGTCGACCGCCGAGAACGGCGTGGTCGGCTCCTATGCGGAGATGCTCGACTCAGCCGTACCGGAGCCCGAAGCGGACCCGACGGATGGCGATCTGAACGCACTCATTCTCTATACCAGTGGCACCACCGGGCGCCCCAAGGGCGCCACGATCGACAGGATGGCATTCTCCGCGCGCGTCATCGGCAATGCCATGGAAATGCAGATCGGACCCGACGAGGTACTGTTGCAGAACCTGCCGTTGTTCCACATTTCGAGCTTCCTTTTCTGCGCCTATTTCTTTCGAGGCAGCACCTGCATCCTGCTGCCCGCGTTCGATGCCGCAGCAGCGCTGGAGCTGATGCAGAACGAATCCGTGTCGGCGACCAACGGAGTGCCCACCATCATTGCGATGTTGCTGGAGGCGCCGAACATCGACTCGTACGATCCCTCGTCTCTCAGGCTCATCACCTACGGCGGCTCGCCCATCGACGCCACACTCCTACGCCGGGCCATGGCAAAGTTTTCGTGCGGATTCCAGCAACACTACGGCATGACCGAAGCGGGCAGCGCCTGCATGCTCAAAGCCGAGGACCACGACCCGGATGACATCGACGCCCTCACCTCCGCAGGCTGTGATGCCGCCGGGTACGAACTACGCATCGTCGACGACGAAGGCCGGCAGTTGCCCAATGGCACGCCCGGCGAGATCATCCTGCGCGGGCCGGGATTGATGAAGGGGTATTGGGGGCTTCCCGACAAGACGGCCGAGTCACTGGTCGACGGGTGGTTCCACACGGGCGACGTGGGGTACCGTGACCGGCGCAATTTCCTGCACGTGGTCGACCGACGCGACGACATGATCATCAGCGGTGGCGAGAATGTCTATCCCCGGGAAGTCGAGGACGCCCTCCGCGCGCATCCCGCCAGGCCCGACGCCGCTGTGATCGGTTTGCCCGATCCCAAATGGGGTGAAACCGTCGCCTGCGTCGTGAACGACGATGCGCCACCCGACGAAGAGCTGAAGTCCTGGCTGGCCGCGCGTGTCGCCCGTTACAAGATTCCGCAACGCTGGTTCCGGGTACCGGAACTGCCCCGTACCGCAACGGGAAAGGTCCTGAAGGGCGAGCTTCGCAGGACGTTCGGCGGCGGCAATCGAGCGCACGGAGCTTGACGATGCCACGAACCGAACGCCGCTCGCATGGCCGAGACAGCGCACGTCTTCGAATGGAATTGTCGCCCTTGCTCAGGAGCGCGGGATCATGAAGAGAAAACGGGTGTTGGTCGCAAACCGCGGGGAGATCGCGGTCCGAATCATCAGGGCCTGTGAAGAGAGTGATCTCGAGACGATCCTCGCGGTTTCGGAGGCCGACCAGGACAGCCTGCCGGCCAGACTCGCGGACAAGGTCGTTTGCATCGGCCCGCCCCAGGTCACTCAGAGTTACCTCAACATTCCGATGATCATGGCGACCGCCAAGGCAACGGGGGCGGACGCCATCCATCCCGGCTACGGATTCCTGGCGGAGAACCCGGCGCTGCCCAAGGCTTGCGAGGACAACGGCATCATCTTCGTCGGCCCGCGTTCCGAGACCATGCGCGCGCTCGGCGGGAAGATCAGCGCCAGGAAGCTCGCCAAGGAGTGCGGCGTACCCGTCAACGAGGGCAGCGAAGGTCTGGCCGACTTCGCCGAGGTCGAAGCCAGGGCTGAGGAGATCGGATTCCCGGTGCTGATCAAGGCGTCCGCGGGCGGCGGTGGCCGCGGCATGCGCATCGTCAACGAGCCGAAGGCCCTGAAGAACGCCTTCTACATGGCCTCGAGTGAAGCGCAGACGGCGTTTGGCGATCCGACGCTGTTCGTCGAGCGCTACATCCAGAATGCCAGGCATGTCGAGGTGCAGATCCTGGGCGACAACTTTGGCCGCGTCGTCCACCTGGGCGAGCGCGACTGCTCTTCCCAGCGCCGCCACCAGAAAGTGGTCGAGGAAGCCCTCCCCTACGGACTGCCCGACAAACTGACGAAGGGCATCTCGGCCGCGGCGGTCGCACTGGCCAAGGGGGTCAACTACAACAGCGCCGGCACCGTCGAGTTCCTCGTGGACATGGACCGGCACCAGTTCTACTTTATGGAAGTGAATACCCGGATTCAGGTTGAGCACCCGGTCACCGAGGAGATCACCGGCGTCGACCTCGTGAGGGAACAGATCCGTCTCGCCTTCGGTCATCCGCTGTCCCTGAAGCAGTCCGACATCAAGTTTCACGGGCACGCCATCGAGTGCAGGATCACCGCCGAGGACGCGAGGAACGAATTCATGCCGACGCCCGGACGAATCACGCGCTTCGTGGTTCCCAGTGGCGAACATGTCCGGGTCGATACCCACTGCTACCAGGGCTACGTGATCAGTCCTTTCTACGATTCCCTGATCGCCAAGCTCATTGCCACGGGCAGCGACCGCAAACATGCCCTCGCGAATCTGAAGGCGGCGCTGGCCGAATTCCACATCGAAGGCGTCCGGTCCAACATACCGTTCCTTCAGTACCTGATCGATCGGCCCGAATTCGCAACGGGGGAAATCAACGTCAAGTGGATCGAGACCAGCGTCCTGCCTGGATTCCTCGAATCCTAGGACGACAGGAGTCGAAGTGACCAGCCAGCTGCCCTTGATGGTCCGGACGACCGAAGACAGGGAGAACCAGGGATCGTACGGATCGTGGCGGAGGGAGTTCTGCCGCAAGTACGCCGCTTTGCTGGACACCACCCGGGAGAACACCAACCGGTCGCTGCAGGCGTCCGTGGCCGCGGAGGGCAGGCAGATCACCTGCCGTAAGGAATGCACGTTCTGCTGCCACCACTACGTTTCGGTGTCGCTGGCGCAAGGCATGGTGATCGTCGCCCACCTGTATCGAAGCAAGGACCTGCTGCAGCAATTTCTCGATCGCTACGAGGAGTGGCGCGAAAAGGCGGAAACCATTCCGGACGAAATCGACGGCATCCGCAATCGGGCGCTTGCGTCATCAGCCCCGATGGCCCGCGTCATCAAGGACACCCGGCCATTGTCCGCTCGCTATTTCATGGCGAACATCCGCTGCCCGTTTCTCGTCGACGGTCTCTGCTCGATCTATCCGGTGCGTCCGCTCGCCTGCTCGGGCCACCATTCGGTGAGTCCACCCGAGCGGTGCGCACCCGACTCGCAACACCAGCCGGAAATCCGTCGCATGACGCCCGATGACCGGGACCTGCTGGGCATGATCCAGGTCGCCGACCCGTGGCTGACGCTCTTCGAGCTCGCCCTCCCGACGATGGTCTACCGGCTCCTGACGGAGGGCAGCGCGACGATGACGTCCGTCATGCACTCGCAGCTGAAGTCTGCGACGACGGGACGGGGCTGACGTCCAGACCGGAGCAGCAAAGCAATGACCCGGAAAAAAGTCCTGTTCTCGGACATGACCCTCAGGGACGGCTCACAGAGCCTCTGGGCGATGAAGATGACCTATGGAATGCATCAGGTCGTCGCCTCCGAAATCGACCAGGCGGGGTTCGATTACGTCGACCTGCCGGTCAACGCGGTCAATTTCAAGACGTGGATCCGCTTCTTCAAGGAAGACCCCTGGCAGATCGCGCACCAGTTCAAGGAGAAGATTACCCGAACGAAAACCATGCTCCCGACCCTCGAGCGAATCGACATGCTCGGCGAGACCGAACCTCGGGCCGTGGTCAACAGGTGGTACGACCTCATGGTCAGTTCTACCGGGGTCGTGCGCCAATACATGATGGCGAATTCCAGGAACGAACTCGACCGCTACTACCCTTGGGTCATTCCCGCCGTGCGGGAACGGGGGCTGGAATTCTCCCCCTGCATCTGTTTCTACCCGTCGCCGCGCACGACGGACGAGTACTACGCCAACCTGACCAGACGCCTCGTGGCGGAATACAGACCCGATCAGCTCTGGCTCAAGGATGCCGGCGGGCTGTTGTCGCTCGACCGCATCCGGACGCTGCTGCCCGCCATCCAGAAGGAGGCGAAGGGCATCCCGATCGAACTGCATACCCACGGCATGAGCACCTACCAGGGCCTGGTCGTCGTCGAGGCAATGAAGATGGGGGTCGACGGCGTTCACACTTGTATCCCACCCCTGGCGTCCGGGTCGTCCCACGTCTCCGTGTTCAATGCCATGCACAACGCGAAGATGCTGGGCCTGGACCACAACATCACGAACGTGGAGGCCCTCGAGGTCGTCGAAGAGCGGCTGACGCGCATCGCGGAACTGGAGGGTTTACCGATCGGAAAACCGCTGGAGTATGATCACGGCGTTTATTCGCACCAGATCCCCGGCGGTGTGATCTCCAACTTGAAGTCGCAGCTGACCCAATTGGGCATCGGCGACAAGCTCGACGAGGTGCTCGACGAGGTCGTTCGGATCATCGAGGACATGGGCCATCCGATCATGATCACGCCGGCCTCCCAGTTCATCGTTTCTCAGGCGGCTGTCAATGTCGCCACCGGCGAGCGTTACAAGGAAGTCCTCGACAGCATGATCGAAACGGCCTTGGGTGTCTGGGGATGGGAGGATGCCGGCGTCCCGTGGATGGATCCCAACGTCAGGGACAGGTTCCTCAGCCAACCCCATGCCAGGATTCTCCGTAAGAAATACGAAAGGACCAAGGAAATAGGGGAACAGGAGGGTTCGGTCGAGGCACTGAGACAGCAGTATGGTCTGACCGGTGTCTCCGACGAGGAATTCTTCCTCTACCACATCATGAACGGAGATGCGGAAATCAAGAAGATCGAGCCGCCCAAGACGTACTACACGGGCAAGGAGCCCTTGGCGTTGCTGCTGAAGGAACTGAGCAAGCACCAGGATGTGAGCCACCTGCAGTTGCGCAAGGGCAATAGCTTCTTCGATTTTCGGCGAAGCTGATTTGTAGTGAGTTCAGCCGATCGCAGACGGAGTCACGCCTCATGAGTTTTGACATCGACGATGTGATGGAAGTGTTGAAGATCATCCGGGAGTGCAAGGACACGGAACTGCACATAGACACCGGTGACCTGAAACTGTCGTTGGTCAAGGGCAACGTTCGCAGCAGCGGCGCCGGTTTCTTCAGTCCGGGTGCCCCTGCGCAGAATCCGCCACCGATGATCGCACCGGTTGCGGCTGCCGAACCCGTCGAGGCTCCGGCGGCACCCGTTGCCCATCCGCGGAAAGCAGCCTCGGACAAACCCGACCCGAAGCCGAAGGCCGAGGTGGCGTCGGACGAAGGGCTGGTGCCTGTCACCGCCAACGTGACGAGCGTGTTCTACCGCAAACCCAGCCCCGAAGAACCTCCATTCGTCGAGGTGGGCGACGTCGTTGAAGAGGACACCGTGGTCTGCCTGCTCGAAGTCATGAAATGCTTCCGCCAGGTCATGGCCGGGACGCGTGGCGTCGTGGAGAAGATCTGCGCGGAGAGCAACCATCTGGTGGAGCAAGGTTCGGTACTCTTCCTGATCAGGCCCGAATGATGCAGCGGATCGCGGACCCGTTTCGGGTCGATGGAAAAGTGGCGCTGGTGACCGGCGCGGCGCGCGGCATCGGCGCCTGCAGTGCCCGACTCCTGGCGGCGGCCGGTGCCAAGGTCGTGGTGACCGATGTCGAATCCGGTCTCGCCGAGCAGGTCGTGCAGGAGATTCGCCAGGCGGGAGGCGAGGCCATCGCACGTCGCCTGGACGTCACCGACGAAGAACAGTGGCAAGTGGTCATTGGGGAGGCCGTGCAGACGTTCGGCGGCATCGATGTCGTGGTCAACAACGCGGGCGTCGAGAACCTGAACCTGGTGGAAGACATGCCGCTGCTTGACTGGCGACAGGTCATGAGCGTCAACTCGGACGGAGTGTTTCTCGGCGTCAAGCACGCCATTCGGGCCATGAAACCGGGCGGCATTTCGGGCCGGGGCGGCTCCATCATCAACATGGCCTCGATCTGTGCGATGGTCGCATTGAGGGGCGCCGGCAGCTACTCCGCCGCCAAGGCCGCGATCACTAACCTGACCAAGATCGCGGCCGTAGAGTGCGGCCAGAGTGCGTATGGGATACGTGTCAACTCCATCCACCCCGGGGTGATTCTCACCGATCTCGTGAAAGCAGGCATGGAGGATTCGGTGCGGAAGGGAATTTTCAAGAGCACTGCCGAGGCACAGGCGGCCTACGAGGGCATGCACCCGATCGGCCACCTAGGCGAGCCCGAGGACATAGCCCACGCGGTGTTGTATCTCGCCTCCGATGCAAGCCGTTTTATGACCGGCGCGGAACTGGTAGTGGACGGCGGATTCATCGCCCAGTGAATGCGGACAGGCTTCCGGGCTCTCGAGGACGACAGCCAGTCATCGCCGCGGAGCGGGCTATAGGCTGCTCGCGCGAAGCCTGCGAGGGAACGCCCGATGCGGTTCTGCGCAAGTATCGCGCCGGTCTATCCGCATTCGGAAGGAAGTGGTGGGCCGTGTAGGACTCGAACCTACGACCTACTGATTAAGAGTCAGCAGCTCTACCAACTGAGCTAACGGCCCACGCGAAAGGTGGGGTGGACGATGGGACTCGAACCCACGACAGCCGGGACCACAACCCGGGGCTCTACCAACTGAGCTACGTCCACCATCGTCCAACGGTGCAGTCTATCGCTTTCCGCGCCGACCTGGCGCGCCCGGCAGGACTCGAACCTGCGACCCTCGGCTTAGAAGGCCGATGCTCTATCCGGCTGAGCTACGGGCGCATGCTGCAGCAGTAACAGTGTCGCTCATCCACTTGCCGAGTGGTCGGGGCAGAGGGATTCGAACCCCCGACCCTCTGCTCCCAAAGCAGATGCGCTACCAGACTGCGCCATGCCCCGCCATGCTCGACCGACCGATCTGCCGTCGTCGCCAGGACCTCGTTCGACTTGCGTCGGACGGGGCCCCGCACGGGAGCGCGAATCATACGGACCGCCCCCCTGAGCGTCAATTTGGATTTCCCCGTCGTCGGCGACAGGCGCGGCCTCCTCTGCGAAAATGACGGGTCCGGTACCGGCGCCAATCGTCGCGGGAGCACCAATACGCCCATGTCCTCCGCTCCACAGACCAGCACGACCGCCACCGTCATCGACGGCAAGGCGATCGCCCAGGAATTCCGCCGCGAGGTCCGCGTGGCCACCGACCGGCTGGCCGCGAAAGGGTTGCGTCGTCCTGGGCTCGCGGTCGTGCTCGTGGGCGACAACCCGGCCTCCCAGGTCTACGTGCGCAACAAACGCGCGGCCTGCGACGAGTGCGGCATCGACTCGCACAGCCACGACCTGCCCCATTCGACGACCGAAACCGAGCTACTGGCGCTGATCGAGCAGATGAACGCCGACGAGACCATCGACGGCATCCTGGTGCAGGTGCCGCTGCCCGACCACATCGACGAGCGCCGCATCATCGAGGCGATCGACCCGGCGAAGGACGTCGACGGCTTCCACCCGTTCAACGTCGGCCGCCTCACGCTGCGTCACCCGCTGATCCGCCCGTGCACACCCTATGGCGTCGTGCGCATGCTGGAAAAGTCCGGCATCCCCGTGAAGGGCAAGCACTGTGTCGTGGTCGGCGCCTCGAACATCGTCGGGCGGCCGATGGCGCTGGAATTGCTGTTGTCGGGCGCAACCGTGACGGTCTGCCACCGTTTCACCCAGGGCCTGGAGCAGTTCGTCGGCATGGCCGACGTGCTCGTCGTCGCGGTCGGCAAGCCCGGCATCGTGCGCGGCGAGTGGATCAAGCCCGGCGCGGTCGTCGTCGACGTCGGCATCAACCGCCTGCCCGACGGCAAGCTCGTCGGCGACGTCGAGTTCGAGGTGGCGCGTCAGCGCGCCTCGTTCATCACGCCCGTGCCGGGCGGCGTCGGCCCGATGACCGTCGCGACGCTGATGAAGAACACGCTCGAAGCCGCGCTGCAGCGCATCCGGCACTGAGCCCCTCACCCGGCCTTCGGCCGACCTCTCCCACCGCAGTGGGAGAGGTGAGAGTCAGCCCCGACGCCAGAGCGTCTTGCCGCCCGGCAGATCCTCGAGCACGACGCCGTTCGCGGCCAGCAGGTCGCGGATGCGGTCGGATTCCTTGAAGTTCTTCGCCTTGCGCGCGGCGGCGCGTTCCTCGATCAGGCGCTCGATGTCGGCGTCGATGAGGGCTGCGCCTGAGATGGCATCGACGGTGGCGCTTCCCCTGGCGTCCGCTTGCGCCTCGGCAACATTCGCCTGCTTCGCCGCCCGCTTCCGCAGGAACACGTCCGGCTCGAGCCCGAGCAATCCGAGCCGCGCCGCGAGCGTCTTCAATTCCGCCGCGCCCTGGCCGGCCTTCACGAGATCGCCGGCCGCCTTGGCCGTGTTGATCTCGCGCGCGAGCGATTGCAGTTCGGCCACGGCGACCGGCGTGTTGAAGTCGTCGTCCATCGCCGCCTGGAAACGCGCGGTCGCACTGCCCTCACCCGCACTTCGTGCGACCTCTCCCGCGGGCGGGAGAGGTACGGAACCCTCACCCGCACTTCGTGCGACCTCTCCCGCGGGCGGGAGAGGTGCCTGAAGTGGGACACCACGCAACGCGAGGTAGAG